>NZ_AOIG01000034.1:0-56173 GCF_000346635.1 Paenibacillus shenyangensis
TCTCTCGCAGCAACTCTTATATCTTATCACCTTTTCAATTTCGTGTCAACAACTTTTTTTAATAAGTTTTTGACAGCTAATTCAATTAGAAATGTAATAAGTAGTCACCGGCATGACACCGTATCGCGACTAGATTTATAGAATACCATGAATGATGCTACCTTGCAAGCATTTTATAAAATCTTTTTATGCCTCTATAAATTAAAATGATCAATAGTTCTGCTAACTTGCTATCTATAACGTTTTGTATAGAGAATAGCCATGTTTTTGCTGATAGCATGTAGTCGGATATTAAAGAAAAATTATCGATCCAATTTATGATAATAGTTATGTTTTAAGGTCTAATACTTGTTTTGCCTCTGATGATGTAAGTAGATACTCTTTACTAGGTCTGCCACATTCTATTTTAAACACGGCCGTTATCTGGCCGACTACTATGAGGGTAATAGTATATGTGATTATGAAGCATACATTATATCTTGCAAGACTGATAGCATATTGAATTATTGTAAGAGACATTGGAATAGATTTACAGAAAATGAATTCGGATTTCTTTTCTATACAAATGAGTTGGAAGCTTATTACTGCATCACCCGTCCGCCGCTGAGTCTCAATTTAGCATATGAGCTATGAGTATGGACTATATATGGATTATATGTAGATTCGTATTTAGCTAAAAAGACATTAATTCAGTTTTTGCTAAGCAGTAATATGATAAAAGACCCACTCTTTAGAAAGAGCGGGTCTTTTATCAATGCAGATGTGTATACAGTTACAGTTACAGTTACAGTTACAGTTACAGTTACAGTTACAAGTAGATTATCTCCTATAGCTATATACAACAACCTTCTATAGAAGAGAATAATCCACCTATATTCTGTGCTTCAGTCAGACTTTTTTATATAAAAGGAGTATAACTTCATTTATATAAATGCTATTGCTGCATGACTATAGCTGATGCAGAGAAGTATATGGCTGACTTATTAACTGGCATACCAGGACATTATCTTATAGAAGTTAATGGTTTCTTATTCGTGTGCCTGATTACGCATATGCGGGAACAGCAGGACATCGCGGATAGATGCTGCATCTGTGAGCAACATAACCAGACGGTCGATACCAATACCCAGTCCACCTGTTGGTGGCATACCGTATTCCAGCGCACGGATAAAGTCTTCATCCATTTCGAAGGCTTCATCATTGCCTTTTTCTTTTTCAACAAGCTGTGCTTCGAAGCGCTGACGCTGGTCGATAGGATCATTCAGCTCAGTAAAGGCATTCGCATGTTCACGCGCTACGATAAACAGCTCGAAGCGATCGGTGAAGCGAGGATCGGCTTCGCTCTTTTTAGCCAGTGGAGAAATATCTACCGGGTGGCCTGTAATAAATGTAGGCTGAATCAGCGTCTCTTCTACAAACTCTTCGAAGAAAGCATTAACGATATGGCCGAAAGTCATATGCGGCTCTACTTTAACGTTGTGTTCTTTGGCAAGTGCCTGTGCTTCGGCATCGGTCATATGCACGCTGAAGTCTACACCTTTGACTTCTTTGACTGCATCGACCATGGATACGCGGCGCCAGTTAGGTGTCAGATCTACTTCTTGTCCCTGGTAATGAATACGTGTTGTACCCAGTACTTCCTGAGCGATATGGGCTACCATACTCTCGGTCAGGTTCATGATATCCTCGTAATCGGCATAAGCTTCATACAGCTCAATCATGGTGAATTCCGGATTATGACGAGTAGATGTACCTTCATTACGATAAGCACGGCCAATCTCGTATACTTTTTCCAAGCCACCGACGATCAGACGTTTGAGGTGCAGCTCCAGAGCGATACGCATATACAGTTCCATATCCAGCGCATTATGATGCGTGATAAATGGTTTGGCTGCAGCGCCACCGGCGATTGCATGCAGTGTCGGTGTTTCTACTTCCAGATAGCCAAGAGAATCCAGATAGCGACGCATGGATTGGATAATGCGGGAACGGGTGATAAATGTTTTCTGCACTTCTGGGTTCACGATCAGATCGACATAGCGCTGGCGATAACGCAGCTCTACATCTTTCATGCCATGATATTTATCCGGCAGTGGCAGCAAGGACTTAGTCAGCACTTCCAGATCTTTTACTTTGATGGATGTCTCACCTGTTTTGGTTTTGAAGACCGTACCGGTCACACCGACGATATCTCCAAGATCCAGAATGGTAAAAGCCTCATATTTGGCTTCAGGCACAGTGTCTTTGCGAACGTAAATCTGGATACGACCACTCAGATCCTGGATATGCGCAAAGCTTGCTTTACCCATGCCACGCTTGGTCATGATACGACCAGCCAGACTTACGGTTACTTCTTTTTCTTCGAGCTCTTCTTTGGTCATGGTCTCGTACGTGTGAAGCAAATCTGCTGCACTAGACGTACGTACGAACTTTTTACCGAATGGGTCAATACCCAGTCCACGCAGTTCGTCCAGTTTGTCACGGCGTACCTGCAGTAGTTCGTTCAGTTCACTTTCACTTATGTGTTCCTGTTCTTCTTGACCAGGATTCAATGTTTCATCAGACATCGCTGGGTCTCACTCCTTTGAAGGTAATAACTTGCCGGCTCTCTCATGACGACAAAAGAATGCAGATACGGATATAGGATGCATACGGCTGTTCCACGCGAATCATCCGAATGCCTGCACGATCTGGCAGAAGCCTTCTCCTGTACTGCAATATCTGCGTCATCTCGCCTGCAGCCAATCCAATACAGAATCTCTGTATAAGCCGCTATATTCAGTCAACAAGCCACATAATTATAGTGTACTTGATTTGAGGACAATCTGAAATCTTTAAAACCAATATTAGCGTTTATTTCGCAAAAACACTGCTTATTTCAAGAAAAAAGCTCCCCTAGGGAAGCTTTTTGGTCAAACTGTAAGTATACATAACCGCTGCAGTTCGCTATAAAGCGTATATGCACGTTATTCGGACACATCCATCTTATCTTTTGATTTCCAGGATTTTGTACTGGATTACACCAGCAGGTACGTTTACATCAACAACGGTACCTTTTTGTTTGCCCAGGATCGCTTTGCCTACCGGGCTCTCATTGGAAATCTTGTTCTGGGAAGGATCGGATTCGGCTGTACCAACGATCGTGTACTCCATCGTGTCACCAAACTCCAGATCTTCAACGATAACGGTTGCACCAATGCTAACCGAATCTGTATCAATCTCATTACTGTTGATAATGCGAGCATTACGCAGCATTTTCTCCAGTGTAATAACGCGTCCTTCGATGAAGGCTTGCTCATTTTTGGCATCTTCGTACTCAGAGTTTTCACTGATATCACCGTATCCAATGGCAACTTTGATACGTTCCGCTATCTCACGTCTTTTGACGGACTTGAGGTTTTCCAATTCATCTTCCAGCTTGCGTAGACCGTCCTGTGTTAAAATGAATTCCTTATCGCTCATCTCAACCAATTCTCCTGTCATGTGAATAATTTTCGAAAATTCGCTTTGGGGTCTCCCAGCATGATAATAGCCAGTGATTCAGAAACAGCGAAGACTCATGCAAGATTATCAAAACGATAGTGACGCAGGGAAATTCCCCAGAGGATATATGATATCTAATCATGGACTCAGGCAAATTTATACTGCAAAAGTATATGGGAATGAATGTGAAATGTCAACCAAAAGGCCGGATCGGCTGCGGAATGATAAAAACAACGAAAAAACCGAAGCTGCTCATGGGAGAGTGCCTCGGTTTTTACTATATTCAGATCAGCATGATTTCAAGTAGATGATTTATATAGATAGGATCTAGATAAGCAGAATCTACATATACAGTAGCTATTGAAGTACAGACTGTTAAACAGAAGTCTTCTGCTTGCTTGCTTGATTGCTTGTTAGAAAGGCGGACCAGAAGATCAGACTGTCGCCGGCGCAGCACATTGTACCTGTACAAACGGAGCTGCTTCATGATCAGCTGCCGAAGCGACATGATTGGGCTGGTTTTCCAGGAAGTCCTGCAGGATTCGCACCATTTCATCGCGTCTGGTTTCTTCCATAATAGAATCTTTGATTTTGGCCGATCCTTTGAGACCTTTGAGGTACCAGGACAGATGCTTGCGCATTTCCCGAACCGCGACGACTTCACCCTTGAGATCAATCAGACGATCCATATGCAAAATAGCGATGCGGATCTTCTCTTCAGCCGATGGATCAGGCAGCAGTTCGCCTGTCTTGAGATACTCTACCGTACGATAAAGCATCCATGGATTGCCTAGTGCACCACGCCCGATCATTACACCATCGCAGCCAGTCGTATCTAGCATGCGTCTGGCATCTTCCGGTGTAACAACATCACCGTTGCCGATCACAGGGATAGATACTGCTTCTTTGGCCTGCTTGATATAAGACCAGTCGGCTTGACCGGTATAGAGCTGTTCGCGGGTACGTCCATGTACACTGATCGCTTTGCCTCCGGCTGCCTCGACTGCCTTGGCATTATCAATCACATAGATATGATCATGATCCCAGCCAATACGCATTTTGACAGTTACCGGTTTGCTGACATTGGCGACAACGGCAGCAACCATTTCATTAATCTTGTTAGGGTCAAGCAGCCAGCGGGCACCTGCATCGATTTTATTGATTTTGGGAGCAGGGCAACCCATATTGATATCAATAATATCTGCATTGGTATCCTGGTCTACTACTTTGGCTGCTTCTACCAGAGAAGAACGATCACCGCCGAAAATCTGCAAACTGATCGGCTTCTCACGCTCATCGACAAACAGCATTTTATGAGTACGCTTGTTACCAGCCAGGATGGCTTTGTCGCTGACCATCTCTGCGCAGACCAGACCGGTACCAAATTCTTTGGCAATCAGACGGAATGCCGGATTACATACGCCGGCCATCGGGGCGAGTACCACCCGATTTTTCATTTCAATATCACCGATTTTGAACATCTGATGATTGACTCCTTTGTTACTGCTGCTCTTATCATTCGGATAAGCAAACACAGTTTATACATTTGTTGTACCATGCTGCGAAGAATATTTTCTCGCCATGGCTGATAGAGAGACAGACTATACACAATTGCGGCTAATCGCCATTAATTATTTCAATTTTGAACTAAAGGACAATGGAAAGGCACTGACATAATGAACATCCTGCTGCTGGTCAGCAACCTGAACAAGTGATTTGTCGACAAGGGAAAATAAGGCAGGCGTCTCTGTCGTCACAATCTCCTGCAGCGGCGCCAGTACAAATGCCCGCTCATGCATACGCGGATGCGGCAGCTCCAGTGTCTCGGAGTTCAGATGAAGATCATCCATCCACAATAGATCAAGATCTACTGTGCGCGGTCCCCAGCGTATATCCCGAACGCGTCCGAGACGATTCTCGATATGAAGCAGGGTGGATAGCAATTCATGCGGGCTCTGCGTTGTATGCAGTCTGACTGCCATATTCAGAAAAGAAGGCTGATCCACATAACCAACCGGTGCCGTCTTATAAAAGCCGGAACAACGAATTACCGAAATATCGGAATATGCCTCCAGCATCTGTATGGCTTCGGTCAAAGTCTGCTCCCGATTGCCCAGATTGGCGCCCAAAGCAATATAAGCCTCTGAAAATTCAGAGGGAACGGATGAATTCATAACCTGCACTCACTTTCGTGTACGCCGCAATTCAACAGTAACGCCCTGAAAATGAATATCAAAAGGCGGATGCGGCTTGGTGACTCTAACGGTCAATACATGTACCCCAGTATAAGCTTCCAGCAGAGTCGACGCAATACATTCAGCAAGGGCTTCTATTAATTTAAATGATTTTTTTTCGACGACGTCTTTGACCTTTTCGTGAATCTCGGCGTAGTTGATCGTAGTCTCCAGGTTATCGGTTTGACCAGCCTCGGACAGATCCATCTCCAGTTCCAAATCCACATAAAAGCGCTGACCCAACTTGCGCTCCTCTTCAAATACACCGTGATAACCGTAATACTCCATGCGGTTAATGATCATCTTATCCACTGCCTGTTCCTCCTCGTTTCTGATATCAGTTGCTGTATTTACCTGGCGATTCGGCTGCCTGCAGCATCGCATCGCACATAGTCGCTATTCGTTTATTGGGTTTCACATCATGTACACGGATAATCTGACAGCCCTGGGCAATCCCAAATGCTGTAGTAGCAGCCGTACCTTCCACTACATCATCTGCAGGCAGATCAAGTACCGTACGTATAAACCGCTTGCGTGAGGTGCCCAGCAGCATGGGATAACCCAGTTCCGTAAGCTCATCGAGTCTGCTCATCAGCTCCAAATTGTGATCGGCATGTTTGGCGAAGCCGATGCCGGGGTCCAAAATAAGGTGGTCCGGCTGAATGCCGGCTTGCAGAGCAAGGGTAATTCGCTGCTGCAGATCCTTTTTCACATCTGTTACCAGATCGGTGTAGTTCATATCATACCGGTTATGCATCAGAATATAAGGGCAACCTGCTTCTGCTGCTACAGCAAACATCCTCTCATCTGCCATGCCTCCCCAGACATCATTGATTATATGGGCACCGGCTGCAAGAGCTTGTCTGGCTACTTCTGCCTTGTACGTATCAATAGAGAGTGGAATGTGGGACAGATGCTGACGGAGCGCTTCAATAACCGGAATGACTCTGCTGAGTTCCTCCTGCTCGGATACCGGATCATGACCGGGACGTGTAGATTCCCCGCCGATGTCGATAATATCCGCTCCTTCTTCGATCATAAGGCGCGCTTGCTGCAGTGCGTGTTCGACCGACGTATAACTTCCGCCATCCGAAAAGGAATCGGGGGTAATATTTAAAATGCCCATAATTAGTGTTGATTGGCCCAGCTCCAGTGTTGCCGGACCCCATGTGTATTGTCGTGTATAGTGTACAGGCTGTCTCATAAATGATAAGCCTCCTTTTCATAAGCTGCATATAAACGGGCGGTTATAATACCGACCTCTTGTTGCTGTACAGCGTAACTATGGTCTTCCGCCAAAAGACGGGTTACCGGCACAATCTCCTGGATCGAATTTGTAAGAAAGATTTCATCAGCGGCAAGCAGATTCTCCCAGCTGTACAATCCTTCTTCAACAGGTACGCCGATACGACCAGCCAGCTCCATAACATGTGCGCGGGTAATACCCGGCAAAATACCTGTATCCAGCGAAGGGGTATGAAGACGGTTATCTTTCACAAAAAATAGATTGCTGACGATTCCCTCCGCAATCTCTCCCCGCGAAGTAAGCATAAGCCCCTCTACAGCTGTAGCAGGCTGATCTTCATACTGGAGCAGCTCCTGTTTACCAAGAATGCTGTTCATGTAATGAAGCGACTTTAGACGAATATCACCCTCCGGAGTATTGCGCAGCGTATGCAGTTTGCGTAAGGATTTGCTCCGTCTCGATAAATGCTGCTGCAGACTCTCAAGCTCCGATGAAGAAAGTATATTCGAATGTTCTTGCTGAAGCTGGACTCTGCGACTGGTATCCGGTAGCTCCTTGGCATAAATGACCACGGTTGGCTGTTCATAAGCACCGGAAGGCAGTCCCAAAATATCTGTTCCGGCAGACAGCGTATAGCGGATATAAGCTTCCTTAAGATCATTCGCATGCATTAATGAATAAATGTGCGCTCGGACCTGCTCTTCATCCGCCTGCCAGCGGATATGAAGGGATTCACAGCCGGCCTGTAATCGCTCCAGATGACGATTCAGCAAAAAAGGCTGCCCGTTATACGTACGAAATGTCTCGAACAATCCCATTCCATACAAGAAGCCGTGATCCATGACGGAGACCACGGCCTGATCTATAGGTGTAATCACACCATTTATACTAACGTACTTCATCATACGGTAGCTTTGTCTACTTTGCGGCTCAGGAAGTTACGCAGAATCGTATGTCCATGATCCGTTACGATAGATTCCGGATGAAACTGTACACCCTCGATCGCATATTCTTTGTGACGAAGTCCCATGATTTCGCCTTCTTCGGTTTCTGCTGTGATTTCCAGACAATCCGGCAGACTGCTGCGTTCTACAATCAGAGAATGATAACGGGTTGCTGTAAATGGAGACGGCAGACTCTCAAATACCGAACTGCTCTGATGCAAAATCGGAGAAGTCTTACCATGCATCAGACGCTCCGCACGGATAACATTACCGCCAAATGCCTGACCGATCGCCTGATGGCCCAGACATACACCAAAAATCGGAATCTCGCCTTTGAACTGCTGAATCACATCAATCGTAATGCCAGCTTCTGTCGGTGTACAAGGCCCTGGCGACAACAGAATATGATCCGGTGCGAGTTCACGAATACCATTCATATCAATCTCGTCATTACGGCGTACAACAACCTCTTCTCCAAGCTCTCCCAGGTACTGCACAAGGTTATACGTAAACGAGTCGTAGTTATCAATTACAAGAATCATGGTTAATCCTCCCTTTTCTGCAGGGCCGCATCGTACTGTTCACTAAGCAGCACGGCTCTGGCTAACGCTCTGGATTTGTTAAAGCACTCTCTGTATTCACGGTAAGGATTGGAATCGATCACGACGCCGGCTCCAGCCTGCATATAGGCGATGTCTTCCTTGACGGTTAATGTTCGAATAATAATATTTAATTCCATATTGCCGTTATAGTCAATCCAGCCCATCGAACCGGTATAGGCTCCCCGGCGGGTCTGCTCCAGCTCTTCTATAATCTCCATGGTGCGAATCTTGGGTGCACCAGTGATCGTTCCGCCCGGAAAAACAGCTGCGATCACATCATACACATCCCGGTCTGCTGCAAGTTCCGCTTCGACACCGGAGACCAGATGCATCACATGGGAGTATCGTTCGATGGTCATCAGCTCCGGTACACGGACTGTTCCATAACGGGCAATACGCCCCAGGTCATTGCGCTGTAGATCCACCAGCATGATATGTTCGGCTCGCTCTTTGTCATTACCCGTAAGTTCGGCTTCCATGGCCTGATCTTCCTGCTCGTTCATTCCGCGGCGGCGTGTACCTGCAATCGGCCGAGCGGAGACTGAATCGCCTATCACGGAGACGAGCAGCTCCGGCGAAGCAGATACCAGCTGGAAACCAGGCAGACGCAGCAGCCCCATATAAGGCGAAGGATTCGTTACCCGCAGCCATTCATAAATAGATTCCGGTGCTGTTGAAATCTTACGCTCACTGCGTAGAGACAGATTCACCTGAAATACATCACCCTGACGAATATATTCCTGTACGGCAAGCACGGCCTTCTCAAACGATTCCTGCTGGAATCCGGTCTGGAACTGGCCATGGTCTGCTCTCGAATCGGTAGAAGACAAGGGATGATGAAGCAGAAATTGCTGGCGATGGTGCAGGGAGTACGAGTCTACGTCCGCTGCCTGATGCCACCTGTTCCACTGTTCCAGCATTCCAGCTGTCTGATGATCTGCTTGGTAATAGGCTTGCTTAATACTGTCCGGCATAGAGGCAGTATTATTCAAATCGGTCTCTTGCAATAATGCTGACCATTCTTCCGAAGCGGACCTATGCACACAGCAGTAGAGCTTGCGATCATGATGATCAATCACCCAGACCTGGTCAAATTTCATCCATACATAATCCGGTAGATCCAAATCATCCTGCAGCTGATGAGGCAGCTTCTCCAGAGAACGAGCCACATCATAACCGAGGAATCCGACACAGCCCCCTGTAAAAGGCGGGAACTCTGCCGCACGTGGTGCCCGGTGAGCTGACATCCACTCACGCAGTATGTCCAGCGGTTTGCCCGTTTTTTTGGCAATAGTCACCAACTGTGGTGACTGCCCGAAAACATTACCTGGCGCATATTCCTGAATGACTGAGCGATTGCCTTGACCGCTCAATAGGGCCACCGGATGCAGTCCCAGATAGGTATACCGTCCGTTTTTACCATTTTCCAACAAAAAAGAATGGGGGTATTGCTCTTTCCATACCGATTCCCAGCTGTCCGGCAGCAAATGGCCTTCCAGTGGTATTTCTATCATATAAGGCAGCTGGTTGAATCCCTGCTTCAGCCAATGCTGCCAATCTTGTAAGGATATACATACTCTGGTCAATCTGCTTCCTCCAACCTGATCAACTGTAGTTTGTCGTTAGTATACTAAAGCGGTTGGCAATTGAGAAGGTCTGCTGTGAAATACGCCCTATATGTTTAAACTATATCCCTTTGAAGATACTCCGGGTTATAGCAGCTAAGCAAAACGCCTCCGACTCTCTATCCGCATATCTGTGGACAGAAAGAATCAGAGGCGCAAAGTCAGCCGCAGATTCGTAACGGCTGACTAACATAAATTATGCTTCGAAATTGTACAGTGGTGTGCTCAGGTAACGTTCACCATTACTTGGAATGATAACCACAATGCGCTTGCCTTTGCCCAGCTGCTTGGCAACCTTGAGCGCAGCATGTACAGCAGCACCGGAAGAAATGCCGGACAGCACGCCTTCTTCTTTGGCTACACGACGGGCTACTTCAAAAGCTTCATCATTCTCTACATGAATAATCTCATCGTAGATATCCTGATTCAGAATCTCCGGTACAAAGTTGGCACCGATCCCCTGAATTTTGTGAGGACCTGGTTGACCGCCTGCCAGAATTGGAGAAGCAGCAGGCTCTACCGCGTAGATCTTGATATCCGGGAAACGGCTTTTCAGAACTTCGCCTGCTCCTGTAATGGTACCACCTGTACCGATACCCGCAATAAAGGCATCCAGGGTTCCACCGATCGATTCAATCGCCTCGACGATCTCCGGGCCTGTGGTCTCACGGTGCATTTTGACATTGGCTTTATTCTTGAACTGCTCGGCAATAAAGTAATCCGGATTCTCATTGAGGATACTTTCGGCTTTTTTGACTGCTCCGTTCATGCCTTCCGATCCTGGAGTCAGCACCAGCTCGGCACCGTAAGCACGCAGCAGATTGCGTCGCTCTATACTCATCGTCTCCGGCATTACGATCACGCATTTGTAACCTTTGGCTGCTGCGACCATAGCCAGACCGATACCAGTGTTACCGCTTGTTGCCTCAACAATCGTACCGCCAGGCTTGAGTAAGCCCTGCTTTTCCGCTTCTTCCACGATACTCAGTGCGATACGGTCCTTGACGCTGGAACCCGGATTCTGGTATTCCAGTTTCAGGTAGATCTCTGCGCTATCTTCCGGTACTAGACGATTCAGACGAACGAGCGGAGTACCTCCGATCAATTCGGTCACGTTATTTACGACTTTTGCCATGCTGTTGCCCTCCTTCAGATAATGGAACGTAGCTGTGTTCAGTTCACTACCTATCTATGTCTTCAAACTACGTTATTCCGAGTAAAATAGTTGGTATTAGTATGCTTTAATATTATCAATCCCGCCGTACAATGTCAATGTTACCGGCTCAGAATCCTAGGGTGCAGCGGATAAAATATGGGCATCATACTTGCTGCGCAGCTGCTGCTCAATCTCTGTCAGCGGCTCTGCCTGATTTAGCGCCACTTTGCGTCTCGCAGTCTCGCGACTAATTTGCAGTTTGGAAGAGGAAGGGGTACGAATATCCTTAACCTGTACTACAGCATAATGACCGGTACTCAGGGCCAGCGGACCCATAATGTCTCCCGCCTGCATCTGTGGAAGAACCTTGATCACTTCAGGCGGCTGAAAGGGATCATCCCCATCGATCCAGCCCAGCGCTCCTCCTTTGCCGGAGGAAAAAGAATCCACAGACATCGCCTGTGCTACTGCTGCAAAATCCTCACCGCTCTCTATACGCTGCACCGCTTCTTCGGCAGCCTGCTCGGTATCTGCCTCAATCCATGCCAGATCATACTGGTGCTGCTTCGTCTCCTGTGCGTGCTGCTGCAAATAGTTATCTACCTGGGCATCACTGACCTCAATACGCTCAGTCGCTATCTTTTCCAGTTGGATCTGATACTTGGATTCCTGCTGCAGATCTTCGGGAGTCAGACCGAATTGCGTCTGCATTTCCTTGTAAAAAGCCTGCGGCGATGCGTACCCGCTCATCCGCTCTGCCAGATCATCCTGAATCTCCGTATCACTGACTGTAATATGGCGAGCATCTGCTTCCAACTGCACGACCCGCCGATTCATCATCTGTGTCAGTGTTTCCTGACCATACCGCTTTTTCAATTCACTTATCCATGCTTGCTCACTAATAGATTCATTACCCACCACTGCTACATCCGATTGATCCCCAGAATGCTGAACTGCCCGGATCACCCAAAAGGCTCCGAGCAGCATAATGATGACTATGAATAAGACCATGACGGCTGTCCATACCGGTGATTTAACCTTCGTCATATGTCTTAGTATCCCTTAATTTCTGGCTTCAGCCAGAATGCGTTCCAGGTCCTGACGATCGAACTGGTATTTCTCATTACAGAAATGGCATACCACTTCTGCTTGTCCGTCTTCTTCGATCAGTTGTACCAGCTCGTGCTCACCCAGACTCACCAGCGTCTGTTCAACACGTTCACGGGAACAGGAACAGTTAAATACGATATCCATACCGTCCATAACTTCCACATCTGGCAGAACACGTCCCAGCAACTCTTCCAGTTCCAGTCCTTCGTTGAGCAGCGAAGTTACCGGCGGCAGGCTACCCAGCCCTTTTTCGAGCTGATCAATCTCGGCATCGTTCAGACCCGGCAGCAGCTGGATAATGAATCCGCCTGCCACGATGACCGAATTATCCGTATCCACCAGTACACCTACGCCTACTGCAGACGGAGTCTGTTCGGAAGTTGCAAAATAGTACGTGAAATCTTCGCCCAGCTCTCCCGATACGATCGGTACACTCCCGCGGTAAGGATCTTTGAGTCCCAGATCTTTGATAACATAAATAAAACCTTCGGTTCCGACGGCTCCAGCCACGTCCAGTTTGCCCATCGCATTGCTCGGAAAATGAACATGCGGATTGTCCACGTAACCGCGCACTTCACCTTTGGCATTGGCATCGGCAACAATCTGTCCGATTGGTCCGTTACCTTTGACCTGAAGAGTCAGTTTTTCTTCGCCTTTGAGCATAGCCCCCATCATGGCTGCTGCAGTCAGCGTACGTCCCATTGCTGCAGTCGCTGTTGGCCATGTATCATGCCGACGACGCAGCTCCTCCACCAGATGGGTAGAGCGGATAGCAAATGCACGTACTTTGCCACCCATTGCTATTCCACGGATCAGACGATCCGGTTGTGTATTGCTGTTATGTTGTTCCATATATAAATGAACTCCTCTCGTTCTGCCTGCTTGATCGTGATGTCATACAAAGCACATATAGTCTATTATAGGGTACATTGCAGCTTAATTCGATAGCTGCTGTGCAAAAATGCGTATATTACCTATCATAAGCATCTGATTACCAAATGTATCCAAGCTATATCTATTTTAATTAGACGCGATCATCACGTCAAAAGTTTTGCAAAGGAGAGAAATGGCGGTTATTCACCACTGCGTGGTACAGGACGGTTCGTACTGATGTTCCGTTCATAAATCAGACGAAGTCCCTCCAGCGTCAGCATGGGATTCACCTCGGTTACCGTCTCGGTCTCGCTGGAGATCAGCTCTGCCAATCCACCGGTTGCAATGACTCGGGCAGATACGCCCATTTCGGCGCGAATTCTTTTGACAATGCCATCGACCTGACCCGCATAGCCGAAAATAATACCAGACTGCATCGCATGCACTGTATTGCGACCAATCACTTTACGAGGCTTCTCCAGTTCGATATTGGGCAGCTTGGAAGCACGCTGATACAGTGCTTCTGTGGAAATACCGATGCCCGGTACAATCGCACCGCCCAGATAATTGCCCTGGTCATCAATACAGTCAAATGTGGTTGCGGTTCCAAAATCTACGACAATGACCGGACTGCCATACAGGGAAATAGCAGCTACAGCATTCACAATCCGGTCGGCTCCCACTTCGCGCGGATTCTCGTAGCGCAGATTCAGTCCGGTACGTATGCCAGGACCGATAATCATGGGCGTATGATGCAGATATTTCTCGCACATTTCTTCCAAAGTATGCATAATCGGCGGCACTACGGAAGAAATGATAATGCCTTTGATATCGGCAATAATAATGCCCGACATCTGAAATAATTGATGAACCGTCACTCCATACTCATCCGGTGTTGCCTGCCGATTGGTACTGATACGAAAATGATGCAGCAGCTTCTCGCCTCGATATACGCCAAACGCAATATTCGTATTTCCAATATCAATCACCAATACCAATACGTGTCACTCCCTCTTCTTGTTTCCCAGATCCAGACTGATATCCAGATTATCAAAAGAATAGGTCAGTCGTCCAACCGAGATAATATCGATCCCCGTCTCGGCTAATCCGCGAATCGTCGTGAGCGATACATTTCCCGAAGCCTCAATACGGACATGAGGGCTCTGCCTGCGAATCAAAGCGACCGCTTCGCGCATCAGCTCATGATTCATATTATCCAGCATAATGATATCTGCACCACTTTGCAGGGCTTCCTTTACCTGCTCCAGGGTCTCGGTCTCTACTTCGATTGTCATCGTATGCGGAATCTGTGCTCGGGCCGACTGAACAGCAGGCAGAATTCCACCAGCCGCTTTGATATGATTATCCTTGATCATGACTGCATCATACAGACCGAATCGGTGATTGCTGCCACCACCGACGCGGACAGCATACTTTTCCAGCATCCGGTGGCCTGGTGTAGTCTTGCGCGTATCGACAAGCCGCACCGGCAGCTCATCAATGATATCTACATATTGGCGCGTGCGTGTAGCAATGCCGGACATGCGCTGCAGCAGATTCAGAGCAAGTCGTTCTCCGGTGAGCAGAGAATGGGTGCTGCCCTCCACTCTGGCGATAATATCCCCTTGGGCAAGAGGCTGTCCTTCTGTCGCAACAGCGGTAAATAGAAGTTCAGGGTCAACCGTATGAAATACATGCTCGGCCACAGGCAATCCGGCCAGAATACCATCCTGTTTGGCATGGATAACAGCCACACTATGATGACCTGGCGGAACTGTAGCAGCGGTCGTGATATCGCCTGATCCTACATCCTCCTGCAGCCACAGTTTGATCCAATTCGTAAGATTCTCCTGATATCCGTTAAACATCATCTCTATTCTCCTCCATGAGTCCGTGTGTAATATGCTGTAGTGTATGCTTTTGCCAATCCAGATCATTTCGTTCAGGGAAATCTTCACGGTAATGGCCACCACGGCTTTCCTGGCGATACCAGGCTGCCTGCAAGATCAAAGCTGCACACAGATGCATATTGCGAAGCTCCAGTTGCTCAAAGGTACAATCTTCATAAGGCAAATCTGGCAGTCGTGCGAGAAGCATCATACCTTCCTGCAACCCATCGCTACTACGGCTGATCCCTGCATATCCAGTCATGATCTGCTGGAGCTGCTTCCGTATTTCATGTTCATCTACAGCAAGCATTAGATTGGATGCTTCGCTTGTGAATTTATTTACATTTCTCCGGTCGCCAAAAGAAGATGAAGACGCCAGTGGCTCAGAGTGCCGGCTGATCCGAGAAAGCTGCGTAGCCAGATGTATACTCGGTTCGACTATTTTATTTCCGCAAGCTGCGGCAGCTGCGCCATAATCAAATTCGATTCTTGCTACCGATTGAGTGTGCCGATCATGGTAGAACCGCTGTTTATCTGCTTCTACAGCTGACCATGAAGGATCGATAATGCGCTCGACAATCCTTTTACCAAATACAATCGCTTCGGACAAGGAGTTACTCGCCAGACGATTCGCTCCATGTACTCCGGTGGATGATACTTCACCGCAAGCAAACAGCCTGTGAATGCTGCTTTCTCCATATTGATCTGTACGGATGCCGCCCATCATGTAGTGAGCTGCCGGCGCAACCGGTATCCAGTCCAATGCCAGATCCAGTCCATAATTCATACAGGTCTCATAAATGGTCGGAAAGCGCTGCTGAAGCTTCTCTGCCGTCTCATGAGTAATATCCAGATACACATTCGGGCTGCCATCCTGCTGCATCTCGTTCACGATAGCACGGGCCACAATATCACGCGGAGCCAGATCACGTAAAGGATGATATCGCTCCATAAAAGCTTCTCCCTGCCGATTCCGCAGAATAGCGCCTTCTCCCCTCACAGCTTCCGAGATCAGAAACCGCGGAGCACCCGGATAACAAAGAGCGGTCGGATGAAATTGCACAAATTCCATATCCCGAAGTACTGCGCCAGCCCGGTAGGCTATCGCCAGGCCGTCTCCTGTCGCTACATCCGGATTAGTCGTCTGCTCATACAGCTGGCCGGTTCCACCTGTACAAAGCACAGTTGCTTCTGCCTCCACATATACTCTGCTTCCATCCGGCCGCTGTACGATCGCACCACTGCATTCTTTTTTATCATGCACCAGATCTACCGTAAAATGATGCTCCCAGATCGTAATCCGTTTATTTTCCGCTACCTGACGAGCCAATGCTCTGACAATCTCGTAGCCTGTTGAGTCTCCATTGGCATGCAAAATACGGCGATGACTATGTGCGCCCTCACGGGTCAGTTCCAGTTGTCCATTCGCTGTATCAAAAGCAGTCCCCAGCCGTATCAGCTCCTGAACACCTGACGGGCCTTCATGTACCAGTATATCTACAGCCGGGGATGAACAAAGTCCGGCTCCGGCGAGCAGAGTATCCTCACGATGATAAACGGGCGAATCGTCATTACTGATTACCGCTGCAATACCGCCCTGGGCATAACGAGTGTTGCTTTCCAGTAATGCTTTCTTTGTGATTAATAGCACGTTCTTATGTTCACTTGCGAGGATAGCCGTATACAGACCCGCTATCCCGGAACCGATAATCAGCACATCTGTTGTCTTCTGCTCCAGGTGTTGATGCGCCTTTTTATCCGGTTGCTTATATTCCGCATTCATCCCATACGCCTGCCTTTCTATTGACCGATTCTAGGAAGAAGAAACTTCCAACATTCGTTCCAGCGAGATCCGTGCACGGTCAGCAACAGCTGGCGGTACATAAATTTGCGGTTTCATCGTCTCCAGGCAGTTAACGAGCTTTTTGAGATTGTTTACTTTCATATTGGGACATACCAGATATTTGCTGGCAAAATGAAATGCCTTGTCTGGACTATCCTTGCGCAGCTGATAACCAGTGCCATCTTCCGTGCCTACAATAAATTCCTGACAATCCGATTCCCGGCAATATTTAATAATCGCAGTCGTACTACCTACAAAGTCACCCAGTGCTACGACTTCAGGACGGCACTCCGGATGAACGACAAACTGTGCGTTGGGGTGCTTGGCTCTCATCTCGACCACGTCTTTGACGGTGAGCATATCATGGGTATTGCAGTATCCTTCCCAGATGATCATCTTCTTGTCCGTATGCTGTTGTACATAATGACCGAGGTTTTTATCCGGCACCCAGATAATCTCGTCAGAATCGACCGACTGGATCACTTTTACCGCATTGGCGGATGTACAGCAGATATCGGTTTCTGCTTTGACATCGGCAGAGGAGTTGATATAGGTAACCACTTTGGCATTCGGATGCTTTTCCTTGAGACGACGCAGTCCATCCACATTGACCATATCGGCCATTGGGCAGCCTGCCCGTTCATCCGGTATAATGACCGTTTTGTTGGGTGCTAGTATTTTGGCGCTTTCTCCCATAAAATGAACTCCGCAAAATACAATCGTATCTGCGTCTGTCTGTGCTGCCTTTTGAGCCAGCAAAAAAGAATCTCCCCGAAAATCAGCCACTTCCTGAATCTCATCCCGCTGGTAATAGTGCGCCAGAATAATAGCATTTCGTTCCTTTTTCAACTGAAGCAGACGCTTCCTTAATTCTGCATCACGTTCTGCCTTTTTCTCCAATGCCAGAGCTTCCATGAATTCATCTCCCTGTAATAGTTTGAGACAGTTTTCACAATCTTGAACGTTTATAGGTTCATCATTAAATGGATGATCTTATTGACTTTGTGAAAAAAATCTCGTAGTCGACTGCGAAATGTGTCAAAATTGTGATCAACATCTCCAATAATGTACACAATCCTCTATAGGATTGTCAATCCATTATTGGGCACGAAGTTAACATTCTTTTTATGGAATTATAGAGAGGTCATTGTATTAGGAGGTATTAGGAGAATCATTAACGTTCATGTCATTTTTATCGTTTTATAACCCATACAAAAAAAGCCTGAAGATCTTAGAGATCTTCAGGCTTTTGATAAGATTGCATTTTATGAACTTAGATGGTCGGCGTACCGCCACCAGAGCCACGATTATCATCAGAACCGTCAGTTGGATTGTTCGGAATGGTTCCGCCCGCTCCTGGAGCTGATGATGGATTATTGTCTTTTTCAAGACGTACCTGGGAGTCGCCAATGCTGTCAAAAGTAGGTTCTCCACCTTCGGAAGGACCACTGTCGTTACCGCCAGTTGTGCCTTCACCCAAACCTTCCAATGATCCATTTTCGATCAGGTACTTGATTTGTTCAAAGTCCAGTGTCTCTACTTCAAGCAATGTTTGTGCCACCAGATGCATTTCGCGAGAGTGTTTTTGCAGCAGCTCACGACAACGCTCGTAAGACTCGGTGATGAAGCGATTCATTTCCTGATCGATTTCGTAAGCAATCGCATCACTGTAGTTCTGCTCATGTCCAAAATCGCGTCCCAGGAATACTTGACCCTGCGAATTACCAAACTGCATAGGGCCGAGCTTCTCACTCATACCGTATTCAACGATCATGCTGCGCACGATGCTGGTCGCCTGTTGGAAGTCACTGTATGCGCCGGTACCAATCTCACCGATATACAATTCTTCCGCTACACGTCCGCCCAGGAGACCGGTTACTTTATCCAGCAGTTCCTGCTTGGTTACAAGTGTACGATCTTCTTTTGGCATCATGATTACATAACCGCCAGCGCGTCCGCGCGGCACGATCGTTACTTTGTGTACCATATCGGCATGTTCCAGGAAATAACCAACGATGGTATGTCCTGCTTCGTGGTAGGCGACGATACGTTTCTCGCGGTCACTGATTACGCGGCTGCGTTTCTCTGTACCTACGATAACGCGGTCAATCGCTTCGTCTACCTCGCGCATGGAAATATCACGACGGTTGCGGCGTGCTGCCAGAAGCGCTGCTTCGTTCAGCAGGTTCTCCAGATCCGCTCCGGTAAAGCCGGTTGTACGCTTCGCAATAATATCCAGTTTGACATCTTTGGTCAGCGGTTTGTTGCGTGCATGGACTTTCAGTACCGCTTCGCGGCCTTTAACATCCGGACGATCAACCGTAATCTGACGGTCAAAACGACCTGGACGCAGAAGCGCAGGGTCCAGAATATCCGGACGGTTGGTTGCCGCTACGATAATGATACCTTCGTTGGCTCCAAAACCATCCATTTCAACGAGCAACTGGTTGAGCGTTTGTTCACGTTCATCGTGACCACCGCCCAGGCCAGCACCACGCTGACGTCCTACTGCGTCAATCTCATCGATAAAGATGATACATGGCGCATTTTTCTTCGCATTCTCGAAAAGGTCACGTACACGGGATGCACCGACACCGACGAACATTTCGACGAAGTCAGAACCCGAGATGCTGAAGAATGGTACTCCTGCTTCACCGGCTACTGCACGGGCAAGGAGTGTTTTACCTGTACCCGGAGGACCCACGAGCAGTACCCCTTTAGGGATACGGGCACCAACGGTATTGAACTTACGCGGATCTTTGAGGAAATCAACCACTTCGACGAGTTCCTGTTTCTCTTCGTCTGCGCCGGCTACATCCTCAAAAGTAATCTTTTTCTTCTCTTCGTTATACAGACGCGCACGGCTTTTGCCAAAGTTCATCACTTTGCCGCCGCCACCCTGAGCCTGATTGAAGAGGAAGAAGAAGAGAATAAACATAATCACGAGCGGGATCATGGATGTTATAAAAGACAACCAGATACTGTCGCCTTCCTTAGGCTTAACGGTTACCTGCGTCCCCTTGGTTTCACTGGCAGTGTTAATTAAATCCAACGCTGCGTCGGTGGCAGGGATGTAGGATGAAAACTGCTTGGTCTTTGCACCTTCAGGTTGCTCTTTGTACATACCGGTAACCAGATAAGCATAGTTATCATATTGAATCGTTACCGATGCTACATTACCGCTGTTGAGTGCGGCTTTGAGCTGGTCATATCTTGGATTATCGGCAGCTTCACTTCCGTCACTTACGTAACGGACAATGCCCACCACGACTAAAAATAGTATTAAATAGAACCCAGAATTCCGGATGAACCGATTCATCCCCTACCTCCTCTCAAGACACTTAAATTATTTTACCATAGCCCGTCTGACCTTCTCAATAGATGTCAGAGTGCAATAACAGATATTGTTATTAATGAGCAAAATGCCCATTCATAACCATTTCCATTATTGCCCGCAGAGCCGGTAATTAGTTCGAATAAATTTCCGGTTTTAAAATCCCGATGTAGGGGAGATTCCGGTAATGCTCGGCATAGTCCAGACCGTAACCAACAATAAAGGCATCCGGGATAATGAATCCTGTATAATCTGCCTCCAGCTCGACTGTTCTGCCTGTCGGCTTATCGAAAAGGGTGACTACACGCACACTCTTGGCACTGCGACCACGCAGAATCTCCATGAGGTAGCTGAGCGTAAGACCACTATCAATAATATCTTCAACAATCAGTACATCACGGCCTTCTACAGATACGTCCAGATCTTTGATAATCTTAACGACACCGGATGATTTGGTGGAAGCACCATAACTGGACACTGCCATAAAATCGATTTCCAGTGGTACTTCGATCCGTTTTACCAGATCGGCCATAAATACAAATGCGCCTTTCAAGACACAGATTACAAGCGGATTGCGATCCTTGTAATCTTCACCGAGCTTCGCGCCCAGTTCCAGAATTTTCTGCTGAATTTCTTCCTCGCTGATGAGCACTTCTTTGATATCGTTGTGCAACTTGGATGAACCTCCTACATTATACTTATCAAGCTAAATCGATGGAAATCAAACATTATTTTGCAGACTTTATCCGTCTCATATACAGACAATGAATCGAGCCCGGATGCAAAAGTGCTTCCTGTGAGCGCCGGACTCCCGGAATCCACAGTACGCGGCCATGATCGTCCGTCAATAATGGCAGGCAATCACGCTGAGATAATGGTATTTTGGCATCGATAAAAAGATTCTTAACTTTCTTCGTTCCACTGCCCAGCAGCTTGATCATATCGCCGGGACGGCGGGAACGCAAATAAAGCGGAAAATCCGTTAAATCCGCATCAAATAACGCTTCATCCGAAGAAAGCTGTAAAGCTTCGGAATGACACTCTTTCCATTCCAGCAAGCGAATCTCTACCTGATCCGAAGACCCTGGTATGGATATGGTGGCATTTTCACGCTGCAGAGGAATACAAAATGGCTCTATTCCATCCCGGTAATCCTGCATAAACCGGATATCTTCATACTCGCGTACGCAGATTACCCGATCTCCAACATCCAGATTCCAGCTTGTGAGATGACTGTTTACAATCTGCTGGCGGATTAATTCGATTTTGGTAAAATCAAATTGTTCAGCAGTTGATGACAGATAATTTAATATTAGTTTAATCAACCTCCGTTGTAAAGCGACATGAGCGCCCACAAAGGAAGTCACGGGAAATGAAAATGATCCTTCTTTTTCTTTAACCAATTCCGCATATAACGCCTCGGTTTGCTGCTGAATATATTCACTTTCCGGTCCGGCAATCTCGGCAAGCCTGGACAGTGTCGGAACAAGCTGCCTGTTATACTGTTGCAAAAAGGGCAAAACATCCAGCCGGATGCGATTACGCGTATATTTGCGAAGCTCGTTACTGCTGTCATTCATGTACTGAAAATGGTATTCCTCGCAACTACGGATGAGGTCTGCCTTGTATATACGCAGAAAAGGCCGCACAAGTTCCACATTTTTTTCGATTCTATGCATTTTAATGCCGCCCATTCCGTCAGGTCCGGTACCACGGATAATCCGCATCATTACCGTCTCTGCCTGATCATCCATATGATGGGCAAGCGCAATAGAATCTGCGCTGTGTTTGGCAGCGACTCTGTGCAAAAACCGGTACCTGAGCTCGCGCGCAGCTTCCTGTGCCCCTTTGCCGGTCTGCTGCATATAAGCAGGCGCATCCACCTGCTCCGCTTCGAACGGGATGCCGAGTGCCATCGCCTGGGCTTCGACAAACTCGGCTTCGGCTGCGGATTCCTCTGGCCGAAATCCATGATTCATATGGGCACAGATGACGCTCCATCCGTATTCCGGGGACAGCTGGTGCAGTACATGCAGCAAAGCGATAGAATCCGGCCCACCGGATACTGCCGCGACGATACAGCTACCAGGTCTCCACCATGTCTCCTGCTGTACCAGCATGCGGACATGATCGAGTATCCTGTTCCATGTCTGCGGCTCCATATGCTTCTCTCCTAACTTTAACCTTTGATATAAATGGTAATATACAGTACGACTGCCAGCGCAATCAGTGACCAGATAAACGCCCGCTTGAGCTTCTGGGTCATCATGTCGCTGCTGTTGCGACTGGATGGAAGCCCGGAACGGCTGATTGCTTTCCAGCTGTTATAAGCTTCCCGGGTATTTCTGAATTCTCCGCGTACCGCTTTTTTGAGCCAGCCGCTATAGAGGGTTAATCCCGGGGTCTCATCGATAAGGACAACCAGATCCGCTTCACTGCGCATCTGGGGCAATCGCGTGGATATCATTTTATGAAGAGCCGGCTCATTAAACAGCTTGAGGCAGATTACTGCAAAAGCAAACAGGTCATAGGCAAAGTCGCCTGTACGCGTCCCTGCTTTCCAGTAGTGACGATCATACCACTCGGTAAACTGGTGTATGCTTTTGCCCTGCTGACGTGCTCCACCGTAATCAATCAGCTCGACTTCGCCTTCTTCCGTGATGATCACATGCTCTGCCTTGAGGTCACCAAATACCCAGCCGGACTCATGCAGCTCCAGCAGGATTTCCAGTATCCCGAGACCGGCCATACCGATTTTATCGATCCCACGTGAACGCAGATAGGCACTTAGTGGTTGGCCCTTTACATATTTCATAACATAAAAAGGGATCTGTCTCCCTTCGTCCTCGTAATCATCAGCATCATACAGGTAACGATTGGAATCATTTCTTCCCGTCAGTTTCCAGTGCTTATGTAAAGAGACAAGGAGTTTGATCTCCGGCTGCAGATCGTGGTTCTCCGTTGCCAGCTTGAGAGCATACGGTTGACCCTGCGGACCATTTACCAGGTATACAATTCCATTGGTTCCCTTACCCAGCGTCCGCTGAATGACGTACTGCTGTCCTCTCGTTCTTCCTGTAACCGTAGTTCCTGCTGGCAATTCAGAATGATAAGACATCGACAAGCGAGTCTCTCCTTCCCCTTCCAAGTTGGGTCTGGTCTCAGTGTAACACAATTAAATAACCATTTTATACAAATTCAGAATCCAGATGGATGCCCGGGTCAAACAGCTGCACAGGATGAACTGGCAGACAAGCAGCAAAAAACCGTAGATGCCGGAGCATCTACGGTCGTTATTTATATACTGTATGCCAGGTGAGGACTAGCTTCGCTTGGCACCACGGCCTCCACGTTTGGATTCCGTATTTTTCTTCAATGATGAAATGCGCTCCTCGCTATCTTTGAGGAAACGGGATACTTTATCATCGAATGTAGCTTTAGGAACAGAAGGCTTATTGAAGGAACGTCCTCCACGGTCACCACGGTTAAATCCACCGCCACCCGGACGATCTCCTCCATCTCTTCCACCGCCGCGTGATTCAGGACGAGGTGGTCTAGAAGATGGTGCTGATGTTGCTTCTGCCGGCTTGTCTACGGCCTGCTTAATCGAAAGACCAATCTTACCATCTTTGTCGACATTGATGACTTTGACAGTAACGACATCGCCCAGTTTGAGGTGGTCGTTAACGTCTTTTACATAATTGTCGGCAATCTCCGAGATGTGAACAAGACCAGTGACACCTCCCGACAGATCTACAAATGCTCCAAAGTGCGTTATTCCCGTCACTTTGCCTTCTAACTTGGTGCCCACTTCAATTGCCATAGAGTAAAATGATCCTCCCTTAAAATATACAGTAAAATCCTATAGGATTACGACCTGCGGTGATTAAATTATAACGGAAGCCGAAAATTAGGTCAACTGAGGAATAGCGTATATTCCGACCCATTTCACAGCATTATTCAATTTTTTTCTTCGGGATCGGTAGCCCAGATTGGCTTCTCGCCCGGCAAATACATGCCGTACTGCTTGCGTGCTACCTGTCCGATATATTCTGGGTCTTCCAAACGTTTAACTTCATTCTGGGATTGACCAAGCGCAGCCTCGGCCTGAACTTTCTTGGCTTCCTGCTGGGCAAGCTCTGCCTTTTTCTCGGATAAATGAATGGATTGGACCACAAATGTATAGATTGCCCAACCAAGGAACAATACCATGACTACCATCCAAATCCGCAGCCTTCTACGTGCTCCATGATTTGACGATGGAGCTGTCTGTTTTTTATGTTGTTGGCTGCCGCCTCGCATCGGCACCGGTTTTGGAATCATCAGGTCTCCTCCTTGCTCAGTCTTTCCATTTTTATAATTGATTGACATAACTATACCGTATAACTTTACATTACCACAAAATAATCAAATGTAACACTTTGTAACCAAATAAAATGACAAAAAGGCTGCTTTGTGTCCAAATGACCACAAAACAGCCTTTCTATTAAAACGGAAAATCTTCGGATTTGGCTACCGGTTCCTCTTTGGTCAGAGTATACATGGTTGCCGCTTCTTCTTTGCGTGTTGTATCAGCAAGTCTTTCGACGCGGACGGTGACCAGCTTCTGTCCAAACTGGACAGTGATCTCGTCGCCTACCTTTACCGTGGCGCTCGGCTTCGCTTCACGCCCGTTCAACAGGACTCTTCCCTGCTCAGACACATCTTTGGCCACGGTACGGCGCTTGATCAGTCTTGATACTTTCAGGAATTTGTCCAGACGCATTTTTAGTTAACCGCTTCTTTGAGTTTGTTACCCGCTTTAAATGCAGGAACATTGGACTCAGGAATGTTAATTTCTGCACCCGTTTGTGGGTTGCGTCCGGTACGTGCAGCACGTTTGCGAGTTTCGAAAGTTCCGAAGCCGATCAACTGAACTTTGTCACCGCTGGACAGTGCGCTTGTGATTTCATCAAGAAAACCGTTCAAGACAGTTTCTACGTCTCTTTTAGTCAAACCGCTATTGTTGGAAATGTTGTTAATCAGATCTGTTTTGTTCATTATTAAAAGCCTCCCAAATTTTCAAAAAAATTCAACTGGATAACATGTTCTGTCCCATGAACAGCATGTTAACATATAGCTGCTTCTCTAGTATAGTACATTCTTGCTCTCAGCCCAAATTCCTGTGTAATATTCACAGATTTTTGCTTTTGGCCTCGTCCCAGAGCCGATCCATCTCTTCCAGGCTGGCCTGGTCGATAGCGGTACCCTGAGCCTGAAGCGACTGCTCGATATACTGGAAACGCTGCTTGAACTTGCGATTGACCAGTGCGAGCGCTTGTTCGGGATCCGCCTTGATAAAGCGGGCAATATTGACCGCGCAGAAAAGCAGATCTCCCAATTCCAGCTGCTGATCCAGAGAATCATGGCCTTCGCGGATCGCTTCCTTGAGCTCGGCCAGTTCTTCGTCCAGTTTGCCAAGAGCCCCTTCAACATCTTCCCAGTTAAAGCCCACCTTGGCTGCTTTTTTCTGGATCTTGTAGGCACTGAGCAGTGCAGGCAGATCACGTGGTACGCCGTCCAGTACAGAAACGGCTGCTGTATCTATCCCCTTGAGACGCTTTTCCTCGGCCTTCATGGCATCCCAGTTCTGCAGAGCCGCCTGGGCATCACCGGCATGCTTATCACCAAATACATGCGGGTGACGGAAGATCAGCTTGCGGTTCAATCCTTCAATAACGTCATACACGTTAAATGTACCGGTCTCTTCCTCAATCTGGGCATGCAGCATAATCTGCAGCAACACATCGCCGAGCTCCTCCTGCATATGCTCCGGATCATCATCATCGATCGTCTCCAGAACCTCATAGGTCTCTTCGATAAAGTTCTGACGCAGCGACTGGTGAGTCTGCTCGCGGTCCCATGGACAGCCACCCGGGCTGCGCAGCGTCTCCACAATCTCATGCAGACGGGCAAAGGTACGGTTGCGGATCATTTCATCGTCGGTACGCGGCACATAGATAAGAGACAGATTGCCATAATCCTGGATATGATCCAGCTCGTATACAGGTACAGAAGCAATGACTTCTTTGCCCTCTACACCGAGATAATGGCATACTTGAACTTCATAATCATCCGGATACAGCTCCATCAGACTCAGCTTTACATCGGATGCGGTAAAGGTATCATATACCTGTCCAATTACCGTATGCATCTGCGGCTGAAGCAATTGGGCATTAAGCTGGGCAGCATCCAGCAGCTGGAACCCTTCGATCGGATCAAATCCAAGACGGGTAAACGTCTCATCCAAGAAACTTTCTCCGCCCAGTATACGAACGGTAATGCCTCTGGCTTCGCCCTGCTCGCGCAGAATCTGTACAGTACGCTCGGCAACCATCGGATGTCCCGGTACGGCGTAGATAATCTCTTCGCTGTCCTGCGCCTCTGCAGCAATATTCAGCAGCCGATCAGCAATCTCTGCATATACTTCCGGAAAAGATTCTTTCGTCTCATATACATCATCAAAAGTTATAAATTCGGCAGTTACTGAATCCAGTGCGGGGTGATCCTTGGTTCGTACATACAGACGACTCGCCTGCTGAAGTCTGCGAAAAATGCCGACAGTCAGCTGATCCACATCGCCCGATCCAAGCCCCACAATCGTTAATATTCCACTCATTGGCTCTCCTCCTGTCCTGATCTGTATTTGATACTTGTCTATGTTCGTCTAGCCTGTAATTCGCATCGTTCTGAGCAGCTTCACCAGCTTGCCGCCAATCTTTGGCAATGCCAATGCCTGTTCCTCGGTCATCAGCTGTGTACGGAATAGTCCGATCAGGAATACCAATCCGCCAATGACCACTCCACCCAGCGTCACTACCAGTGCTTCCATTCGCGGATGAATATGCATCATGTCCATCATCATTCCTGCTGCCCACATCCATCCGATCACACATACACCCATTACCGTCGTAACAAGCAGCGGCTTCCAAAGCAGATCCCGCCAGGACATTGAGAAACGGGTCACGCGAACCAACAGCAGGATGTTTAGCACAGCCCCCAGACTATAAGCAACAATGCCTGCAATAGCGGCTCCGTTAATACCATACAGTGGAACCAGCAGAATATTCAGTATGGCCTTGACGACAGTAGACAGCAGCAGATGAACTGCCGGTGCGCGTACTGAACCCATTCCCTGCAGCATCGCTGCCGTAACAATCGACAATGTTGCTCCTATACCTGTAAAAGCGAGCCAGCGGATAGCCGCGCTGCCTGCATCATCCTGATACAGCATAATATCGACCGGTACCGCGAGCAAAGCTATGCCTACAGATGAAGCGAGCCCTAGCAGCCAGAACCAATTGACCGTCTGCTGCGTCTGGCTGCGGATCAGATCCATTCTTTGCCGCACCCTTGCTTCCGCCAGTGCAGGGATAAACAGCACCGACATGGACGTTGCCAGCATGGCCAGCAGCTGTACCAGCGGAATACCGCGATTATAGATCCCGAACTGGATCATCGCCTCGGCTTCGCTCCAGCCTGTTCCTTTGAGCAGACGAGGCATGGTAAAGGTATCGACCAGGCTGATCAGTGGCGCAGAGAGCGAACCAAGACAGACAGGCAGTGCGTACAGCAGCAATGCCTTGAACAGCGGCCAGACCGGCTCACGTTCGCCTGCGGGCAGTACAACGCTCTCGGTAGCTATACTGCCGGTACGCCGCCTGTGAATCCACCAGTAAATCAGCATCACGATCAGCCCCGCAGCTCCGCCTGCAGCAGAGCCAAATGTAGCTCCAGCAGCAATCCAGTCATCGGATTGGCCTGCTTGATTCAGAATGACCAACAGTACCACCATCGATGCTACACGTATCGTCTGCTCCGTCACCTGGGATACTGCTGTAGGGACCATATCATGCAATCCCTGAAAATACCCCCTCAGCCCTGCCATAATGGGCACCAGCGGCAACGCGAGCGCTGCACTGCGGATGGCAAGTTCGGTATGCTTGTTATCGATCCAGCTGGCCAGCAGCGGCGCAGATACATACATACAGATACCGCAGCCAATTCCCAGCACCATCAGCAGCAAAGACGACAAACGCATTACCCGGCGGGCGCCGGCTGGATTGCCGGAAGCCATTTCTTCGGCGACAAACTTGGAGACCGCTGCCGGAAATCCGGCTGTCGCTACCAGAAGAACCAGCGTATAAAATGGATAAACAGCATTATAAATGCCAAATACCCCATCACCTCCCATATTCTGAAGAGGAATTTTCTGTATGGTCCCGATCAGCTTGGATAGTACAGCTGCCGCGATAAGTATAAATGCTCCTTGCAGCATCCGTGATGATGGGGTCGCTGATTCTTTCATAACGAGGATCTCCTTTCCTGATTTTCTACTTATCTCCGAGTAAGAATAACAGAATTCAGCCGTATCACGCAAAAATAGCGCGGAAATCCGCGCTATTCAGTATAACAGTGCATGAGAAGGCCTCAGGGCTTCTCCATGAAAGATTACTTGCTGCTTTCGGTTGTGCTTTCTGCTGGTGCAGTTTCAGTAGATTTTGCACCACTTTCAGTCGTGCTCTTGCCTGTCGAAGCATCCCCGGCAGTTCCCGGGCTTTCTGTTGTTCCCGGCGTGCTGGTAGCACCACCTGTAGCATCGCCTGCTCCTTCAGTAGCGGCAGGTGCCGGTGCTTTAGGCAGGTTTTTGCTCTTGATCATTTTTGGAACATCATTGGCCATATAGTTGCTGAAGTTCTGGGAAGCCAGTTGGGACTTGATGGTATCCTTTTCCTCGGCAGTCAGATCTTTGAATTCTTTTTCCGTACGGGATTCTACCTTGATCACATGATAGCCATAATCGGTTTTAACCGGTGGGCCGACTACACCGATTTTTTGCGTCAGCACTGCATTTTTGAAGCCTTCCACCCAGTTGCCGACTTTTTGATCTTTGTACTGACCACCTTGTTCCTTGGAACCAGTATCGTCTGTATATTTCTTGGCAATTGTTGCAAAGTCAGCGCCTTTGTCCAGCTTGGCTTTGACTTCTTTAGCCAGTTTCAGTGCCTGTGCATCGGTACGGGTTGTTTTGCCATCTGCACTTTGCAGACCGATCAGCACGTGACGTACTGTAGCGGTGGTGTAGTCTTTTTTATTCGCATCAAAATAAGACTGCACTTTGTCATCTGTTACTTTTTCTTTCATAACTTCTGATCCTGTAAGAACAAGAGTCATATAATCCTTTACATCTTGCTCCTTCAAACTCGCTGCTTTCAGCATTTCTTCCCATTGTTCTGGAGCCATGCTAGCTTTAAATTGCTTTATTTGTTCGTCAGCTTGCTTAGCTCCCTCTGTTTTGGCAGCTTCACTAGCATTTTGCGCCAGCGATTTATAAGCAACTTCCTGATCTAACAACTTATTCATGATTTGTTCTCTATATTCAGGCATATCAAACATTTGGGCATATTGAGGAGTCAGAAACTTCTGCATACTGACTTCTTTGTTAAATTCATTTTCGGTGATGGTTCCACCTTCATATTCAGCAACAACCGGGCTGCTATCCTTGGCTTGCTCTGCCGCTTTGGGCTGTTGTGGAGCTGCCGCGTTATTGCCGTTGTTGCAAGCTGCCAACAGACTGATGCTAAGTACAGCTCCTGCTGTCAATACCGCTGTTTTACGAGCAGCTTTTTTAATTGGCCACATTCTGTAGTTCCCCCTTTAATTTGAATGATTCCATGACAGCCTCAAGAAACTGGCGCAATAGCTCCAGCAGCTCGCCATCTGTCATTCCTTTGCCTTTAACCTGAATGATCATGTTGGAACCCTGATTAAATTGTACACGTCTTTCGTAGCGATTGCCAATCTCGGACAGAAGGGTCATATCGAATGCTTTTTCCTGACCAGCATGGAATTTGAGCTGTACATTATCGCCCTGACGGGAAATATGCTCAATACCATAACGTTTGCCGTACAGCTTCAGGCGGGCTACCTGCATCAGCTGGATAACGGCTTCCGGCAATTCGCCAAAGCGGTCCAGCAATTCGTCTTCCAGCTCTGCAATATCATCAAAGGAAGATACAGCTGCCACTTTCTTGTAAATTTCTATTTTTTGGATACTATCATAAATATAATCGGAAGGCAAATACGCATCAATGGACAGATCAATCGTCGTATTCCAGTCATTGGCTTTGAGATCCTGCTCACCCAGCATGGTAACTTTACGCTTCTGAATTTCTTCTGCCAGCATCTGCGAATACAGATCAAAACCGACCGAAGCAATAAAGCCCGACTGTTCTGCACCAAGCAGATTACCTGCACCACGGATCGACAGGTCACGCATGGCGATTTTGAATCCGGAACCGAGCTCTGTGAATTCTTTGATTGACTGGAGACGCTTCTCGGCGACCTCGGTCAGTACTTTATCCCGCTGATACGTAAAGTAGGCGTACGCGATCCGGTTGGAACGTCCTACCCGGCCACGCAGCTGATACAGTTGGGACAGCCCCATCTTGTCTGCATCATGTACAATCAGCGTATTTACATTCGGGATATCGACGCCGGTCTCGATAATGCTGGTACTAACCAGCACATCAAACTCACCATCCAGGAAGTCCAGAATCGTCTTCTCCAGCTCCTGCTCGGACATTTGTCCGTGTCCTACTGCTACCCGTGCATCGGGCACCAGTTCGGAGATATGGGCAGCCATCTCATGAATACCCTGTACCTTGTTGTACAAATAGTACACTTGTCCGCCGCGGTTCAATTCACGCTCGACCGCTTCGCGCACCAGTGTAGGGCTATGTTCCACTACATAGGTCTGTACCGGGAAGCGGTTTTCCGGAGGTGTCTCGATAACCGACAGATCACGCACACCGAGCATCGACATATGCAGCGTGCGCGGAATTGGCGTTGCTGTCAGAGTCAGTACGTCTACATTGGTTTTGAGACGCTTCAGCTTCTCCTTGTGCGACACGCCGAACCGCTGCTCTTCATCGACGATCAGCAGACCCAGATCCTTAAACACCAGATCCTGGGACAACAGACGATGCGTACCGATCACGACATCGATCGTACCTTGCTTGATTCCCTTGATCGTCTCATTCTGCTCTTTGCGTGTACGGAAGCGGCTCAGCACCCCGATATTAAATGGATACTCGGCAAACCGCTCACGGAACGTCTCATAGTGCTGCTGGGCGAGGATCGTCGTCGGCACCAGGATCGCTACCTGTTTGCCTTCGATCGCCGCTTTGAATGCTGCACGAATCGCCACTTCTGTTTTGCCATAACCCACGTCGCCGCAGAGCAGGCGATCCATCGGACGGTTTTTCTCCATATCGCCCTTGATCTCATCAATCGCACGCAGCTGGTCACGAGTCTCGTCATACGGGAACGTATTCTCGAATTCGTTCTGCTCGTTGGTATCCTTTTCAAAAGCATACCCTGGTGCTGCCTGGCGCTCGGCATATAGCTTGATCAGATCATCGGCAATATCCTGTACCGAGGAACGAACTTTGTTTTTGACCCGAATCCATTCATTGCCGCCCAGCTTGTAGACTTTGGGCTCTTTTTCCTCGGAGCCCACATATTTCTGAATCAGATCGATCTGTTCGATCGGTACGGACAGCTTGTCTCCACCGGCATACATAATATGCATGTAGTCCTTATGGATACCGCCTACCTCAAGCGTACCAATTCCCATGTATTTACCGATACCATGATTCTGGTGAACGACATAGTCGCCTACCTTCAGCTCGGTATAACTGCGGATACGTTCTGCATTATCCACGTTTTTGCTGACTTTGCGCACTTTGCGCTGTTTTTTGGAGAACATTTCTCCTTCGGTAATCACTGCCAGCTGAATCGATGGCAGTTCAAAGCCGGCCTGCAGATTACCATCCATCATGACAGGCGTCTCAATATCATAGTCATCCAGCACACGGCGGACACGTTCCATCCGTTCTTCGCCGCTGGCCACCATCACGACCTGGATGCCGGTTTTTTTCCAGCGTTCCATCTCGGACTTGAGTACATTCATCTGTCCATGGAAATCCTGCATGGTACGGCTGACAAAGTTTACGATATTGCCCGGTTGTACATGCGGTACCTGACGCAGGAACACCGACATCCAGATGCTCTGGAAAGGACTGCGATACATTACATCATCCGTATGGGCAGCCAGCTCCAGAGAAGGCAGACTTTTGCCATTTTGCAAGAGATGCATATCCCATTCGCTCTCGTCGCGTTCCAATTGGCGCGCTGTTTCCTGCAGACGTGCCGGTTCTTCCATAATAACTACCGTATCTTCCGGCAGGTAATCATACAGAGTCACCTGCTCCGGATACAGCAGAGCGATATATTTGTAGATTTCCGGGAAATAGACATGCTGACGCAGCAGCTCGATTTCACGGCCAATCTCTTCTTTCAATCGTGCTTTGGCCTGACGGTCGCTCATTTTCTCCAGCTGCATATCCAGACGGGCCGATACCAGATCAGCAGCCTTGCGCATGCGCTCTTCATCCGCAATAATCTCGCGGCATGGCGTAATGGTGACCGATTTCACTTTATCAATCGAGCGCTGATCATCCGGATCAAAAGTACGGATCGAATCAATCTCTTCATCGAATAACTCTACCCGATAGGCGAGACTCGTCGTCACTGGGTAAAAGTCGATAATGCCTCCACGAACGCTCATCTCTCCGCGGGATTCTACACGTTCTACGCGCTCATACCCCAGTTCTACCATGCGTTTGAGGAAAGCTTCCAGTTCCAGTGTGCCGCCATCCTTCAGAATAATTTCTGCGCCGGCAATATTTTCACGCGCCGGTAAATAACGGCGTACACCGGAAAATGGCACAACAACAACGCCGCGGAATCCGGCGGCACACTGCGTCAATACATCAATACGCTGCGCCAGCGTCTCCGGGCTGGAAATAGCAGACTCTGCAGCTACCAGCTCATTCGCTGGATAAAGCAGTACCTGCTCCGGCGTGAGTGCTTCTTGCAGATCTTCAGCTATTTTGTGAGCATGGAACATATTATGAGTAACGACCAGCATTGGTCTTTGCGTCTCTGCAAAAAGGCCCGCAATCAGTAAATGCCGAGCCGAGCCAGACAATCCGGAAATGAGTTGATCTTTCATTCCGGACACAATACCATCGCGAACAGAACCAAAGTCATTATCTTTGGCAAATGCTTGTATCAGATTGTGTAACAAAGCGGCACCTCACTTATTCTTGGATCAGTATCAAAATATATAAACAAAGGATTATACACACATAACACAACGGTAAAACGACAAACCGGATAAAATACCGATTTGCCTACAAACAACCGCCTTCTTAACCTGTTCATTGCGGGTCCGGAAGGCGGTATATATACGATTTAAAAGATATAATTATTAAGCTTTATTATACCATTATCCATTAAACTTAGCCATGGTCTGCTCAAACGTATGCTTCATACTAAATTCGAGTGCGTCACATGTATTCTCGATCATTTGATCCAATAATTCCTTTTCCTTCTTGGGAAAAGTAGCCAGTACATAATCTACAATCGCATACCCGGGCTCCGGCCGGGAGATGCCCATGCGAATCCGGTCAAACTTCTGAGTACCGGTATGCTGGATAATAGACTTGATTCCATTATGGCCGCCCGCACTGCCCTGAAAGCGCAGACGAATTTTGCCGGTCTCTGTATCCATATCGTCATAGACAACGATCAGGTCTTCCAGAGCGACTTTGTAATAATCCATATAGGCGCGTACGGCTTCACCCGACAGATTCATATAAGTCATCGGTTTGATCAGCACGGCTTTGACTCCGCCGATATGGCCTTCACCAATCAGCGATTTGCTTTTGCTTTGACTGATGGATATACCGTGCCGTTCAGCCAGTCGATCCAGTGCCATAAAGCCTACGTTATGGCGTGTTTTGGCATATTCCGGCCCCGGGTTACCCAATCCTACAATCCATTTCATTGTTTCATAATCCTCATTTCTTCGGTATATGTCGATATGCATATGTCTACGGTGCAGTAATTTTCATTTTTTGTTAAAATTGGGTTACACCACACGGATAAGTCTAACAAGGAGGACACTCAGCATGTATACCTTTGGGCAGCAGCTGCTGAAAAACCGTCATTTCTACGATCATTTCAGACAGGAAATGCCTGTGCAGATTTACCGTCATGGTATTCCTGTGGATATTGGTCTGATTACCGCCTATGATCATCAGTTTATTGAGATGAACCATATTCTGTATCATCGACAGCGTCATACCTTTGTATCCAGGCCAGGTTATTAGATGCAAAGCTTATTTCGATAGATACAACGATAAGGGTTACTTGCCTCCAAGTGAGGAAGTAACCCTTTGTTTATATACCTGATTATTCGATTTCAAACAGCTTGCTGATTGATAGTTCTTCGTGTACACGGATGATTGCTTCACCCATCAGAGGAGCAACCGACAATACTTTCAGCTTGCTGGTCGGATTCGGATGCGTGATCGGAATCGTATCCGTTACAATGACTTCCTTAAGCGGAGAGTTTTCCAGACGATCCATCGCCGGACCGGACAGCACCGGATGCGTACAACATGCATACACTTCTTTGACGCCGCCTTCGATCAGTGCATTCGCGCCCAGTACAATCGTACCTGCCGTATCGATGATATCATCGACCAGGATCGCGGTTTTGCCTTCGATATTACCGATAATATTCATGACTTCGCTGACATTTGGTTCCGGACGGCGCTTGTCGATGATTGCCAGCGGTGCGCTGAGCAGATCAGCCAGTTTGCGTGCACGTACTACACCACCATGGTCAGGGGACACGACAACCGGGTTTTCGATTTGCTTGGAACGGAAATACTGAGCCAGAATTGGTACGCCGAGCAGATGATCTACCGGAATATCGAAGAAGCCCTGAATCTGCATCGCGTGCAAATCCATCGCGATAACACGGTGAGCGCCTGCTTTTTCGATCAGGTTCGCTACCAGTTTTGCTGTGATTGGATCACGTGAACGTGCTTTGCGATCCTGACGTGCATAACCGTAATAAGGAATCACGACGTTAATGCTCTTGGCCGAAGCACGTTTGAGTGCATCTACCATGACAAGCAGTTCCATCAGGTTATCATTTACCGGCGCGCAAGTTGATTGGATGATATACACATGACAACCGCGGACGCTTTCGGATAATTTCACCTGAATTTCGCCATCACTGAAGCTGGTCGTACGGGATTCGCCCATGGGAATACCGATGTAGTCGGCAATCTGACCCGCCAACTTGGGATTGGAATTACAAGTGAAAATCTTTAGTTTGGAATCACAATAAGTCATAATGGTTAAAACCCTCCGTGGTGGTTCATTGGAATGCTCATCATATCGGTCTTATTTCTCTCTATATGGTCGATCAGATCATTCAACAAGCATCATACACTTAACATTATATAATAATTTTCTAGCGAATAGTGGCATTATGTTAGTGCAAATAGATAATAATTTAATCAAATGGCACGATGATTCACAAATTCTTACTTTTGTTCCTTGATTGCTTTGGCTTTGGCACGGATTTTATCCGCGTACCCAGCCTTGTTTTCCTGGCGTGCACGAGCGATCGCCAGATCATTCGCATCTACATTCTTTGTGATCGTAGAGCCGGCTACGACATAAGCACCTTTGCCTACACGCACTGGTGCGATCAGGTTGGAGTTGCTGCCGATAAATACATCATCTTCGATGATCGTTTGGAACTTGTTCAGTCCGTCATAGTTGGCTGTAATCGCGCCACAGCCGATATTTACGCCAGAACCCACTTCTGCATCGCCGACATAGCTCAGATGAGGTATTTTAGAACCATTGCCGATTTTGGCATTTTTCAATTCAACAAAATCGCCTACCTTGACCTGGTCACCCAGTACAGTACCCGGACGCAAATATGCGAACGGTCCGATCATGCCTTCCTGGCCCACTTCGGTCTCCGACAATACGGATTGACGAATTGTTGTGCCACTCGCCACTCTGGAATCTTCAATCTCCGTATTTGGACCGATCACGCAGTCTTCACCAATCACGGTGTTTCCCTTGAGGATTGTGCCCGGGTGCAGTACAGTGTCTGAACCGATCTGTACGTCTGCACCGATATAGGTAGAGTCCGGATCAATAATAGTAACACCGTTCAGCATATGATAACGAGCCAGGCGTCTGCGCATGAACTGCTCGGCTTCCGACAGAGCCACACGATCATTAACCCCGATCGATTCGGAAATGTCAGCTGTTACGTAAGCGGAGATACGTTTACCCTGTTCACGCAAAATAGTGATGCAATCTGGCAGATAATATTCTTGTTGAGCATTGTTGTTGGTTACTTTGGATAGTGCGGAGAACAGCAGGGAATTGTCAAAACAGTACGTGCCTGTATTGATTTCCTGTACAGCCAGTTCTTCCGGTGTACCGTCCTTTTGCTCTACAATCTTGATTACACTGCCGTCGGCATCGCGAATAATGCGGCCATAACCTGTAGGGTCTTCCATTACTGCTGTCAAAATCGTAACAGCGGCGCCTTCGGATTCATGCTGATGGATCAGATTCTCCAGCGTCTCCGGTGTAACCAGCGGTGTATCTCCACAGATTACAATCGTTGTACCCTGCTCCGATCCAATCAACGGTTCAGCCTGACGAACCGCATGCCCCGTACCCAGCTGCTCGCTTTGCAGTGCATACTCTGCGCGATCTCCCAGGAAGGATTGTACTGCTTCTGCTCCATGTCCTACTACCACTACACTGCGCTCACAATTCACCTTTTGCACAGCGTCCAGTACATGACCTACCATTGGCTTGCCGCATACCGGATGAAGCACTTTATACAGCTTGGATTTCATCCGTTTGCCTTTACCTGCCGCCAGTACTACTGCCATCCTTTTCAAAAAAATTGCCCCCTCTATAATTAAATCCATTTATACATATAATCCCTGATTTGCTTGGAAATAAGCCTGTTTGCGGGACTTTGTAATCTTTGTGTTCACCCATAATTATACAGCCGTCAAAAAAACTCCATACTGAATATATCTTATTCCGGACAAAAAGAAAAGGGAGCCACAGCTCTTGCTCCCTGTGACTCCCTTTTCTTTTAAACCCCAATAAGTACTTGATTATGCGCCTTCTTCAATAACTTCTTCTTCTACACCGGCACGTTCGTATTCAGTCAGCACGGCTGTCTGAATCTTCTCGCGAGTGCTTGAAGAAATAGGATGCGCGATATCGCGGAACTCGCCATCCGGTGTCCGTTTGCTTGGCATTGCGACAAACATGCCATTGTTACCGTCGATAACGCGAATGTCGTGAACGACAAATTCGCTGTCGATTGTGATAGATGCAATGGCTTTCATTCTGCCTTCGGAGTTCACCCGGCGGAGTCGTACATCCGTTATTTCCATATGTGTTCACCACCTTTTTCCATAAAGACTTGGTTGTGTAATTCCACACATGGCAGGGAAATCCCTCTTTTTTTCTGAAAATTTATTGCGCATTTTTTTGTCTTTTTGCTTTTTTTGCCGTTTTTCGACGAATTGCGAAAAATTTGATTGATAGACATTCTCAATATGAAAATGGGTTCTATAGGCTACGATGCGTATTACTTTTCATTTTCAAAGTAATTGCCCGGTTTGACCATGATTTTCTTGCTTTTGGCATCAACTTCGGTCAATGTTGCCAGCGACACATAATCTGCCCAGAGGCGGTCTTCCGTATCCACTGCACCTGATTCCAGCAGGACGCCGACACCAGCGACGGTAGCATTGAATTCATCCAGTAGATCGACCATACCCTGAATCGTTCCTCCGGCTTTCATAAAATCGTCGATAATCAATACACGCGATTTTTCCTTGAGTGCACGGCGGGACAGCGTCATCGTATGCAGACTCTTGTGCGAACCGGATACATAATTAATACTCACTGCCGATCCCTCGGTCATCTGATGATCCCGGCGTACCAGTACAACCGGCAGATTCAGCTGCGTACCTGTGGCATGCGCCAGAGGAATACCTTTGGTCTCTACCGTCATGATTACATCGATCGGCGTATCCGCAAATACCGACGCGAAAATTTTGCCAACTTCATTCAGAATAGCCGGCTGTCCCAATAGATCGGACATGTAAATATAATCGCCAGGCAATAGACGCTCCGGCTGCTCCAGCTGATTACACAAATTGCTCATAAAAGAAAAAGCTTTTTCCCGCGACAGTCTTGGAATATATTTCACTCCGCCGGCTGCCCCTGCCAGTGTCAAAAGTTCTCCGACACCTTCTTCTTCAAAGACTTCCTTGATAATGGTCAAATCTTCACTGATCGATGACTTGGCCGCTCCATATCGGTCAGCAAACGTGGTTAATGGAATCAGCGTGTGTGGTCGGGATGTCAAATACTGGGTCAGCTCAACCAGACGCGCACTCCTTTTTAATTTTTTCACTTTGACTCCTCACTATCTCCAAAAAATTTACAATTATATACCCAAACCCGAATAATTAAAGTGAATATAACATTTTTGTACGTGTTTGTAAAAGAAAATCGCAATCTTTTTCATCCATTCTGCCTAAATTCTGCACAATGGTATGAACAAGATTGCGACCTGTATTCATTCAGGTTAACATTCTGACGGCATAGACCTCATGACAGAAGCCTCGCAGCCCATTATAAATACGGGCTACCTTGGATTCTTTGGACACCAGTCCAAAGACCGTAGGACCACTTCCCGACATCAACACGCCATCTGCACCCAGTTGAATCATAGCCTGCTTGAGCTGGCGTACTTCTGGATAATGCGACAGTGTCACATCCTCCAATACATTGCCCAGTTCGCTGCAGATTTGTTCAAAGGAGTGCTGCTCCAATGCTGCACGCATATTGGTAGCTGATGGATGATAAGCTATACGATCCGCCTGCAGACGGCCATATACGTTCGCTGTCGATACATTGATCGGCGGCTTGGCCAGAATCACCCAGCAGTCTGGTGGGCTCTGAAGCGGCGTCAGGATCTCTCCGCGGCCTGTAGCCAGCGCTGTACCACCTGTAATGCAGAAAGGCACATCCGAGCCGATCGAAGCTCCCAGCTCCATCATGTCCTCATGCGGGATATGAAGGTTCCAGAGGCGATCCAAACCGCGCAGTGCTGCCGCCGCATCACTGCTGCCTCCTGCCAATCCGGCAGCTACCGGAATTTTCTTATCAATATGAATGTGTACACCTTGACGAATATGATACTTTTCTTTTACTTTTCTGGCTGCCTGATAAGCGAGATTTTTCTCGTCCAGCGGAATATAACCGGCCTGGCTGGATATTTTGATCGTATCCCCTGCCAGTTCCGATATGGTAAGCCGGTCCGCCAGATCTACCATCGTCATAATCATCTCGACTTCATGGTAGCCATCCGGCCGCTTATGTAATACATCCAGCATCAGATTAATTTTAGCGGGCGCTTTTTCATATAACTTCATGAGGTTCCTCCACCTTCAACAGTCCGTCCGTTCTACATCTATATTCAGACCGGCGTTCTGCCAGTCAGCATGAATAATCCATATTATAAAAAAAATAGATTATGAAGTCCATTCACAAAACAAAACAGTCTCTACCCCGAAAGGAGATAAAGACTGTTTTATGATAAAACAGTTATTCAATTCCCTGCGTATTCGATCTGCGTCTGGGAATCTTCATCGCAAACCGTGATCTCGACAGAGTCGGTTAACACGTCAGCGTAGCTGTAAGACACTCGTTCAAAAGTTTGATGATCATCATCAAGCTTTACTGTAAAAACAGAAGGGTAGGTTTCTTCTAAAACGCCAGTCCGTTCAATGGTCTTCTTGCGACCACCATTTGCACGCAAAGTAATTTTGTGCCCAACGTGAGCATCAAGATTGCGTTTAATTTCCGTAAGCGCATTGTTAGCCATGCCTACAACCACCTCTTTTCCTATTCCAGTATACCAGAAAAAGAAAGAGTTGTCAAAGGAACATTAAATTATAGCAGTCAGAAATTTATCTTGTCAACGATTTTTTTCAGCGGATGCCTGCTTCCAAAAATACCCTGCTAAGTACCGCATATTCCTCCAGGCTGAGCGTCTCGCCACGTCGTGTTGGCTCGATCCCTGCACGGTTCAACAACTGCTCCAACTGCTCCCGGTCTCCACCTGCAAAATAGCGTGTTTTCAGATTATTGGCGATTGTCTTGCGGCGCTGCACAAAAGAAGACTGCACAATCTCGAAGAAATGCTGTTCGTCTTCTACCTGTACGGCAGGCTGTTCGCGCAGCTTGAGACGAATAACTGCCGATTCTACATTGGGCTGGGGAATAAATACTGTTTTGGGCACAATGCAGACGAGTTCCGGCTCACAGTAATACTGGACAGCAATGCTCAGACTGCCGTATTCCTTGCCTCCCGGCTTTGCAGCCATGCGCTGGGCTACTTCCTTCTGAATCATTACAACGATGTTATCCAGCGGCAGGCGCTCTTCCAGAAGCTTCATCAGGATTGGTGTCGTCACGTAATAAGGCAGATTGGCCACCACACTGACTTTATCGACATTACCGAAGTCTTCACGGAACAGCTCATGCAGATCTACTTTAAGAATATCGCCGTGACGAACATTCACATTGGAATACGTCTGCAGTGAATCTTTCAGAATCGGGATCAAACGCTGATCGATCTCGACAGCTGTTACTGCTTTGGCCTGCTGGGCAAGACGTTCTGTGAGCGCTCCGATCCCTGGACCGATCTCCAGAGCGCCGCGTTCCGGTGTCAGACCGGCTGCCTCTACAATTTTATTTAGAATATTTGCATCGATCAGAAAGTTCTGTCCCAGACTTTTCTTGAACGAAAATCCGTGCTTGCTAATAATTTCCTTGGTTCGTCTGGGTGTAGCGATATCGTGTTGGTCACTCATTGATTTATTGTTCCTCCGATTCCAGTTGTGAAAGTGCTGCGGCAAATTCTTCACGGGTGATGCCGAATATACGCAGTCGCTTATGAAATTGTTTGCCGTTGCAATAGCCGATTCCAAGCAGGTTGCCCATTTTCATACGTCGTTCGGATGCATCCTTGTGCATGACGAGTCCTGTCATAAGCAGATCATCCCAGTCGATCAGAGTTTCTGCCGATGGCATCTCCGTGTGCACTCGCGCGAGAGCTGCACGAATAGAATCGGGGGAAGCATTCTCGACCCCGATATCTCCTTTGCGTGTAGCTTCGCTTTCCGGGATAAAGGCATGTTTGCAGCCGGGCACCTGCTGGGCCACAATTTTGCGTATACGTTCTCCGGCGTGATCGGGATCGGTCAGAATAATGACTCCTCTGCGCTCTTGTGCCAGCTTTACGCGTCTGATTACTTCCGGACCTATTGCTGATCCGCCTGTCTCGATCGTATCTGCCTCCACTGCACGCTTGATGGCTACGGTATCGTCTCTGCCTTCTACCACAATCACTTCTTTAATCACTTTTGCCGTACGCTTCCTTTCTGCGTTCATCTATGAATCTGTCTCCAGTATAACAAACAAAAAGAAGAGGATTCATCCTCTTCTTTTTGTCGGTTCTATTCACGCTCATGGTTAATATAATAACTATATCATACAACAGCTGCTTTGATGCAGGCAACAGCTATCCTGGCGCTATACTAAGGTTTTACCGGTCCAATCACATACACGGTATAACCTGTCTTGCGTCCGAATGCTCTGGCCTGACTCAGACTGTCTATATACACATCAATTTTATTGCCGTTAATGGCACTGCCGGTATCTTCCGCACGGCGGTAACCGATACCTTCAATGTATACCCACCATCCCATCGGGATTACACTGGTATCTACAGCAATCGTACGTCCTTCGGTTACTCTTGTACCGGAAGCGGTAGTGGTACCCAGACCCGGTTCGCCTGAAGAATAGGCGGTAAGAGTTACATTGTTGAGGACTTTAGCATAAGAGAAGCCTTTATCCGATTTGGAAGAACTATCAGATGTATTCGCTGCAAGCAGCTTGGGTTGTTCTTTCTTGGTACCCACCATTACAATCTTGTCCTGAACCTCGGTTGTTGTCTTCTTGTCAATCATACGTTTGGAGACGAATTCTCCATCTTCGTATACTTTCTCGATGTACTGGACCACTTTACCCGTTTGTCCGGATTGGACCAGCTTGGTTTTGCCTTCCAGCATGGTACTGCTGGTCTTCTTCACTACATCATACGGAAGCTTGACTGTCTGCTTCGTAACAAATGAAGTTGTTCGGATTACTTTGATATCCATGTCCTGCTTAACCGAAGCTTCGACTGGTGGATTCAATTTGTCCTGTTCCTTCAAATCGATTCCGGCCTGCTCCAGTGTATTGCCTACTGTCTTGGCAGTGGTGTATACCTTTTTGGTACCTCCATCAGCCGTAATGTTTACTGCTACCGCATGGTTGATATAGACCTTATCTCCATCCTGGATCGCGCCGTTTAGAGGCATGGATACTTTATCCTGCGGGGCCAGTTGAATCTGGTGTTCTGTCAGCATGTCGGAAAGCATCAGCTTGCGTGTTTCCATCTCCTGGGCTTTACCGTCAATGACAACATAAATATTTTTGCCTGCCTGATTATACAGAATAGCGAGCAGCATAACGATGACCGCAATGACCGCCAATGCAGTTAACGAGGCAAAGCGTAGATTTTTCTGCTTCCAACTCAGCGCGTAAGACATGCTGGATGAGCGTGAACCATGGGTTTCTTCGAAAGGAGCCATTCCCACTTCTTCCGTCCTCCTTCATAGTCTCGCCGTCTAGCTGTGACGTAAATACAATATGACGCGACTATATAAGAATTTTCGCAGGCCGTTTGTAAAGCTGTAAGATCATCCGCATATTGCGATAATCTTTCATGATGTAATAGGTACCTGCGCCATGGTCAGTCTTAGTGGCTTCCTGATTCTGAACAGCAAAATTCAGAATAATACACTCTTGCTTTCCCTTTTGGCCAAAACAAAAAGAAGCCTATGGAAAAGCGCAAGAGCAACTCTTCCTGGCTTCCGACGATTACAACATTCGGGAAACACTAGAAAATGCGAGGTTGCCTCTGCATCGCTTACGAGGTTAGCTGTCGGGTTCGGACATTTTGAACTGCTTGTATTTCATGCCCTTTGAAGAGTCCTCCGCTCATGGCGCAAGTATCCCCAATTCACCCCATAGACCCTGTATCAGGAATCAGACAAGTTGCCTTCCGTTACTACTGGTTTAAATGCTGAAGGCAGCTGTTGGTTCCCCCGTTCTCCTATGTAGGAAACTCAGCGAGACCGAATCATGGAATCTCGTTTATCAATAACAAGATTAAATCACTGATGAAATGATATCCTGAACTCAACCCCACTGTAAAGCGATAGGCAACTCCGTTTTTCTTAAAAAGTAGTTAAAATCTTGTAACATTTTAGCGTTTATTCGTTAAAATTCATTCATATATCGGTATAGCTCGGTTTTTCAGTGGTTTTTCTCCCTTTTTCACCGTATGCCAAATAATGTAAGGGCGTTTTTCGTCGTGATTTCACTAATTTCTTCCAGCGAGACCCCTTTTAGCTCGGCAGCTGCCTCGGCGACAAGACGCACATGAGCCGACTCATTTCGTTTCCCACGATAAGGATGAGGTGTCAAATAAGGGGAGTCCGTTTCGAGTAACAACCGGTCCATTGGCACCTGTTGAAGCACCTCTTTGGGCTGCTTCGCATTCTTGAAAGTAATCGGCCCGCCAAACGATAAATGGAAGCCCATATCAAGGCACATTTTGGCGGTCTCCCAGCTGCCCGAAAACGAGTGCATAATGCCGCCGACTTCAGATGCTTTTTCCTCTCTCAGGATACGTACAATATCTTCATGGGCTTCACGATTGTGGATAACGATCGGCATATTAATGGATCGTGCCAGACCAATTTGCTCGCGCAGTACACGATGTTGAACATCTTTTGGCGATTTATCCCAGTGATAATCCAGTCCGATTTCGCCGATAGCGACCACTTTTTCATGTTTGCATAAAGATTCAATCCATTCCAGATCTCCCGGCTGCATCGTAATCGCTTCGACTGGATGCCATCCGACAGCTGCATAGATGAAATCATAGGCTTCGACAAGTTCCATGGTAGTCGGAATCGTCTCACGATCAAATCCTACATTTACCATCCGCGTTACACCCTCTGCATAAGCACGCTCGATGACTTCTTTGCGATCTTCATCAAAATCTTTGGAATCCAGATGCGTATGTGTATCAAATAACATATGTTTAACTCTCCTTTACTCCCTAATACTCTATTTTTAATCCGTAGACTTAAATTTCGAATTCCATCTGTGCAGGACCAAGTTTGTCTTCAAAGATATCTGCTACCTGCTTAGACAGCTGATTTTTTACCCTTTCCAGCTTTTCCTGTGGAAAGTACAGATGATAACGACCACGATGGATGCCGCTAATGGATCGTACCACGTCAGACACTTCCGAGATTTCCTGCACCTTGTTTTGACGATTCAATAGCAGAATTTGTTTCTCTTTTTTGGGATCTCCCGGACGAAATACATCATAAGGCAGATCAGTCGGGAAATCGATCTCCAGATCGTAGTGGGGATGAAGCCCGGCTCGCTCAAATTCGGAACGGATTTCATCGATCATATCAAGGTCGATTAATTCTGTTTCTACATATTTATAAAGTCTGCGTTCCATAAAGCGTGAACATACATCCGCGAGGATCTCGTCCTGCTCCAGTGTCCACTGCATAAATGTAGTTTGTACCAGTGCTTCATCCAATAGAAGATACTCATTTACATTCAATGTTCCTTCAAATAAGGAAGGCAGCGGATGCGGCAGGAATTTGAAAGCATATCCCTGATCAAAAAGTTCTTTGGCCCGCTGGAAAATATGCCGCAGTACAATATCCGAGCTCCGGGTAACCGGGTGGAAGTATACCTGCCAGTACATCTGGTATCTCGACATCAGATAATCTTCAATTGCATGCATACCTGATTCCTTGACGACAATTCGTCCATCATGCGGGCGCAGCACTCGGATAATCCGATCCATATCAATCGTTCCATAATTGACGCCGGTAAAATAGGCATCCCGGAGCAAGTAATCCATGCGATCTGCATCCAGGGGACTGGATACCAGATTGACCACAATCGCTTTTTCGTAGTCTTTGCGAATGACTGCTGCAACCTTCTCGGCGAATCCTGGTTCTACTTCTTCCAGAATCCGGTTGATCTCAGTGTTACCAAGCAGAATTCGACAGGTCCATTCCTCGTGATTCATATCAAAAGCTTCTTCGATGGAATGAGAGAAGGGGCCATGTCCCAGATCATGCAGCAGCGCGGCACACAGCGCGACCATCCGCTCTTCACTTGGCCAGTCTTCATAACCTCCACGTTCGAACTGAGAGATAATTCGTCTTGTAATCTCGTACACACCGAGAGAGTGGGAGAATCGACTGTGCTCGGCACCATGAAATGTCAGATAGGAAGTACCCAGCTGACGAATCCGCCGCAATCGTTGAAATTCGGGCGTGTTGATCAATGTCCAAATCAGACGGTCCTGTACATGAATATAATTATGAACGGGATCTTTAAATACTTTTTCTTCTTCCAAAGGTTGTATAGGTTTCAATTTTAGCCCTCCTTCACCGAAACTTGATTCCAGTATTTTCTATGCGTTAAAATAGAATCATGCCTTTATTGTCGAACAGTGTCGTTATATACAATAAATCATTTTCCAAATCGACAAACGCTTTTTATAATAATAATATAGCCCAAAACCTGCTTTATATAAAAAAAAATTGCGTTTTTCCTCTAAAAAAGGCGTTTTTATATAATTTTTAGGTTGACTGATTTGGGAAACGTTGGTATTATGAATATCATAAAAGATAGAAATTTGTCGAACACTGACACTTAATAAAACAACTTAAACTAATAAAACCAAAATTGAGAGGATTGATCAGTATGATGAAATCAACTGGTATTGTAAGAAAAGTAGACGAATTGGGACGCGTTGTTATTCCTATCGAATTGCGCCGCACACTGGGTATTGGTGAAAAAGACGCTCTGGAAATCTACGTAGATGGCGAGCGCATCATGTTGAAAAAATACGAGCCAGCTTGTATCTTCTGTGGCAATGCTGAAAATGTAACTTACTTCAAAGGTAAAATCGTTTGTAACGAATGTATTTCAGAAATTCCTGTTCCTGTGACAAAATAAATAAAATAGGTTATAATAGATCCATACACTTATTAATTCTAACCTTTATATATCTCCTTGGGCCTTTACCCGGCAGTTACTGTCTGGGTAAAGGTATTTTTTTGTTTATACGCTCCTATGAATATCCTAAATTACATTATACTTTCTTTTTGTGACCACTTCCAACTTACATAGGAAAAAGGGACCTTGACGTCGTCAATATCCCTTTTTTTCGAGTTTCTACTATTATAATGTTTTTACCCATTTTACTATAAAAAATACCGTTTATAGTAGTGCCTGATACACGTCTCTTTTGGAGAGGCCGCGATCTTTGGCTGCCTTTTTCATTGCATCCTTGCGTGGAAGCTGCTCTCGCTGTTCATAATGCTCTACATGCTCTTCGATCGTCATCTGTTGCCACCACTCATTCGCTTCTGCCTCTGCTTCACTGGCAGACTGTCCCTGCAGTACAATACAGTATTCTCCTAGCGGCGGATGTTCCTCCAGCCAGAGCAGAGCTTCCTCGATCGTCCCTCGTAGCCATTCCTCATGACGCTTGGTCAATTCCCGGGCCAGTACAACCGGTCGATTGCCAAGATGCTCCAACATGGCTCTAAGCGTCTTGATCACACGGTGAGGCGATTCATAAAATAAAAGCGTTCCCTCCGCAGCACGTGCTCCTTGCAAAATAGCTTCTTGTCCTTTGGCATCCCGTGGCAGGAAGCCAATAAACGTAAATCGTTCTGTCGATAATCCGGACGCAATCAATGCCGACAGTGCAGCATTGGCTCCTGGAATCGGCACGACACGTACTCCCTGCTCCAGCGCCAGCTGTACAAGATCCTGACCAGGATCCGATATAGCCGGCAGACCAGCATCACTAACCAGAGCTAGGCTCTGTCCTTCACAGATTAGACGAATCAGTTCCGGTCCGCTCGCCTTTTTATTATGCTCGTGGTAGCTGACCAGCTTGCGCGGTGTAATCTCAAAGTGGTTTAGCAGTTTGCGTGTCTGGCGGGTATCCTCTGCAGCCAGGATATCGCACTCCTGCAGGGTTCGTACTGCCCGGTATGTCATATCTTCGAGATTACCAATCGGCGTCGCCACCAGATACAGAATACCGGGTTCTATTGTATTTTTATTTTCTGTATCCCCAGCGACAAAGCTTTTCTGAATCTGTATGCTCATAATGACTCCTTTTGTCCATAATAAATATCCATAATCTCAGGTACATATTCGTTATTCTCGTTATATACAATCAGCGGCGGTAGGATACGCAGCTCTGGTTTGCCGGCGCGCAGTCCCTCGACCAGTACCATGTTGGCTTCCATATGAGCGCGAGGATGCACATAACGTACACGTTTTGGCTCTACTCCATACGTACGCATCAGTGACAGAATATCCACCAGACGATGCGGACGGTGTACCATAGCCAGCTTGCCGCCTGTACGTAGCAGCTGGGATGCTGTACGAACCACATCTTCAAGTGTACATCCAATCTCGTGACGCGCCATTGCCTGATGCATATTCAGCTTGATATCACTGCCTGTCATCTGGGCATACGGAGGATTCACGGTAACCGCATCATAACTGCCATGCTCTCCTGCCAAAGGCATTTCCTTTAGGTCCTGTTCGCGGATCGTAATCCGTTCCTCCATCTGATTCAGCGCTACACTGCGGCGTGCCATACTGGCCAGACGCTCCTGAATCTCCACACCTTCAATAGCTGCACGGGTTCGTGTACTTAGCAAAAGGGGGATAACCCCATTTCCGGTACAGAGATCCATGATTCGTCCCTGTGGCGGTATGCTGGCGAAGCGTGCGAGCAGTACAGCATCCATCGAGAAGCTGAAGACTTCGCGGCTTTGAATAATTTTGAGATTATTGGTTAACAGATCATCGATCCGTTCTCCGGGTTCGGTAAATTCCTGGTTCATGGTTATTCCTTTCCTTATTCCAGCTACATAAAAACCGCGGATGCACTCCGCGGCTTATAGGATCAATTTATTCGGATTTATTCAAAAACGATAGACAGAACAGACAGTCGCCTTCTGTACGCAGATGTCCATAATAGACATTACAGATATGGAATCCTTCATGGTACAGACGAGCCAGATTATCATATCCTTCTCCAACTACTTCCGGATAAGGATGACTGTGCGTGTCTTTGAAAATCTCGGCGATTTGAGGTTCTGCCACTTTCACTTCAAGCGGTACTTCTTTTTTGAGTACACGGCGCAGCTGTTCGTTCTCAATGGTGAGACGCTGGTTTTCCTCCAGTAATTCTTTGACGGCGAGCTTTAATCTTCCCATATCTCCGTGCATATGGTTCATTTGTGTCTCCAGTTCATGAATATGCTCAAAAAGATTTTTCTTTTCCAAGTTTCCACCTCAAAAGCAGCCTTTGACCGGTTTACTTCACAACCACCTCATCAAACGGCAGTTCCTTGACCTTGCTGATATCGAAGATCTGGACATGCACAGTTCTGGAATTCGCATTGATGCCCACAACTTTGCCATCCCCCAAAGAGGTGACGACAAATTTTCCCACAGCAGGAAGTTCTTCTTTGATACTTTCATAATTGTCATGTTCAAACTTCAGACAACACATCAGACGGCCGCACAATCCCGAGATTTTGGTCGGGTTCAGAGACAAGCTCTGATCTTTGGCCATTTTGATCGACACGGGTTCAAAATCACCCAGCCAGGAAGAACAACACAGGATTCGTCCGCAGGGACCAATCCCTCCCAGCATTTTCGCTTCATCCCGAACCCCGATTTGCCGGAGCTCGATCCGTGTACGGAAAATGCTAGCCAGATCTTTGACCAATTCCCGAAAATCTACTCGGCCTTCCGCAGTAAAGTAAAAGATGATCTTGTTACGGTCGAATGTATATTCAACGTCGACCAGCTTCATTTTGAGCTGGTGTTCTTTGATTTTCTTCAGACAGGTCGCAAATGCATTCTTCGCCGCCACCCGATTTTCTTCAACGATCTGAGCATCTTCATTACCGGCAATCCGAATGACCTTCTTCAAAGGAAGAACCACATCATCCTCATTGACCTGCTTGCGCCCAATCACAACCTTGCCATATTCGATCCCTCTTGCTGTCTCGACAATAACATGCTGTTCGCTATCCACTGCAAATTCAAGCGGATCAAAGTAATATATTTTACCCGCCTTTTTGAAGCGGACGCCTACTACGTTATACAAAAGATAAGCCTCCTCATTTGCCAATACCGTTCCTACTACTTGCTGCAAAAACGATAAGAAGATCCCTTCTAGTTCTCACGGACATGGCGTGTTTTGAAAAAGTCGCTGCTCTTCCAGTAATGTGTTGCGCATGATGTGTACACTGCCTGTCCAGTTACAGAAGTTTCTTCTATACCTTAGCCACTTACCCCTATGAGAAACTGCTCCATACACAGCTGCCCATTCACATGGGAGCGGAGCATTTTCTTACTTTCGGCAGCAAGCGCCATACAGGATACCCAATGCTGCATGCTGCGGGTGTGAGCCACCTTGGAGAGAGACTCTAACTGATCTATAAAAACGATACTTTCATTTCTGCCGATCTGGATATGGATCATATCTTTGAACCATAGATGGAAAAGATCAAATATTCGATCCAGATGATCTCCCAGTCCGCCCTTGAACAGCTTCTGCTGTGCGGTAATAAGGCTTATGCTCCCTCTACCTGCGGATTCCTTCCCTAATTGTAACACTACGTTTCTAATTTCTGCAAACCAATTCTCACTTAGAAGTTCACGACATTCATCCGGGTCGGAAGCGATCTGTACCGCACAGCGTATAAGTGGCATCGGAAAGTTCTCATCAGCCAGAATTTGCGTCATTTGCTGCGGGTCGAGCGCGGTAAACATAACCGGTTGTGTACGTGAACGAATAGTTGGCAGAATAGACTGTACATTTTCGGTCAGCAGAATCGCAACCGCTGGCGCAGGCGGCTCTTCCAGAAATTTGAGCAGGCTGTTGGAAGCCTGTACCGTCATTTTATCGGCATCTTTGATAATATATATTTTGCGGTTGCCCACCTCGGAACGATAAGAAAAAATTCGCTGTAATTCGCGAATCTGTTCAATTTTGATCGAGTTGCCATCCGGTACCACCACATGAAAATCTGGATGATTGCCATGCTCCATTTTGCGGCATTCGATACATTCTCCGCATCCTTCATCCCCCTGGTGTATGCATACCAGTGCCTGGGCAAAGCTGCGGGCCATTTTCAACTGGCCACTGCCTGCAGGTCCGTTAAACAAATAGGCATGTGAGATTTTCTGGCTTCGCAATCCGTTCTGCAACACACGCTTTGCCATTTCCTGTCCAATAATCTCCTGAAAAGACATACTTCCTCCTTACCGTACCCGAAGCCTGCAGTCATCAACATGGCCTGTATCGGCTAACATGTCGTATAACTGCAGGCTTCCTGTCCTGCCTTGATATTACATCTATGCGGTCAGATCCAGAATCACGCTCATCTTTGTGATCAAATGAGCGGTCCATTACATTTGATCCTGGTAGCTTTGCTTCTATCATCCACTTCTTCATAGAGAATGAACGCATGTTTATCAGCGAATATTGAAATGGATCAGTATAGAAAATTAACCAGCATGCCGCGAATTTCGCCCATTCGCTGCAGCAACTCGATTCGCCCCTGCTCGCTGTTCAGCAGTTCTTCTGCCATACTGATCAAGGCAGCATCTACTTCATCAAGCAGCTTGTATTTCTTGCTGCGTCCACGACGATCAAAGCTGTGCGTTTCTTTTAACTTGATACCACGGCGAACCGTATCTTCCAGAAAGCGCTTGACCAGCATCTGATAGGATTTCAATTCACGCAGTGTCATGGATTTGGCCAGACGTTCACCCTGCATCTGAATCTCTCTGAATTGGCGCTGTACTTCATCATGTGTAGCCTGCGTGCCATGATTCTGCAGCACATCCGAGAAATTCTTTGGTTGAACAACCTTGTTGGGTGTATCCGCTATAATAGGGTTACTCTTCATCATCGGGTAACCGGGATTAATTTTCATAAATCTCTTCCTTTCCATTGCACCTGTAATAGGAATACACTGGCTCGTAACCATCCTTTTATCGTAATTAGCCTAAGCTAAATCATTGCCTGTGTGAATGGTCTGCCAAATACTGATATATATATCAGTATCGTTCAAATGCAGCCATTTAAGAATAGCAAAACGGAAAAAAGAAATTTATATTTCATCTATACAGGTTTATCCTACAGCACTACCTTATATCCCTGCTGTTTATTTACGTCCATATAAAGAAGATGGACCGGTGCCAGTAACTGTCCCCGATCCTTACCTTCTATTTATTATACTATTTATTGCATGCTATGTTACATAGGAATTACGTAAATTTACACTTTTACTGAATAATATGAAATAAAAGAGTTTAGAAGTGCTCGAAACGCTCAACTGGCAGTACAAATACCGTTGCTCCGCCCACTTGGACTTCTACCGGAAGTGGCAGATACGAATCGGTTGTGCCGCTCATCGGTGTGACCGGAGTAACCAGTTGTTCACGAATCTTACAGCTGTTACGGATAACGTCCATAACTGCTTCAATCTGACTGTCATCTACCCCGATCAGAAAAGTCGTATTTCCTGCTCGCAGAAATCCCCCAGTACTTGCCAGCTTGGTTGCACGGAAGTTCGCCTTTACCAGCTCTCCAGATAAACGGTTACTGTCTTTATCTTGTACGATCGCTATAATCAGTTTCATTATCATGGCCTCCTCGATCAGAATCTAGCATCTTATTCCTCTATTACTCATTTGACACAACCTATACAAAATCCTTTTTTTCAACCCTGGTTCCAATATTGTAACCACTTTCTTCTATTCTAACTCACTTGCTTGTCCAGCCTGAGAAGCAATCAGCCGATCGATCACCTGTCTAATCTCTTCAAACACCTCTTCTTCAGTCTGTTCACCATTAACCATAATGAACTGGTCGGCATATTGTTTTGACAGTTCCGTATAGCCCTGATATACACGATGGTGGAAATCAATCGCTTCCAGATCCAGTCGGTTGATCTCTCGGTCACTTGTCTTGGCCATGATCCGCTTCAGTCCTACTTCCGGACGGACATTAATGTAAATATTCACATCTGCCCAGTATTCACGCTGATCGACCTGAATTGCCAGACGGTTAATATCCAGAACAGCCTTACCCAGTTCGCGACCGTATCCTTGATAAGCGAGCGACGACATAACATACCGGTCACAGATGACCAGCTGACCTGACTGTACAGCCGGAATCACTTTCTGAATCAGATGCTCTCTACGCGCGCTGGCGTACAGCAGGCACTCTGTGAGACCGCTCATATGATTGTCCACATTCAGAATCACATTGCGAATCTGCTCGGATACCGGGATGCCGCCAGGCTCCCTTGTAGATAAAAAAGAAACATCTTGTTCAGTCAGATACTGTTTGATCCGTTCTAGCTGGCTTGTTTTGCCGCTACCATCCATGCCCTCAATTGCAATAAACAATCCATTTTGCTTCATTGTATTCCTGCTTTCCATGTTCACCGGTCCAGATCACAATTACTGGCCTCATCTTTTGATAACATGACAGCAGCATATAGGCTGATGCATGTTTTATATACTTGTATTATATCATATGCGTTTTTCAGTCTTTTGATTGATCGTACGATGCGATATAGACCCGAATAGTTTGTAATGAAGAGTCCGCAGCTCCCTGTACTTTTATAGGGTGGCTACGCACAAGCATTAACTGTCTATGCACCAGTTCACCAATATATTCACCTGGATATAGTACAGGGATACCTGGAGGATATGGAATAATCATTTCCGCACTTTGTCTACCATTCGCTTCCTCCAAAGGAATAGTCTCAATCTGTTCCTCGGATACAGGGGTCATCGTAAACTCAACAGGTTCAGACAGTAGTGGTATGCGGGTATTCTGGGGATTCACTTCGCACAATTCATACTGATTTTCCTTATCAGATTCATGATACCCATGTGAATACAGAAGTGCTTTTCCTGCTATGCCTTCATCCCGATGGTTCTCCTGTATTTGCTCTTGAGCCTCTTTTCTAACAAGCTGCTCTTCGATTTGTTCCAGTGCCTGTAATGCCTGCAAGGTATCTTCCATCTGTGAGCCGAGACTGAACACCAGTACCACGTATCGGTCATCACTCATTTCAGGAAAGCATCCATACTGCTCCAGCATCTTCTGCAGCTGAGTTCCCGGAAGACGATCCATACGATCGTAGATAACGACTTTAAAAGGGTCCTGTGTCCAGTAGGAGATCACTTCATCCTTACTTCCTTCCAGTTTATCTCCATTCATACTAAGGGGTTCAGCCGACTCTACACTTTTCATGTGTTCGGTATTAGAGTAACTTACCTCCAGTACTCCAAAACGAGTGCTCTTCTTTACTCCTTGTACAAAGTGATCTCTTGCTTCCAGTCCCTTGGCAAACAGCTCTTCTCCATACTGATCAATCAGATACCGACTCAGATCAAGCGAAGCCATAATCGGATAAGAAGGGCTGGAGCTTTGCAGCATGGTGAGACGCTGCTTCAAAAGCGTACGATTAATTAAGGGTCCTTGTATATGCAGCATAGCACCCATTGTCATAGCTGCGAGCATTTTATGCGTGGACTGTACAACACCGTCGGCTCCTGCCTTCAGCGCATTGGAGGGAAATCTAGAATGATGACCGTAATGTGCTCCATGCGCTTCATCTATTAATAAAGGAATACTATACATATGGCATTCTGCTGCAATTGCGGTCAGATCTATCCCTATTCCATAATAATTGGGGGAGGTCAGCATAACTGCCTTGGCTTCTGGATATTGATTAAGTGCTTGTTTTACACTTTGCAGGTCAGGAATAACGGCCAGTTGACTATGTGGCTCTACATCGGGTGTTAGAAAGACAGCTTTTGCGCCTGCCATCATGAGTCCATGAATAATAGACTTGTGTACATTTCTCTGTACAATCACAATATCACCAGGATGAGTACATACAGTGAGTAATAAAGCCAGATTACCCGATGTACTTCCACCGACCAGCCAGTGTGATTCATCTGCTCCAAAACATGCTGAAGCCAGCTGCTGTCCTTTGAGGATCACTTCCTCCGGATGATGAAGATCATCGGTTCCTTCAATTTCTGTAACATCTATCCTCAGTATCGCTTCCCAGATATCTTGCTTTAATGCTTCAGACATACCACCTGTTTGATATATTGAGCCATTTTTGTGACCCGGTACATGAAAACTGCGCTGCCCAGAAGAGGCATATTGTACCAGTCTTTCATACAAAGGCGCAGTACTGTTATTTACATTAAAAGCAGTATTATTCTTGCTCTTTATTTGGTATGGCTTATTTTTTTTATGATTCATCGTGTCATTCCCATAAATTTATTGTACGCTACCGCGTATTCTTATTATAATCATAACAATAGGCATTGTCCTGTGATGCTGAATACGATACTAATTGATCATTTACCACTGGATACTGATCAATTAAGACTGTGTTGGTTTCTCTATTTTCCATCCCAATCATGTGGGACTCACTGTGCAAGAATTGAGCCTAAAGTTCTGTATTGAAATAATGGCAGATAACCGATATACATATGGAATACTATCCAAACACATGCAGAAAGGTGGATTGCTCCCCTATGGCAGCAGAGCCTCAGCAAAACGCAACATTCTATCAATATAAACTTATCAAAAAATGGACAATCTCCAAGCTATGGTTCTGGAGCTATCTATCTCTGCCTATCATCGCATTGATTATAGAACTGTTCTATTTTTCCTGGGAAAGTATCGGCTTTTGGATACTATCTTTCCCTCTCGTACTATGGGTACAATTTGTTATATCTCGATCTGTACTTATTATGACAGTAAATCATTTGCGTAAAAGATGGCGGTTCCAATTCCAGTATCCATGGATAGGCTATCTGCCTGATCAATACATGGGATATATGATATTCCGGCGTGTACTGCTACATACCACATGGATCGGTCTTTGTTTTACTGCCGTGTTGTTTATGTGGTTGCCGGTATCCTTCTCAGCCTCGCTGATTGTATGGCATCTATGGCTGTGCATTCCACGTCTGATGATCTTATTAAGACTCACACGACAGCGCAAAGATGGTATGCTCAAACTTAGTAAAGAAGATGTTTCCTACTATATCAGTTAACAAACAAAAAACGACGGTAAAAGTAGTTGCTATATGTGTTCGAATATACTGACATTTCCTTTACTTATATAAAAACCACGTACTTCTTATCTCTTATGTAGAGAGAATCCGTACGTGGTTTTTCGTTATTTTAAAATCTCAGAATAAATAATACCTTGTCATAAAGTCATTTATTATAGAAGAGGCTATAAAATATTCTATTATTAAACCTTCTATCCTAACAAAATCTATAATAGTAGAACTTATAGCATTGCGATAAAGCTGCCAAAATCTGATTGAAGATCGATATCAATTAACTCGTAATTCAAACGTAAAATGTATACTGCATAAAATTAGAATTTTAGTATATATAAATCCGTTCTATACATAGCTAACACTTCAAAAAGTCTATATAAGCTTACAAAAGCAAACAAAAAAGACGCTATCCAGTG
>NZ_AOIG01000035.1:0-53858 GCF_000346635.1 Paenibacillus shenyangensis
GAATCCATCAGCCTCCACCAGTTATAGGGGCATAGTTTAAAGGTAGAACAACGGTCTCCAAAACCGTTGGTGTGGGTTCAATTCCTGCTGCCCCTGCCAATTTATCTCTTTAATATAATTTATAGCATGGCGGTCGTGGCGAAGGGGTTAACGCATCGGACTGTGAATCCGACATTCGCGGGTTCAATTCCCGTCGATCGCCCTTTTATTTTTTTGATATTGGGGATTAGCCAAGCGGTAAGGCAACGGACTTTGACTCCGTCACGCATAGGTTCGAATCCTATATCCCCAGCCATTTTTATCAATGAGCGGACGTGGCTCAGCGGTAGAGCATCGCCTTGCCAAGGCGAGGGTCGCGGGTTCGATTCCCGTCGTCCGCTCCAATCAATTTCATATGGCGCCATAGCCAAGTGGTAAGGCACAGCTCTGCAAAAGCTTTATCCCCAGTTCGAATCTGGGTGGCGCCTCCAGTATTTTTTTATTTTGAGCGCCCTTAGCTCAGCTGGATAGAGCGTTTGACTACGAATCAAAAGGTCAGGAGTTCGAATCTCTTAGGGCGCGTTTCTAGTCAGGAAGTGAAAAGCCTGGTATATCTACTATTAAAGTAGTTATACCAGGCTTTTTTCGCTTTTCTTTTAAATAAGTTAGTAGGATAGCTAATGCTGAACAATGAATACTATTTATTTTCTTTATTTTTTGTTTTTATAACTTCTGCTATCTCGATTGATTCATACTATTTGATATCACTTCTATCACTTCTATCACTTCTATCACTTCTATCACTTCTATCACTTCTATCACTTCTATCACTTCTATCACTTCTATCACTTCGCATTACTGCCTATCTATTATTTTATTATTCCCATTTTTGTTAGTTCATTGTTTCTGAATTATTAATTCTATATGATTGCTTATTAGCTGTATTTCTTTAGATAACTTATATTGCTATTTGTGCTGCCTATTCTTTTAAAATTTTGTTTTCTCTCTTTGAGATGCATTTATTGCATAGTTGGCTACACGGTCCAGAAGAAGCCCCGACTTAGGTCTAGTATAAAATACCATCCCCAGACCATTTCCGCTGATGGATTGCTCCGTTAGAATGTAACTATAAGGCGATGAGCTACATGTTCGCCTGGCAGAACGGCAGGAACATACTTTATCTGCTACTGCTCAATCGAATATCGTATGGTAGTCAACGGATTAGGAATAAAACATTAATGATCATGGCAATCTTTTAATAAGAAGGAGGTGAATGGAATGAATATCAATCGTAAAAGTATCGCAGCGGTAAGTTTGATCGCAGTAGGTATTCTGATGGTATTCGGCAAGTTCTTCCCTGTAGTACATAATCTGATGGGAGAACTCGTTGGGTTGCTGATTCCGGTAGTGCTGCTGATCCTCGGTTACTATGCTCTTCAAAGCGGAAGAAAAGTATTGGGAATTATACTCAGCATTATTGGTGCATGTATCCTTTTTGCAAAGTTGTCCTTCCTTATTGGCCCTATCCTGGGAATAGCATTGGTGATCTGGGGAATAACACTTTTGAAAAATCGTCGTCAAACGTACTAATTCAGCACTAAATTCGCTTCCGTATTCAGGCGAATGGGTAAGTTGCTAATAAAGCCTAAAACACTTTACGATAAATAATAAATACGCTGTCATTTTATTGATAGAGTGAATATAGGTGGTTTTGCAGAAGGCGGTTCAAGTTTCTGAATGTTGTGCTTAGAAATGATGTCGATCTGCAGTTGCAGTAGATGGTTGGATTGAGTATGTAAAGGAGGGAGCATAAATACGATGAACATGTTTAAACGTATACGGGATATTACCGTGGCTACTTTAAATGAAAAGCTGGAACAAAGTCAGGATCCGGTAAGACTGATAGATCAGTTCCTATTGGATACGCGTCAGGAAATTACAGAAGCCGAGAAACTATACAATAGTATAGCCCAGCACACTCGCCAGCTTCATCAGCAGGTAGAGAAAGCATCCTCAATGCGCAAAAAGCGTGAGGAACAAGCTATGCTGGCTCTCAAAGCGGAAGAAGAAGATTTGGCTCGTATGGCTCTGCAGGAAAAAGTCATGTACGAAGAAAAGGAAACACAATATACCGATTTGCTGAACAAAAACAAAGAATCTCTCAGCGAAATTGAATATCAACTGAATACGCTGAAATCAGAGTACCAGGCAGTCTACAGCAAACGTGAGTATTATTATGCACGTATGGAGACATTGCGTCTGCAGCAGCAGATGAATCGCCGTTTTGGAGGCTCGGGCCAGAATAATCCGCCTTCTTTTGGACGTCTTGAAGATCGGATCTCGGATTGGGAAATGGAAGCAAAAGCCATGCGGGATGTTCGGCAGATGGATCATTACCCTTCGGGTACCAGCAGCACTGATCTTGATGAAGAGCTGGAGCGTCTGAGACGTAAATTGGATGATGAACGGAAGGAGGGCTAATCAATGCGGCCAAAGTTATATCGTTCCGCACATGACCGGATTCTTACTGGTTTGACTGGCGGACTGGCACAGTACTTTCAGATTAACCCTACGCTGCTCAGAGTATTATTTATTCTCAGCATTCCGTTTACCGGGGCTGCTTCAATTCTGATCTATCTGGTAGCTATATTCATCGTACCTAAAGAACCACCAATGTATCGACCATTTGAGTATGGTCCTTACGATCAGCAGCCAGAAGACCGTTATGGTCCAGGTCATACGTACGGCGGGTACTGGGGCACTTCCCAGAATGCCTATGAGCCCAATATGTATGATGCTCCCCATAAAACCAATTCAAGGGACTTTGGCAAGAATCGTCCACCTTATGAACAACCGGATCCTGTTGGCCGTAAAAAAGCTGATCTGGATTCCATGATGGAAGATATCGAGAAAAAAGCACTTCGTAAAGAAGTTGAAGAATTACGTAAAAAAATTGCTCAAATCGAGAAGGGAGAACAATAACATGGGAGTATTTAAAAGATTGAAAGATATGACAAAGGCATCGGTGAATGAATTACTGGATAAGGTGGAAGATCCAATTGTTATGCTGAACCAGTATCTGCGCGATATGGAAGCTGAGATTCATCAGGCTGAGGTAACTGTAGCCAAACAAATGGCAAACGAGCGACGTATGAAACAACGTGTTGAAGAAGCAGGTCGTATGGCTGTACAACGTGAAAGCCAGGCAACAGCGGCCCTCAAAAATGGACAGGAAGAAGTAGCTCGCAAGCTGCTGGAAGAAAAAATCTATTTCGATCAAAAATATACAGAGTATGGTGATATGCATGCGCAAGCCAAAGGTCAGGTATCCGATCTGATGCAGCAGCTGCATGAAATGAAAGACGAGTTCTACAAAATGCGCAACAAGCGTAATGAATTGGTATCCCGTGCTCAAATGGCCAAAGCCAAAAAGCAAATGTCTCAAATGAGTTCTGTTAACTCTATTGATAAAGGCGGCGCTTCTCTCGGATTCAGCCGTATGGAAGAAAAAATTATGCAGCTGGAAGCAGAAGCAGATGTAATGCGTGTTCCTTACAGTTCCGGATACAACACTCCGTACATTAGTGCAGAGCAGGCAGAAAAGCAAATGAAAGTAGATGAGCAGCTTAATCTGCTGAAAAATAAATTATCCGGGTCTTCTGCTCCAAAAACGATCGAATCCAGTGCAACGCCGGCGGATGAAAATTCACGTCATTAATCGGTAATAGCGTAGCGCAGCAAAGATAGTAAGCAAAGCTATTAATCAAGCGGTACTGCGTTAGAGATCGGAAGCCAGGAATAAAAGTAACAAGATCAAACAAAGATATACAGTTAGTCGGCAAGCGAATAATATGATATGCTAGGAAAAGCTAAGCCATACAGCGTGTGTGTCATGCATGCCGTATGGCTTTTCCACTAATTATTGGCGGTAAAGGAGGTGTGACATGAGTAGAAAAAGAGAAGCTTTTGCTGTAATACTAATTGGTATTGGGATGCTCGTTCTGCTGGGACCTTATGTCGGATTTTTTACTATTGTCGCCCTTCTTTTGCTGCTAATCGGCGTAATCGCTCTTCGGCATGGAAAGATGCGCAAAGGATATATTTGTCTGGGAACCGGATCAGGATTACTGCTGCTGGATCATCTGGCCCTGGTGCTGGGTATAGGATTGATTTCGCTTGGTATCTTTTATGTACGTGCCAATAAAGCACATGGTGGACAAAAGTATTTTTCCCAACAGAACTTTATCAAAACAGTGCAGTATAATCGTGATCCTTGGATGATGCGCAGTATCAGCTCCTGGCATGCGATTGGTGATATTGATTGTGACCTGTCGCTGGCTATGGCGGAAGAGCCGGATACGGTGCTTTATTTCCATGGGCTGATTGGCGATCTTGATTTTACGATTCCGGAGGAGTATGGTGTGGAGATTGAAGCTCATTTGTTATTTGGGCAAATCGGATTCAATCCCGAACATCCTATGGGAATGGAACGTCGTCAGGGTGTGCTCAACCGGGTACAGTGGAAATCGGCCAACTATATGAATAGCACGCAGCGGGTAAAATTGGTCATTTTCTATGTAGCGGGTGATTTAAATATTCGTTTATCGGCTTGAGATAACGCGATAATAGAAATTTATAATTCAGTATATCGATTATTAGGCAAAATGTAGGTCACTCTGCTACGGATAGGCCCCCTACACACTATGCGTTACTGTATAAAATATAGATCACAGTTGGTCCCAATTGGCTCCGAAGTAAGGAAGCGACTGGTGGGTAGTATGGACGAGCATGTACAAAACATAGGTTGCTGGACAGGATTCAGTAATGTCATGACGGAATGGAGGCTTGACGCATGAAAGATAAAAAATCTGCAGACATCATCGTCCGCAGTATGAGTGAAGGAGTGCTGCTGGCAGTCCTTTTATTAATCGTGGTAGTCTATGTGCTCTATACGTCTGGCCATCTGGTTATGGATCACACCTGGGAGTCAATGCTACGTACCGGTGTAGCTCTCTGTATACCGGTCATCACTGTAGGTGTCTTATACGGGCTGTATCAGGCACTGCGCCTGAAAATGCGGCTTGGCAAGCTGCGTGATACGCTGCTGATGTGGGAAAAAGGAAGCTGGTCCCAATCAGCTCCCGAATGGGGCAGCGATGAATGGGCACGTCTGGGCGAGCAAATGGACCGAATCGGCAAAAAATGGGGCGATCAAATCTCCAGCCTTCAGCGTCTATCCACCAATAATGCACAGCTGGCGGAGCAGGCCCGAGTATCTGCTATCATCGAGGAGAGACAGCGACTGGCACGTGAACTGCATGACGCAGTATCCCAGCAGCTGTTTGCGATATCCATGACGGCTACGGCGGTAGGACGGACATTTGATAAGGACCTGCAGCGGGCCAAACGTCAGGTTGAACTGATCGAGGAAATGTCTTCGGTTGCCCAATCGGAGATGAGAGCGCTGTTGCTGCATCTGCGTCCGGTTTATTTGGAAGGCAAACGGTTATATGAAGGAATACAGGAACTTGTACAAGAGCTACAGGCCAAAATTCCGATGGAAATTGCACTGGAGATGGATGAGGATCTGCGTCTGCTCAAAGGCGTCGAAAATCATTTGTTCCGTATTGTACAGGAAGCGCTCTCGAACACTCTGCGTCATGCCAAAGCTAGCCGAATGGAGATCAAAATTGTCCAAAAAGCGGATTCGGTACGTGTTACGCTGCGGGACGACGGGATTGGCTTCGAACTCGATGATACCAAACAAACTTCGTATGGCTTGTCTACCATGAGGGAACGGATTAATGAGATTGGTGGGACGATTCAATATATTACGGCTCCGGGTAAAGGGACACGAATCGAGATTGTGGTGCCGATCGTGACTTTGAATACAGAAGAAAGCGGGTGGACCTAATAAGATGGATAATAGTGAACTGATTAAAGTGCTGCTGGTAGATGATCATGAAATGGTGCGGATTGGCCTGGCTGCTGTACTGGATACAGAAGACGGTATTGAAGTCGTAGGGGAAGCAAGCAATGGAACAGATGGCATCAGATTGGCACAAGAATATAACCCTGATGTAGTACTGATGGATCTAGTGATGGACGGAATGGATGGCATAGAGGCTACCCGTCGTGTGCTGGAAATCAATCCCCAGTGTAAGGTGATTGTACTGACCAGTTATCTGGATGATGAGAAAATGTACCCGGTGATCGAAGCCGGTGCTTTTAGCTATTTGTTAAAAACATCACGTGCCAGTGAAATTGCGGATGCGATTCGTGCAGCCGCCCGAGGGCAGTCTGTGCTGGAATCCCAGGTCGCTTCCAAAATGATGAGCCGCTTCCGTGCACCGGCTGAGCGTGCTCTGCATGAGCAGCTCACAGAGCGGGAAATGGATGTACTGCGCCTGCTGGCTCAGGGTAAATCCAATCAGGATATTGCAGATGAGCTTATTATCGGTATCAAAACAGTCAAATTCCATGTGACCAATTTGCTGGCCAAGTTAGGTGTGGAAGATCGTACCCAGGCTGCTATTTATGCCTACAAAAACGGTCTGGCTGAATAACGACCTGAAGCGAATAGGATAATAAATAGATATAGAACATCATTTATCAGATTTAGTTGTTGAGGCTATAAGTACTTTTTATGTGTGGTTAGATGGCAGTAATCCGGGTAATTATGGTAAAATACGTTTGCCTGAAGGTGTATCCTTTGAGGGCGTATGAAGCATCATGAGCATCATTCTACACAAGTGATTTTTGTACAGCACCTGTATACGGTAAAACAAAAATTTACATAGAAAGTGGAGGAGCCATGACAGATAACTCAATCGTTGAAACATTGCAGGCCCCAAGTGCAGTATTTTTCATTTTCGGAGCTACTGGTGATCTGGCCAGTCGCAAACTATTTCCCGCAATCTACAGCTTGTACCGTGAAGGAAAGCTGGCCGAAGATTTTGCGGTTATTGGCGTAGCACGGCGTCCGCGTACGAATGAGGAATTCCGTGATAACGTGCATGAATCGATCGATGAGTTCTGCCGCTACAAGATCCAGCCTGGTGAAGACTGGAATAAATTTGCGCAGCATTTTGAATATAAATCCCTGGATATTAATAACGTCGATGGGTTCCGTGAACTGCGTGAGCAGACGGAAGGACTGGAGCAAAAGTTCAGCATTCCTGGAAATCGATTGTTCTTCCTGGCACTCGCACCAGAGCTATTTGGCAGTGTATCGCTGAATCTGCGTGAAGGCGGTATGATGGATAGACAGGGATGGAACCGTCTTGTAATTGAAAAGCCATTTGGTTATGATCTGGAATCGGCACGCAAGCTGAATACCGAACTGGCACAGGTATTTGCAGAGGATGAGATTTTCCGGATTGACCATTATCTGGGCAAGGAAATGGTTCAGAATATCGAAGTCATTCGATTCGGTAACGCCTTTTTCGAGCCGCTGTGGAATAATCAGCACATCGCCAATGTGCAGATAACCCTCAGTGAAACAGTTGGTGTCGAAGAGCGTGGAGGCTATTATGATCATTCGGGTGCACTACGGGATATGGGTCAGAACCATATGCTTCAGATGCTGGCTATGATCGCGATGGAACCGCCAAGCCGGCTGCTACCTGAAGATATCCATGATGAGAAAGTCAAAGTACTGCGTTCCCTGCGACCTTATCTGACTGCAGAAGAAGTCGATAAAAACGTCGTTCGCGCGCAGTATGCGGCAGGCTCGGCCAAAGGCAAGGAACTGCCCGGTTACCGCGAGGAAGAAAAAGTTGATCCGGAATCGAATACGGAAACGTATTTCTCGGCACGGGTATTCGTAGATAATTTCCGCTGGGCTGGTGTGCCTTTCTATATTCGTACAGGCAAGCGCCTGCCGGTAAAAACAACAGAGATTATTGTTGAATTCAAGCGTACGCCGACCAATGTATATCTGGGACAGCGTCATAACCTGGAGCCGAATCTGCTGGTCATCCGGGTAAATCCGATGGAAGGCATTTATATCAAAATCAATGCCAAAAAACCGGGTTCCGATTCGGAAATCCAGCCGCTCGCGATGGAATTCTGCCAAAGCTGTATGATAGGCATCAACTCGCCTGAAGCATATGAGCGTCTGCTGGAAGATGCGGCACAAGGGGATTCGACCTACTTTACCCGCTGGGATGAAGTGGCTGCAGCTTGGAGCTTTATTGATCATATCGACCAGGCCTGGAAACAGCATCCATCTGATGTGAAGTCCTATCCAGCAGGTTCTTGGGGACCGGATGAGACGCATGAGCTGCTGCAGCAGGATGGATTCCACTGGTGGCCGGTTAACGGTCAGGATGAAGATGATGTGATCTGGCAGGCTAACAGCCGGTAATAGGCTAACGATCACTACGAACCAGCAAAAAATGTTTTTCCGGATGATACAGGGAAAATGAAAGACAGAGTCCTTGCCCGGTTCGATATAGAACAAGACATGACAAGTAAAGATTATTGAGAGATGTATAGACACTTTACTTGCAATACCCTACAATAAAAGAAGCGCTTTTTATCGAATAAACACTCTTATGTTAGCATGACATAAGAGTGTTTTTGCTGTGGATATGCTACAATAAGTACAGTCTATTCAAGTGATGAAGGGAAAATGATAATGAGTAAAATGATAGATAAAGAACTGCAACAGGAAGTCGACAAACGCAGAACGTTTGCGATTATTTCTCACCCGGATGCGGGTAAAACAACTCTGACGGAAAAGCTGCTGCTATTCGGTGGTGCGATTCGTTTGGCGGGAACCGTCAAAGCACGTAAAGCAAGCAAACACGCCACCAGTGACTGGATGGAAATTGAGAAACAGCGTGGTATCTCGGTTACTTCTTCCGTGATGCAATTTGATTATAATGGTCACCGCATCAATATTCTGGATACACCGGGTCACCAGGATTTCAGTGAAGACACCTATCGCACGCTGACTGCAGCGGATGCGGCAGTCATGCTAATTGACGTAGCCAAAGGGGTCGAGGCACAGACGATCAAGCTGTTCAAAGTATGTGCACAGCGCGGAATTCCTATTTTCACATTTATTAATAAATTGGACCGCGAAGGACGCAGTCCATTTGATCTGATGGAAGAGTTGGAGCAGGTGCTGGGTATTCGCTCGGTACCGATGAACTGGCCAATTGGCATGGGACGCGAACTGTGCGGCGTATATGACCGTATGAAAAATCAGGTCGAGCTGTTCCAAGGAGATGATCATTCCACCATCGAAGTACGTAAAGTGGAAGATTACCGTGATCCTATCATCAAGGAGATGGCAGGCGAATTCCTGTATGATCAACTGGGTCAGGATGTTGAACTGCTGGATGTAGCAGGCGATCCATTTGATTACGATAAAGTACTCAAAGGCGAGCTGACTCCTATTTTCTTTGGCAGTGCGATCAATAACTTTGGACTGCAGACGTTCCTAGAGAACTTCCTCGAACTCGCACCAAAACCGGAACCACGCCGCAGTACAGAAGGTATGATCGAGCCGACGAACGAGAAGTTCAGTGGTTATGTATTTAAAATCCAGGCGAATATGAATCCTGCACACCGTGACCGGATTGCTTTCCTGCGTATTGTCTCCGGGAAATTCGAACGCGGAATGAGCGTCAAGCATGTACGCGTCGGCAAAGACATCAAGCTGGCTCAGCCGCAGCAGTTCCTCGCACAGGATCGGGATATTGTACAAACCGCGTATCCAGGCGATATTATCGGTTTGTTCGATCCGGGCATTTTCCGTATCGGGGATTCACTGAGTGAAGGTAGCAGCATTGTCTTCGACGAGCTGCCGACGTTCTCTCCAGAGATCTTCGCCAAAGTAACTGCCAAAAATGCGCTGAAATACAAGCAGTATCAGAAGGGTATTGATCAGCTGACGGAGGAAGGTACCATTCAGGTATTTAATACGGTTAGCTTCGACGATACAATTCTGGGCGTGGTAGGACAGCTGCAGTTTGAAGTATTCGAATACCGGATGAGAAATGAGTACGGCGTGGAGGTACAGCTTCAGCGCATGCCGTTCCAGTTTGCACGCTGGATTGTAGCTGAGAATCTGGACCCGTCCAAATTCCGCATCAACTCTACTCTGGTCAAAGACAAAAAAGGAAATCATGTCGTGCTGTTCGAGAATGAGTACGCGATGCGTACCGCTATAGAGAAAAATCCGGATGCACAATTCCTACAGACTGCTCCATAAGTTAATCATTTACTGAAATAAGTTGAATATGCAGATTGCTGAATACAGAAGAAGTTCCTGTATGGCAATCTGCATTTATTTATAACATTCAAAGTACAGATTGGAACCATAATCCGTATATAAAGCGGTATAAGGAAGATTGATACGCTTACTTTAATGAATAGGCTGGAGGTACATTATGGCTAGAAGGCAGTATGCAGTTATTGGAATCGGTCGGTTTGGTTCCAGTATTGCCAAAACATTGAGTGAAATGGGATTTGACGTACTGGCGATCGATTCGGATGAACATCGTGTGCAGGAAGTCTCCCATATTGCAACACAGGCGGTTGTCGCTGATTCGACCGATGAAGAAGCGCTGCGGGCACTGGGACTTCGTAACTTTGACGTGGTTGTTGTGGCGATTGGTGAAGATATCCAAGCGAGCATTCTGACGACGCTCATTCTGAAAGAAATGGAAATTCCGATGATTCTCGTCAAAGCCCAGAATGAACTGCACGGTAAAGTAGTGCAGCGGATTGGTGCAGACAAAGTCATTTTCCCTGAGCGGGATATGGGGGTGCGTGTCGCCCATCATCTGACATCACCGAATGTACTGGACTATATTGAGCTCTCCAATGATTACAGTATCGTCGAGATGAGAGCAACGGATTCGATGGTTGGGCATAACCTGATTGAATTGAACATCCGGGCACGCTACAGTTGCAATGTCATGGCGATCAAGCGTAACAATCATATGAACATTGCTCCAGCACCAGAAGAACGGCTCAAAGCGGATGACATACTGGTTATTGTCGGTCAAAAGCACGATTTGATTAAAATGGAAATGGATCTGGAAAACTAATGGAAATTTTATCGACACAAAATGCACGTGTAAAAGAATGGGCCCAATTGCTGGAAAAAAAGCATCGGGATAAGCAGGAGAAGTTTATTATTGAAGGCATTCATCTGGTGAGCGAAGCACTACGCAGTGACTGGGATATCCAGTATATTGTCTATGATACGGAAAAAGGAATCCCTGCCGAGCTGCAAACCGATATTGCTTCGTACTCAGGTGGTGCGCAGTATGTCGCTGTCTCAGAAGCTGTTCTGGCCAAATGTACGGATACTCGCACACCACAGCCGGTCTTTGCGATTGTGTATAAGCGTAACGCGCTGCTGCAATCCATTGTAACAGCACCGAAAGGCATTGTTATTGTACTGGATGGCGTACAGGACCCGGGCAATGTAGGAACGATTATCCGTAGTGCTGATGCTTCGGGTGCCGCAGGTGTCGTACTTGGACAGGGCTGCGCCGATCTGTACAATCCCAAAACGATCCGTTCCACGATGGGATCGCTGTTTCATCTGCCGGTGCTGGAAGGTAATCTGCAGGAGATTCTGCCTGCGGCCAAAGAGCAGGGTGCTGTGCTGCTGAGCACTTCATTACAGGCAGAAAAATCGTGTTACACGTATGACTTTAGCGGTGGTGCCTGGATCGTAATTGGTAATGAGGGTAAAGGCATCTCGGAGTCCACAGCAGCAATGGTTGATGAACATATTCTGATCCCGATGCAAGGGCAGGCAGAATCGTTAAATGCGGCGATGGCATCGACAATTTTGCTGTTTGAAGCGATGCGTCAGCGGGAAGTCTAAATTATAACTACTGTGAGAATTGTATAACAATGCCGAGAATCGGGATTATATACGGATCTCCTAGTATAGCAAGCAAGTGATGAATACTGAATAACAATGATAAAATGTCCTTTATACAAAAACACCGCAGATCCATGATTTTTACTGGTTCTGCGGTGTTTTTATATTTAATATTTTTGCATGTATTGTGTATTCCAGTTGGTTGCTGAATGGGTTATATCAAGTCCATGCCATTCGTTAACAATATCTGCGATCAGCTTATTATTTACTATTTATTATCACTTACTGCTGACGCTGACGACGTACCAGTACAATAAAGCTCAGTACTGCCAGCACTTCTGCACCGAAGATGACCAGACTCATCGGTACAGCTGTCAAGCCGCTGCCCAAACCGACCAGCGGAGAAGCAGCGCCACCGAGCAGCAATGGCAGCAGGCCAAGTAGAGCCGATGCGCTGCCTGCCGAATTCCCCTGGCTCTGCATGGCAAGGGAAGTAGAAGTAGCGCCTACCGAACCCACGCACGATACGACCAGGAACAGCATCACAGCAATCGGAATCAAGCCGCCGCCTGCGATAGCGATAACAAGCAGCAGCAGTGCAGCGGTAAAAGCAATAACCAGACTGATTCGCAGCAGTCGCAATTCACCATATTTACCGGATAGTCGCCCAGCCAGCTGAGCGAAAATAACAATTCCTACACCATTAATCGCAAAAAACAGGCTAAATCCCTGAGCAGAAACGCCGAAAATATCCTGCACAACAAAAGGCGATCCTGCTATGTAGGCGAACATGGCTGCGGTAATAAATGCCTGCGACAGAGCAAACCCGATAAAAGCACGATCCCGGATCAGTCGACCGAAAGTGCGCAGTGTCGTACCCAATCCTCCGGTAGCTTTGCGTTCCTGGGAAAGGGTCTCCGGCAGTCCAAACAGTACCATAACGAACATAATTGCCCCAATTGCAGCGAGTACAACAAACACACCCTGCCATGGCACAAACTTGAGTAAAAGTCCTCCAATAATCGGTGCAGCGATCGGGGCAACCCCATTAATCAGCATCAATAAGGAGAAGAAACGGGTTAATTCGTGACCTGAGTACAGATCGCGTACAACCGCCCGAGAAATCACGATACCCGCGGCGCCTGTTACCCCTTGTACAAAGCGGAGCAAGATCAGCATCCAGATGTTGCCGGTTAGCGCACAGAGCAGGGACGATACGGCATACAGCACAAGCGAGATGATCAGCGGTGTACGGCGGCCTTTGACATCACTGAGCGGTCCCACAATGAGCTGTCCCAGCGCCAGACCAAGCAGACAAGCAGTCAGACTGAGCTGCGCGAGTGAGGCGTTGGTCTGCAAATGATCAGCCAGTGTAGGTAATGCTGGCAGATACATATCGATCGATAATGGAGCAAAAGCCGATAACCAGCCCAGAATAAGAGCAATCCAGAGCCGCCGCGATTTTGTTAGGCTGGCCGAGGTTAACGGCTCGGAGGGTGCAGATTTTGACATAATACAGTAATCGTCCTTTCTAAAAACAATTCATTGTCTATACAACAACTTTTAGTGTATACGATCCGAAGAAATGAAGAAAGCAAAGATTTCAGCTGCATGGATTTCGTGTTATAATGTATCCCAATGATCAATAAATCCTGAAAGACAATACAACTTGAGGAAGGTAGGTCAAACATCTTGTCTACAAAAGCTAAGCAACCGAAGCCCGAATGGATCAAAATCAAGATGACCAACAACGAAAACTATCAGGAAATAAAGAGCATGATGCGCTCCAAAACATTGCATACGGTGTGTGAAGAAGCACGCTGCCCGAACATTTATGAGTGCTGGGCCAACCGTACTGCCACGTTTATGATACTGGGAGATATTTGTACACGTGCTTGCCGTTTTTGCGCTGTCAATACGGGAATGCCAACGGAGCTTGATTTGCAAGAGCCAGAACGGGTAGCGGAAGCCGCTGAGAAGATGGGCCTGAATCATTGTGTTATTACGAGTGTGGCCCGCGATGATCTAAAAGATGGAGGCGCAACCATTTTCGCGGAAACGATCCGTGCGATGCGCAAGCGTCTTCCACTATGTAGTGTGGAAGTGCTGATTCCTGATTTTATGGGAGATATTGATTCCCTCAAAATCGTAATGGATGCCAAGCCGGATATTCTTAATCATAATATCGAGACTGTGGAACGCATGTCTGACCGTGTCAGAGCCAGAGCGAAATATCCACGGTCCATGGAACTGCTGCGCAATTCCAAACAACTTCAACCAGACATCCCGACCAAATCCAGCATTATGCTGGGTGTAGGTGAAGAGTGGGATGAGATTCTACAAGCAATGGATGATCTTCGTGCGGTAGATTGCGATATTCTGACATTGGGTCAGTATTTGCAGCCAAGTCCAAAGCATCTGAACGTGGCCAAATACTATACTCCTGACGAATTCGCAATTCTCAAAGAAGAAGGACTCAAACGCGGATTCAGTCATGTGGAATCCGGTCCGCTGGTCCGCAGTTCTTACCATGCGCATGAACAGGTGAAATCCGCATCCAAGTCGAAGGAAGCTTCGACCGTTTAATTGCTGAAAGGCGGGGAAAACTTGATTCAGATTGGTGGCAAAACTTACGAGCTCATCAAAGAACACCGGGACGGATGGAATGTGGAAGTATTCCGTGACCGCTATAGTGAAGTACTTGATCGGTATGATTATATTTTGGGCGACTGGGGATACAACCAACTGCGTCTCAAAGGATTTTACCGTGATGGTCATCCGAAGGCAGGCAAGGATACATCACTGTCCAGTCTAACCGAATATATTAATGAATACTGCAATTTTGGATGTGCCTATTTTGTACTCCAAAAGGTAAAAGATACCGGCAATCCGCCGAAATCTACTGCCGAAGAGGACAAAGCCGAAAAACCGGAGAGACCGTCCAGAGGACATGGCTCACGCAAAGAACGACAGGACAAGAACAACAAAACCGATAAAACAGCATCAGCTGATAAAGGCTCCAGATCCAAAGGTAATGGAGGTTCCAAACCTGCGGCAGAGACCAAAGTCTCTTCGCAGCAGCCGGCAGCCGAAACAAAACCGGCAGCGCAGCCAGCGGGAGAACCCAAATCTTCATCGCAACAGACTGCACCAGAGACAAGACCAGAAGTACAACCTGTACCTGTAGTGGAGACCAAAGTTGCGGTGCAGCCTACAGTCGAGGTCAAACCAACCGTAGAACAGCCAGCGGTAAAGAAACCAGATTCATCGCCGCAGCCAGCAACCCAAGCGACAACACCGGCAGGAGAGACCAAAATGCCATCCCCACTGCCTGAAGAACCCAATCGCACTACAGACACCGAGAATCATCAGGAAACTTCATCTTCGCAGCGATCCGAATAACGGATAGCTAGAAGAAGGCAGAATCCAGAGAATCATCTGATTACTGCTGATGTCTTGAGGCTGTACAGATTTCAGTTTGTCGACGATACGATAGGCTGAGCCTGAATACGATTGATATTTTCTACAAATGAATAGCATATCAGATAGAATATACAAAAAGCTGACTTCGTTTAGGAAGTCAGCTTTTTGGCGTGTCTGTCTAATAGTAGTGGTACAATGCACAATAAAGTACAGAAACACAAAGTATCTTTTTACTGCTATCTGGCAGTTTACAATAAATCAGCCCAGGAAAGATTGTCTCACCCGGTTCCAGAATGGATACGGACGATATCTGGCAAAGCTAACACGTACTTTGGAAACCTGACAGCGAATCGAAATCAGATCGTCAATCGACAGATTTAGATGATCGATGGTCAGCTGCAAACGCTGCGGCTTACGGGAATGAATATCGCAGTGATGGTGCTTGGGCAGCATCATGGATGAGCCGAGTGTACGGTAGACGCGGTTGTTGATCGAAGCAATCTCGGCAATCTGCAGCGCTTCGATAGTCGGATGTACCATGGCTCCACCAAGTGCTTTGTTATAGGCAGTACTACCGGATGGCGTGGAGATGCAGATTCCATCGCCACGGAACATTTCAAAAATCTCGTCATTGATATCGACCTGGGCAACCACGGTTGTACCGTCTACACCTTTCAATGTAAATTCGTTGAGAGCCGTGTAATGGGAAGTACCGCTCTTGGTCGTGATCTCCAGATCGACCAGTGGATATTTGACGATCTTGGGATGATGTTCCATGCTGTCACTGGATTCACCAGCCATGAATTTCACCAGTTCTTCCAGCTCATCGGCCTTCCAATCTGCATAGAATCCCAAATGACCGGTGTGAATACCAACAAAGGCCAGGTCGGGAATATGATCGATAAACGTATGAAAAGCGTGCAGCATCGTACCGTCTCCACCGATAGAGACGACAATTTCAGGTGATTCCGCATCGAGTTCAAAACCGTACTTGGCAGCCAGCTTATGGAATCGTTCACTAAGTTCAATGGATAATTGGTCTCCGCGATCAAGTACATAGTATCTCAAGTTATGGAAGCTCCTTTGTCCAGTATGGTTAACCTACTCACTTTTGATGATAATCAATTCTTACAGCGAACACAATGTTTTACTGAATAATTAACAGGAAAACGATATAGTTACGCAGACGAAATATAAACGCAACAATATATCGTTTTGTAAAGAGTCTGTAATCTAATTGTTAAAGTAAACGCTTACAAAATGGATCCTATTTGAGTAGAGGTATGGTAAAATAAAGACAAGAATAACACATTATCCACCGTCGGAAGTCAATATAACTTTGAGAAACGGAGTGATCAAGATGAGTGTGAGTATTATATCTGGTCTTGTCGTGTGTGCGTTCGTGTATGTCATCCGATCCTCTTTTGTACAGCCTGGTGAAGAAGACGGAAGCATGTACTAATTATTTCGACACTTTAATCTAACTTAATTTCTACTCATATATCCACTTTCGCCGCCAAGGCGTAAAAGGGCAGGAGCGCTAAATTAACCTTTAGCGTTCTTTTTTATTGCAAAATGATCCTAAAATGGATCGGCATTCGGTTAAATTATGCTGCTTCATTCAAGTACACATTCAACTATGTTATAATTTTGGCAATGACGCATGGAAAGTTGGCGATTCACTGTGAAATTTGATCGATCTATTTATGAGCTGCTTGGCGGAGATGAAGGTCTTCGTCGTCTGGTTGAAGCATTTTATCCAAAGGTTCAGCGTGATCCATTGATTGGTCCTTTATTTCCGGAAAATATTGATCCGGTAATGGAAAAGCAATATATGTTCCTGTCACAGTTTTTTGGAGGTCCACCCCTGTTCTCGGAAAAGCATGGCCATCCGATGATGAGAGCCAGACATATGCCATTTCCGATTACACATGAGAAAGCCGATGCCTGGCTGGCCTGCATGAACGAAGCATTGACTGATATTGGTATAGAAGACGAGCTGCGTGTCTTTATCATTGACCGCCTGTCCGGACCAGCGCACCATTTTGTAAATACAAATTAATTTTGGGGGAAGATGGATTAGATGGGGGAGTCTGTAGAGTTAGAACCGCTATATCAAATAACGGTAAATTGTCCGCAATGTGAAGAGGACTTTAAAACAAGTCGTGTACGTCCAAGCATGAAACGGGCTACACGGCGGGATTCTGATTTTTGTGCTTATTACCAGCATGAGAATCCTGATTTCTATGTGGTACGGATCTGTCCGCATTGTGGATTTGCATCCACGGAGAATTCACTTGCCAAACTAAACGGTGATCAGAAACAAAAATATATGAGTCAGATTGGCAGCCGCGTTGCCAAGCGTGATATGGGAGGACATCGCACAGCAGAACAGGCACTCGAAGCCTACAAGCTCGCTCTGATGTGTGCACAAACGATAGGGGATCGTGAGCGCATCGTAGCCAGTTTCCTGCATCATATTGCCTGGTTGTATCGTTATAAAGGGGAATCAGAGCAGGAACTGCGCTTTATCCGGTATTGTCTGGAATCGTATATTCGTGTATTCGAGCTGGAGAGTGTCAGCGGCAGTGATGCGAAGCTGATGTATCTGATCGGGGAGCTGCACCGCCGTCTGGGTGAGTTTAATGATGCGGTAAAATGGTTCTCGCGCGTTATTAATGATCAGCGTATTACCGATTCGGCGATGATCCGTGCTTCACGTGAGCAGTGGGTGGTACTGCGTGAACAGATGCTGTCCAAAAATATCGATTTGCCGGAAGAAATGCAGCAATAAGATTTATAGTATGACCCAGGATAGACAAAAGGAGCCCTCATGCAGAGAGGCTCCTTTTTGATGGATAAAACACATGGAATCGTTCCCCAAAATAATACATGGGGAGGCTATACAACTATTATCAGCAGTCTACAATCATCTGTACTGCGTGTACTGCGTGTACTGCGTGTACTGCGTGTACTGCGTGTACTGCGTCTGGCTTAGCGCAGTACGGTATCGGTCAACAGATAGTCGGAATCGCTGTCCAGCAGGGTAACCCGGTTGCTGCAGCAGGGAAAGACCAACAGCTTCTTTTTGCCATTATGAATCGTCGCCAGCTCCTTGGGACGGATCGGCAGCAATACATTATTGGTATGGCAAAAAGGACATTCCTGAATATATACATCATTCATTACAATATCGTAAGGCCAAGCCTGATTAAATGGAATCATTATTCATTGCCGCCCTTTTGCTCATCTTTGGCCAGTTCGGCCAGCTTTTGCATCAGGATGTGCTGTGGCATATGCATGAGCTGCTCCAGAGGAACATTAAGCTTCTCGGCCAGTTTGACAGCCGTATCCGCAGAAATCTGTAGTGGTCGCATCTAAGCTCCCTCCTCATTACAAAATAGTGTTGAATTAGAGTATACTATAGTTATACCCTCTTGGCGATGATGAAGCATGATCCGCCCAAGGGAAGGCCGTGAGTAGCATAAAGTAGAGGAATTACGCTCACTGGCATTGTTGCAATCCATAATTAACCACTGGTCATATTCTTACTTCTGTCTGCATGCAGACCTACACAGAAAGGTGATGTCAACATGAACCATCCGCTGAATCCAACTTGGAATCTGGAACCCATTTTTGCAGGAGGCTCTACTTCCGAACAATTACAAGTATTTCTGGGCAAACTGACGCAGGATATCGACCGGTTGACGTCCGAGCTAAAGCAGCTGTCGGCTCCGCAGCAGGTAGAAGAGACACAGCCATTTGATACGCTGCTGGAGCAGCTGCAGGATACAAGAATACGCCTGCGCGAAGCAGGATCATTTGCCAGCTGTCTGACCGCTCAGGATCAGGGTGACAAGCAGGCTACCCGTCTATCGGCTGCATTGTCCGATCTGTCGGCGAATCTGCAGGCGCTGTTCGTACAGTTCCAGAGTGTTCTGCTGGATACCCCGGATGAAGTATTTGCCGACTGGATGAAGCGTCCAGAGGTAGCACCGATTGCCTTTTACTTGAATGAAATCCGTTCAGTCGCCGGAGAGAAAATGTCGCCTGAGCTGGAGAGTCTGGCTTTGGGACTGGCTGTAGATGGTTATCATGGCTGGAGTGACTTCTACGATACGATTGTCAGCCATGTGCGTATTCCTTTTGAACAAAATGGCGAGACCGTTATGCTCTCGGCAGGTCAGGCAGCGAACAAAATGAGCGACCCGGATCGCAACTTGCGCGAAGAAATGTTCCAGAAATGGGAAGACGCATGGACTGGTGTAGAAGACTTTTGTGCGGATACACTGAATCATATTGGCGGTTTCCGTCTGAAGCTGTATGATCGCCGCGGCTGGGACAACGTACTCAAAGAACCGCTTGCCATTAACCGGATGTCCGAGCAGACCCTCAATACAATGTGGGACGTTATCGTCAAAAACAAACCTGTATTTGTCTCCTATCTGGAGCGCAAGGCAGAGGTACTGGGTGTAGAGCGGCTCAGCTGGAATGATGTAGATGCACCGATCGGAAATGTCGACAGCAAAGTAAGCTATGATGATGCGGCTGATCTGATTGTAGAACAGTTCCGTAAGTTCAATCCGGAGATGGCAGATTTCGCTACCCAGGCGTTTGAAAAACGCTGGATTGAAGCGGAAGATCGCGCCGGCAAGCGTCCGGGCGGTTTCTGTACCTCTTTGCCATTGAGCAAAGAGACACGCATTTTCATGACTTACAGCGGGACAGCCTCCAATGTATCGACACTTGCTCATGAATTGGGTCATGGATATCATCAGCATGTGATGAATGATCTGCCTGCTTTCAGTCAGCAGTATGCGATGAACGTTGCCGAGACGGCATCGACTTTTGCCGAGATGATCGTAGCGGATTCACTCGTTAAAGAAGCCAAAACCGAAGAAGAAAAACTGTCTTTGCTGGAAGACAAAATCCAGCGCAGTATTGCATTTTTCATGAATATACATGCCCGCTTCCTGTTCGAGACACGCTTCTATGAGCAGCGCCGCTCGGGTATGGTGGGCAGTGAAGAATTAAGCCGCCTGATGGAAGAAGCGCAGCGTGAAGCCTTCTGTGATACGCTGGCGTCGTATCATCCGCATTTCTGGGCATCCAAGTTGCATTTCTACAAAACAGGCGTGCCGTTCTATAATTTCCCTTATACATTCGGCTATCTGTTCAGTACAGGAATCTACGCGATGGCTCAGCGGGAAGGTGCCGGATTTGCCGCTAAGTATGATGCACTGCTGCAGGATACCGGCCGCATGACAGTAGAAGAACTGGCGCAGAAGCATCTGGGTGTCGATCTGACACAGCCTGAATTCTGGCAGGGAGCAGTCGATGTCGGTATTGCGGATGTGAAGCTGTTCCTGGAAATGACCGCTTCTTATGCTCGTTCCTGATAGAGTATATAAGTTTTAAGAATTAATGATATATGGCAGCTCCTTTTATTTCTGCAAACGAAATAAAAGGAGCTTTTTATGTTAAATACAGCTGGACACACCGTAATAAAATCTTCGCTGACTTCCAATGTTCAAAAGAATCTATTAGAATAAGGTCACTTAGTAGTTAAAGGAATTTTATGTCGAATAATGGTTCTTAATACCTAAATATGAAAATATGGCTTGATAGATCCGAATGACCGACATATAATGAGTCTTAAGTCCTGATTTTGCAGGGCAAAAAGAGGGAAGAAGGGGAAGAAATGCCTAAGAATGATCTGGTTTCTCTAGCGAGACAACTTGATATTGTCTTTAAAGAGCTTGAAAAAGAACTATCCTGTCTGGATTCGGGAACGGTATTTATCCAAATCCGTAATAACATGATTGGAAAGTTCGGTATCAAGCATAATCCGATCGCCGGTAGAGATGGAGAGTGGAGTGGTCCAGAACATGGTCTGAGTGCAATTCAGATCAAATCGTTTCGACAAATGGCAATTGAATCGCTAAAATTCAAAAATCATTGGACGCATGGGGAAATCGGCTATGAATTTGCAGTACGCAAAGGGCTGATTGCGGTCGATACGGTAATTGAATCCAACTACAACATGGCTAACCACATGATTCGCTATCCTAGAGCTACATACAGCGATACCAACGCAGAATTATCGTAGGTTTTGGGAGAAATGATCGTCAAACAGCAAGGTATAGTTTGAGTTGCACGATGTAACAAGAAGCAAGAAACAAAAGTAGAGCCATTGGATCGGAACAGGCATCATGTTTACTGCCATTATACGTTTATATTATATTTTATTGGCTCGTTTGAGCCGCATACCCGATGTACTGGATCGAACAATGGCAAAAAGGGCTTCCCGATGGGAGGCCCTTTTTATTTGATATTCATTATAGAAGTGTAAATTTCTCGATAACATCCAGCTGCAGACTCAGTTCTACCGGTTCGCCCGGATGGAGTTCGATCAATCCGGTAAACTGCTGTGGATGTGATGAATTTGGAGCATCCGGCAGACTGGTATACGGCTCGATGCAGAGAAATTGATCGCTTTCACCCTTGGTATACAATACCCAGTATTTGAAATAATCCGGATCAGCCGAATAACGCAGACCGTAGCCATCATCACGTTTCAGCTCTGCACTAACCGGACGTTTGTCACCGATTCGCAGCAGATTGTCCCAGTTGCGGTTTGCCATATTCATGCCGGTATTTAGCTCTTCCCATTCGTCCAGCGGTACGACTTCACCTGTTGGAATCTGCTCTTCGTCCTGAAGCAACTGATCGCTGACCGGAATCTTGAGCGTCCAGCGCTCGGGTTCGCCATCCAGCAGGAACCAGGTATGCAGTCCAAAACCAAATGGAGCCGAATGCTCGCCCAGATTGGTAATTTTGAGGCGCTGCATCAGTGAAGTGCCTTGCAGCTGCAAGGTCATTTCAAGCTTGAGCGGCGTCGGATATTGTCTGATCCAGTTGGGATCATCCGTAGTCAGCAGTTCGGTAACGATCTGGCAGCCGGCATCGTTCTCGTCAATATCGGATACACGCCATGGCTGAGTACGATGCAGGCCGTGGATATGATTATCATTGGCAGTATTCTGATCAAACTGATACTCTACACCATCATACTCAAAGTGCCCGCGGCGAATCCGGCCGGGCGGCATCAGCATGGGCATACCAAAGTGATAGGGCTTTTGTAAATAAAAATCCAGATCGCTTTCTTCTGGACGGCGAAGAATGTCACGATTCTCCTGTAGGTCACGAATACCGATAACATTGTTGCCTAGCTTGGGCAGCAGAGTGACTTCAAGCTGCTTGCTTTTTAAAATGTACGTATCATAATTGTTCCAGGTTCCTTTGGTCACTTTCATTGTGCTGCTCCTTCCTGATCTTTCAGAACAAATGGGAGTGAGAATAATACAGTTATCATACCAGATTTTACGGATAAAAAGCGATTTGACATTTACGGATTTGGGAATTATGATGAGTGCAAGATACTGGGAATACGATGATAGAGAATAGTAGGCAGAAGAATGCTTCTCCAGAAAGCCGGTGGTAGATGCGAACCGGTGAAGATGGTCTGCTGAATGGACTCTGGAGTGCCTGGCTGAAATGGACCTCTGAGGAGGCGTCCGGATTAGGCTGGCCGGTTGGTTCACCGTTAACGGAACCTGTATGAGGCCGGACTCTGTCTGTGCTGCGGAACTAGGATATAGTACTGCAGCCAAGTGATACCGGTAAATGAGGGTGGCACCACGGTCACACGTCCCTTGCTGGATGTGTGGCTTTTTTGCGTTCCATTTTACAGGCAGAGTATCCTGAGTGGAGCAGAGTATAAGCTGCAATCAGCTCATCTGGCAAATCCATCAGATGCATCATGTCCGATCCTGTCTCTGTACTTATTCCCATGCATCATCAACTTGAGGAGGAACACCAATGAAAACTGTATTATCCGGCATTCAGCCAAGCGGTCTATTGACGATCGGTAACTATATCGGGGCAATCAAAAACTTTGTGGAGCTGCAAAATGAATATAACTGCTACTTTATGGTAGTGGATTTGCATGCCATCACTGTGGCACAGGACCCTGCAGCACTGCGGGAAGCATCCGAATCGGTCGCGGCTCTGTATCTGGCGGCAGGACTGGACCCATCCAAAGCGAATATTTTCCTGCAGTCCCATGTTCCACAACATGCAGAACTCGGATGGATTATGACGACACTGGCTTCTATGGGCGAGCTGGAGCGTATGACCCAGTTCAAGGACAAGTCGGCAGGCAAAGAAAATGTAGGTGCAGGACTGTTCGTCTATCCGGCACTGATGGCAGCAGATATTCTGATGTACAATGCCGACGTGGTACCGGTTGGTGATGATCAGAAGCAGCATTTGGAGCTGACTCGCGATCTGGCAGCACGTTTCAACCATCGATTCGGTGAATTCTTTACTTTGCCGGAGCCTTATATTCCGGAAGTGGGCGCACGCATCATGTCACTGGATGACGGTACGAAAAAAATGAGCAAGAGCAACCCGAATACAGGCAGCTATATCGCCCTGCTCGATCCGCCAAGTGTAATTCGCAAAAAAATCAGCCGTGCAACAACAGATTCCGGCCGTGAAGTGCAATATGATCCAGCAAACAAGCCGGAAGTCAGCAATCTGATGACGATTTATTCCCAGTTCTCGGGATTATCCCTGGCCGAGGTGGCGGATAAATTTGAAGGACAGATGTATGGAACATTCAAAAAAGATCTGGCTGAAGTGGTAGTAGCCGGATTGGAGCCGCTGCAGCAGCGGTATCAGGAGATTCGTCAAACGGGTGAGGTCCGTGATATTCTCCGCCAGGGTGCCGAAAATGCACAGGCCGCAGCGGAGAAAATTCTGACCGGAGTAAAAGACAAGATGGGATTCCTGCCTAAAGGATTCTGATTCAGGCCGGATGATTGCTGCTGCGGCGTTCCCGCTTGGCTTTGATTACAAAGCCCCAGCCGATATTGGCGACGCCGAGTACGCCTAGCAGTACTGCGAGCCACGCAGAATGGGAGATCGCAATAGCACAAAACAGCAGCAGCATAATCGAAGAAACAGCAAACCAGAGGGAAAGACCTTTACTCATAGGGATAACAGCCTCCTGAAAAAATAGAATATAGATAAAATAAATAGTTGTAGGTGATGTAAGCGTATAACAATGCTTATATCCATTGTGCCTGACCGCTGGTCATGGGTCAAGCGAATCTGTCGGAAGTTTCCATATGCCGGCTGCCTATCATCGTTACCATTGTAGTACGCGTAGGCCCTTTTTCGGTTAAAAAAGCTGGAATGCCTCTGGGTATTCTTTTGCTTTTGGATCTGAAAAGGGGCTTTTTTGTAATTGATAAAAGAAGTGTATTGTCAGACATCTCCATTCCTGCCTTTAATTATCGGTGGGGCGAAAAATAAAGCTATGCTATACTGATAATGATTATCAATATTATTTGGAAAGGATGGCTATGGACAAATATGGTATTTGGTAGACAACTGCAAATCGGGATCTGGCTTCTGGCTGCCGCAGCGGGACTACTGCTGTCGGTCTTTTTCGCTGTGTCCTATGGGGCAAAAGAACTGACACTGTCTGCAGTCTGGTCTGCTGTATGGCATTATGATCCAGGCTTGACTTCCCATCAGATTGTACATGATTTGCGATTGCCGCGCGTTCTGGGTGCAGCTGTAATCGGCTTGGCTTTTGGTACGGCAGGTGCCATGATGCAAGGAGTAACACGCAACCCGATGGCGGATACCGGTATTCTGGGGATCAATGCAGGTTCGGCAGCAGTGGTGGCACTAAGTTTTGCATTTATTCCGGGAGTTTCTTATTTACAGCTGATGCTATTGTCATTTGCTGGTGCGGCACTGGCTACACTGCTTATTTTGCTGCTTGGCTCTGCCACACCGGGAGGGCTGACTTCGATGAAGTTGACGATAGCCGGGGCAGTGATTGCCACAATGCTGCACTCTTTTAGCACCGGCGTAGCGATTTACTTTGATCTCAGCCAGGATCTGGCTTTCTGGTATGCCGGAGGGGTGAGCGGGATTACATGGGCTCATCTACAGTTGATTACACCGGTGATTGTACTGGCGATGATAGGGGCCATTTTGTTGGGGCGACCGATTACTTTTTTGTCGCTGGGGGATGAGTCGGCAATCAATCTGGGAATACGGGTCCGCTACATAAAGGTGATAGCGCTGACTTTAGTTGTTATTCTGGCAGGTGTATCGGTATCGGCGGCTGGATCAATCAGTTTTGTGGGTCTGGTTGTACCGCATATGGCAAGACGTCTGATTGGCGTGGATTATCGCGCAGTCATTCCGTTGTCTGCGCTGCTGGGAGCAATTTTGCTGGTGTGGGCAGACCTTGCTTCGCGTATAGTTCAGCCGCCCAGGGAGTTTGCTATCGGAGCGATGGTAGCGATGGTCGGAGTTCCCTTTTTCCTTTATCTGGCAAGGCGAGAAGGGAGAGAACTGTAAATGAATCTACATCATATGCAAATGCAGCGTGCACGTCGTGCCTGGTGGGTGAGCATTATACTGCTGGTCATCTCGATTGTAGTCATCCTGATTAGTATCAATACAGGGACAATTCGTCTGTCTCCGCTACGGGTATTGTACACGCTGCTGGGACTTGGCACCCGACAGGAACATATGATTATGTTCGATTACCGGTTACCCCGCATCCTGATCACGATTCTGGCTGGAGCGGGTATTGCGGTAGCTGGTGTGATTCTGCAAGGTACTTCCCGCAATTCTCTGGCTGATCCTGGTGTACTCGGTATTCATGCCGGGGCAGGGTTCGGGTTGATTGTTTTTGTATCCTTTTTCCGTACCATGGACGGTCCGGTATCCCTGATGATCCCACTGTTCACTTTTGCAGGCGGGGTATTGACGGCAGTGGTTATTTTCCTGCTGTCTTATGACCGTCAGCGAGGACTATTGCCGATCCGTATGATTCTGGTTGGTATTGCAGTAGCCGCCGGGATCAGCGCGATCACACTATTGCTGTCATTGAAGCTGGATGAGGATACATATACGTTTACAGCGACATGGCTGGCAGGCAGCGTCTGGGCCAGAGATTGGGTTCATGTATGGACGCTGCTGCCCTGGATTATATTGCTCTTGCCATTGGTGTACTGGCACTCGCGTTATCTGGATTTGTTCACGCTGGGAGATGAGCTGGCTTCCGGTATAGGCAGTCAGGTCAATCGGAACCGAATTGGTCTAATGCTGCTGGCAGTTGCCCTGTCTTCCGCGAGTGTAGCTATGGTGGGTTCGATAGGATTTATTGGATTGATTGCTCCACATATAGCCAGGCAGCTCGCCGGCACGCAGCACCGTTACTTTATGCCAGCAGCTGCACTGCTCGGTGTGGTGATTCTGCTGACAGCCGATACGATAGGACGCTCGATTTTTCACCCCAATGCTGTACCGGCTGGTGTAGTGGTAGCTGCGATCGGTGGTCCTTATTTTTTGTATTTATTATTTAAAAGTAAATTCTAATAATGATGGAGACACAGAAACGATATTGAATAAGTAGTAAAGGGGTTCGGATTCCGGACCGGAGCAATGAATAAAAGTAACTCATCTATGTGGAGGTTTTATAATATGTTCAAAAAACCGCATCTTATTATAGTTATTGGTATTATGATGGCATTGCTGGCAGGCTGCGGACAACCAGCAGCTGCACCATCTGGTACAGCCGTCCAAACAACAAATGGTACTATCACACATGATGCCAACGCACGGGTCGCTTCCATGTCGATTCATATTACCAATAATCTGCTTGCTCTGGGTATCAAGCCTGTTGGCTCTGTAGTCGGCGGTGATGTCAAAGACTTTCTGCCGCATGTAGCCGATCAGCTGCAGGGTACAACCAAGCTGGGATCGGTCGCTGATCCGGATATGGAAGCACTGCTTTCTCTGCAGCCGGACGTGATTTATATCGATAAAGAATACTCTGGCAAAGATCTGGCCAAGTTCGAAGCTATTGCTCCAACAATCGTAATCGATATGGATCAGGGAACCTGGCAGGACCAACTCAAACAGATCGCCACCCATACAGGACGTACCCAGCAGGCAGATGAATTTATCAAAACCTATGATGCCAAAGCTGCCAAAGTAAGCGAAATGATCCATGCCAAACTGGGCGCCGATGCCAAAGTCATGGCGATTCGTGCAACAGCCAAGGAGCTGCGCGTAATGAGCACTGGCAGACCGCTTGGTCCGATTATGTATAACGATCTAAAGCTCAAGCCTACGGATGGAGTAGCCGATATTGCAGCTACGGAACCATTCGCTTTAATCTCCAAAGAAGTACTGCCGGATTACCATGCTGATGCGATCTTCGTTATTATCAGTAAAGGCAGTGAAGCGCAAGCGACATTCGACGCATTGGAATCCAATCCGGTCTGGCAGAATCTCAAAGCGGTAAAAGAAAAGCATGTCTATATGCTGGATGGACAAAAGTGGCTGGATTACTCTTCCCTCGGTCACAGTATGGCACTGGATGATGCCGAACAGTTATTTTCCAAATAAAAGCTTGTTTCTCCCAAACTTATTTTGATAATTGGAAAGATTGAAGATTGAAGATTGAAGATTGAAGATTGAAGATTGAAGATTGAAGATTGAAGATTGAAGATTGAAGATTGAAGTGGATGAATCTAATCACCAAAAAGCCCCTGCAATTTTCCCACCACCAAAAGGATCTCCATCCTAATCGGTACATGGAAAAGCAGGGGCTTTATTCATTTCATCTTATCAAATGTAATTGTTAGCTCATATGCAGACTGAGTCGGTCGTTCATTTTGTCGGGACTCAGCCAGCCTACATAGGAATCAATCGCCTGGTAATTTTCGTCCATCACAACAACTGCCACAAACGGATACTGACGACGATGGCGATAACGTACATCCGCCCAGCGTACAATATAACCGTTCGATGTTTCTTCTACCTCGGAGACCGTGTAGGAAGAAAAGTACAGGAGTGCGCGTATATCGCGATGACTGCGTGAAGCTTCGATCGCCGGATGACTCATGGACTGAATCGAGTCGATCCAGATCAGCTTGTCCGGGCTATACCAGCCAATCCGGTAGCTGCCGTCTTTTTTGGCATGAACCACATGCCAGCGGCGCAGGGAAATCGTAGGGATGAGTATATAGTGACCATCTGGCTCCGGAGAGCGTCCGTCCTCGATATCCATCTGCTCGACTTTGCGGGTCAGATACCAGTGAGTCAGCGTACGCCATACATAGTACAGCGCGATAACCACATACAGGGTTACAAATAATGGAGCAGGCGCTACCAATCCCGTAATCCACAAAATTAAGGCTGCGATATGAGTACCGAAAATAAATGGATCAAAAATATTAATAATATTCCATGAAATCCATGTCTCGCTAAACGGACGCACCGCCTGGGTACCATACGTATTAAACAAGTCGGTAAACACATGTAGTACGACGGCTACAGCTGTCCATAGCAAAATATGCCAGAAGCCTTCCTGGTGCAGCAACAGCGACGTAAATCCGCTGATCAGTGCAATCCACAGTGCCATAAACGGCAGGGAGTGGGTGATACCTCTATGATTGCGCACATAGGTCGCATTATCTTTTAGTCGTAAAATGGTGTCGGAGTCCGGCGCCTGTGAACCTACAATTGTAGCGACCATAACGGCAATAGCAAGCCGCGGATCGGAAGCAACAACAGGATCAACATAGGCAAGTCCGGCAAGTCCAAAACCCATGGCAAAATGGGTAGCAGTATCCATTCGGTATTCTCTCCTTATGACTTTCAGGATGTCCGTATTCATGAGGAATAGGAGGTCTGACGCGACAGTAAAAGCAGGAGTACTGCAGTATTCTGTCTCTATACTATATATCTGTTCCAGTTAGTGTGTAGTTTACCATAAACGGAAGACGAAAATATTAAAGCACGATGAATTCAGCACCTTGTCAATAAATTGTCATAATAATGACCGATCCTACCACTGAATTCCAAAGACTTTTGTATACAGGTATGATAAAGTTTATAGAGCAATTATTTGGGTGATTTATTTTATTCACTTTTTGTGAAAATCTGTAAAAATGCATAACGCATTTGCAGATGATATACAGAGAGTGAATATTTTTGTGATTATGCTTCTTGTTTACTCATCGGCTGTTATTAGCTGAATATTAAGGAGGAACTTATAAACGTGGATAAACATTTGGGTTATCAAACTCCCCCGGATTCCACAACGTTCGTAAGCCCGTCTCCGCAAGACCAGGCCGTGACCTGGAGAGATTTTGTCGCTTTAACCAAGCCCGGGATTCTGAGATCGAATCTGGTGGCTACGTTTGGCGGCTTTTGGCTTGCTTCCGGCTGGAATGTTCATTTTATACATCTGATCTGGACATTGCTCGGCACCATGCTCGTTATGGCTTCTTCGTGTGTATTTAACAATTATTTTGACCGTGATCTGGATACCAAGATGGCACGGACACAGGATCGTGTACTGGCTACACGCCGCCTGTCACCGAATGTAGTTCTCTGGTATGCTATAGGACTCGGTATACTCGGTCTGGGTGTACTCGCCATATTCTCCGGCTTGCTGGCGGCAGCGCTCGGGGTACTCGGCATGTTCGTATATGTGGTTATCTATACGCTCTGGCTGAAGCGCTCGTCTACATGGAGTACTTCCATCGGTGGAATCTCCGGTGCGATGCCGCCTGTAATCGGCTATGTAGCAGTAACCAATCATATTGATCTGGCCGCCTGGCTGTTGTTCGCGATGTTGTTCCTATGGCAACCGCCGCATTTCTGGGCACTCGGTATTCGTCGTGTGGAAGAATATCGTGCTGCAGGCTTCCCACTGCTTCCTGTTGTCAAAGGAATTACGCGGACCAAGTATCAGATGCTGCCGTACATTGCGCTGCTGATTCCTATTCCGATTCTGATGTATGTGTACAACTATACCGGAGTCATTTACATGATTGTATCGCTGGTATTATCAGTCGTATGGCTGTTCATGGCAGTAGCAGGCTTCCGCAAACCGGATACAGATAAATGGGCGAAAACAGCTTTTATTTTCTCCATTAACTATCTCACATTAAGCTTTATTCTGATGATTATTGATACTGTTCATAAATAAAAGCCATAATAGAGTACAAATTGAAGTTTTACAGCTCCCATTTCCCGGGTAATACCGGATACTTTATTATTGTAGCCGCAGAGTGTTCTTCATCTCTGCGGCATTTTTAATAGGCAAAAATCGATTTATGACCACGAAGGCCCGGGATCGATAATGTACTCGTCCAGTCCTGCTTTTTCCAGCTGGGCAACCACGTATTCGTCCGGTGTGCCTTCTACACCTGCATAGCCGCGCCGGGTATACATATGGGTGGCATCCGGAAAAGTATCGCTCAAAACAGCACGTATTTTGCGACCGGATGGATCGTTGTCCATAAACAGATACACTTCGTCCTGGCCAACCTGCTTGCGCAGCTTCTCCAGCTTTTGCGAATTCAGTGTGCCAAAGGTGCATAAAATCTCTACTTCGGGTTGAAGCAGTCTTCGCAGCTTGCTACGGTCATTTTTGCCTTCTACAATAATATGAATCAAGGTCATCACCTCTATAAATAATGGTATCGGATAGCGAGGTTCCGATGCAAAAACAGGAGTGCGGGAAACTGCTGACACCCTGTATATACTTCGGTTATAATGATTCTAGCTTGCCGACCCAATTGGCAGCCTAATGATAAATCTCTGAATTGTAATGAATACACCAATTGTGCTGAATTTGACTCAGCAGATGCAAAATGCAGGAGGGGAAACAAGATGGATTGGCAGGTATGGAGCGAATTTTTCAGGCAGAACTGGCTGATCATTCTGGTAGCCCTGATTATATTGTTTATGGTTATTAATCTGGTCAAAACGGTGATCAAATGGCTGATCGTTATTATCATTGTCGTCGCCGTGTGCATATATAGTGGAATTTCTATCGATCAGATCCGTGATACCGTCTCCGGCGTAACCGGTCAGACCGTAGCCGCTCTACAGGAGCAGGCGATGGATGTGATGAAAGACGAAGCGAAGAGTGCCCGCTTTATCCAGAACGGTGATGGCACCTATACCATCAAGACCGACACGATTGAATTGAAAGGCACGCCGGGAGCAGGCAAAGTCGGAGTAACTTTCCGTGGTGTTCCTCTGGGAGAATGGGAGATTAACAGTACCATTCGTTCAATGATTGACCAGGCCAAGAAAAATACAGCTGCAGGAGCTTCCTCCTGATGAACAGTCTGATCAAATGGGAGGAACGCATGTATGGATCTGAGCAGTATCCAAGCATTATTCGATAGCAGTCTGGTCTCCTGTCTGTTCTATGGCATCGTGCTGATATCCGTACTGCAGGGAATCCGTCATGGTGTGGTCCGTTCAGCCGGCATGCTGTTCTCATGGGCAAGTCGTACGCTGCTGACAATCATTGCGATTATTCTGGCTGCTCCGTTTGCCCTGTGGGTGTCTCCACATGTACAGACTTGGGCAAAGCAGGTATCTTCGTCCGTACCGCAGGGAGAATTACAATGGTGGTGGGAAATGTACTACTCGGCGGTCTATCTGATCTCGGAGTTCTCACTTCTGCGCTTTGTAGTGCTATTTATGCTGAGCTATGTGGTAGCGAGTATTTCCTTTTCATTGCTTGCTGTAATGCTGCTGCCGGAAAGGTGGCGGCAGGGAGGTCTGCCTATGGAAGAACGTCGTTCTTCGTGGTTCAGCCGTGTACTGGGCGGTGGCATTGGACTCGTGAATGGACTACTGCGCTGCGGGATTGTTATTCTGGCCCTCTTTATCGCGATCAGCCTCTATCCCAATACGAAAATGTCCTCTTATGTAGAAGCTTCCTCGCTCTATAGTCATACGGTTACAGCTGTCGTACAGCCGCTTACAGGTTCCTTTGTCAAGAATACCTTACCTGTATTCACGAGTGCCGTGGAGCAGGAGCTGACCGGTATTTTCCAGCGTAAATACGATGTAGTCGATCGCAGTATTCCTGCGGATATCGAGGAAGCGGCGGCATCCGTCGTATCGGGTGCAAGCGGAACAGAAGACAAGGCGCAGCGCTTATACGAATGGGTTGGTTCACGGGTTAGTTATGACTATGGCAAAGTTACAGATTATGAGCAGCGCGGCGTATGGCATGAACAGACACCGGAAGATACTTTTGCTACCCGAATGGGCGTCTGTATCGATTATGCCCGTCTGTATGCGGTAATGGCTCGGTCGCAAGGAATTGAAGTGCGGGTCGTTACCGGGCTCGGTTATAACGGTCAGGGAGGTTACGGACCGCATGCCTGGAACCAGGTATATCTGCCGGATCAGCAACAGTGGGTACCGCTTGATCCGACGTGGGCGTCTGCAGGCAACTGGTTTAACCCGCCCAAATTTGCAGAGACCCATATTGAACAAAGCGTATTATAAGGTGCACTGGCAGGCTCCGAATCCAGTGATTCGACAGCTAAACGCGAAATTTCTCAATCGCCTGTCGGCTATGCTAATATATAGAGTACATGTTGAGTCGTAGAGTCCCAAACCGCACAATACAGTACCATTCGTAAGAAGGTATCTGTGAATAGCGGCATCTATACCAAGGTAATCAGATACATTTGAACGATCAGGCATTACAAGACCGTGCCTTATAAACAGGTGCTTTCTTGTGATGTCGTGAAAAGAAGGAGAAAGATCAAGAAATGAAGAAATCGGGTATTGATGAGTCGTCCAAGCGCGAACTTCGAAATCAACGTCAGTTCTCTATCCGTCTGAACGTTTTCTTTTTTGCGACATTTATTGTGTTTACTGTCCTGATTGTAAGGCTGGCGATTCTCCAATTCGTCGAAGGACCCACACTGAGGGAAAAGGAAGCAAGCATCTCGACCAAGAGTACGCCAATTCCACCGATTCGCGGAAATATTATGGATGCGTCGGGTAAAGCTCGAATCGCGTATTCCACGTCCTCGCAATCGCTCTATTTTACATTGACCAAAAATTACAAATTGGAAAAGAATAAGCCGGAATTATATGAAATTGTCGGCAAGCTCAAAAAAGTATTTAATGAATATGGCGATCCCAAGGAAAAAATGACTGCCGAGCAGATCATCAAAGCGATGGATATTGAATCCAAGGTACAATTTGGATACACGCCAAGACGAATCAAAAAGAATCTGACCAATGAAGAAATCGCCCATTTCCTGGAACACAAGGATGAGTTCAAGGGAATCGAGATTGTCGAGGAAAGTGTACGTCACTATGATACCGATCAAGTGGCAACACAGACAGTTGGTTACCTGCGCCAGTTCAGTGGCGTCAGCGCGACGATGGATCATTACATTAACAAAGCCAGAGTAACAGATGCAGATGAGAAATATCTGTCTACCGAGTATGTGGGTGTAGATGGTATCGAGTATGCGTACCAGGATGAGCTGCGCGGTAAAAATGGTCTGAAAACAACGCCTGTCAACTCACTCAATATTGCTACAGGTCGAACTGAATTGACTGCTCCGCAAAAGGGAAATAACGTCTGGATGACGATCGATAAAAATGTACAGCTGGCTACCCAAAAAGCGATTACCGATCAGCTGTCCTATCTGCATTCCTATCGAAGCGGCAGCTCTTATGCACCTAACGCCCAGACAGGCTATGCCGTAGCAATGGAAGTAAGTACGGGTAAAGTTGTAGCCATGGCCAGTATGCCAGACTACGATACCAACGTCTGGGAAAACATGACAGACGAAACGTACAAAGAAATCCAGCCTCATGTTGCCAACGGTACGATCAAAGAAGTATATCGTGAAGGTCATGCTTCCTCCATGGTATTGATGGGATCGGTTATCAAGCCGCTTACCGTACTGATTGGACTCAAAGAAGGACTGATTTCACCTGGATCAGGATATCAAGATAGAGGTTATGCCGAGTTCGGTAAAGAAGGTCATGAGACCAGAGTACGTAACTCCAGCGGTCACGTATATGGTTATTTGACACCATCTACAGCAATTCAGCATTCTTCTAATGCATTTATGATCGATGAAGTGGGCTTGCCTTTATATCGTAAATATCAGGCAGACTCGATTAATGTATGGGATAAATATATGAAGCAATTTGGATTAGGCATATCTACGAAAAGTGGGCTGCCTGGCGAAAGTAAAGGTTCAGGTGAATATATGAACTTGGAAGCTGCAGGTAGTGCCCAGGCTGCGATGGCGTTTGCTTCCTTTGGACAGCAGGGGAAATATACAACATTGCAGCTGGCTCAGTACGTAACTACCCTCGCGAATAAAGGCAAGCGTCTAAAACCACAGTTTGTCAGCAAGATTACTGACTCTGAGGGGAATACGGTCAAAGAATTCAAGCCGGAAGTTGTGAATACGATCAATCTGCCGGATGAATATTGGAACACAGCGATCAACGGTATGCGCAGTGATGTACCAGTATTCAAAGATTACAAATATGATGTTGCTCGTAAAACAGGTACATCCGAGCAATCTATTTATGGACATACTGTCGATAACGGGGTATTTATTGCGTTCGCTCCACGTCAGAATCCCAAACTGGCCGTAGCTGTAGTTATTCCGGAAGGTGGATTCGGGGCACAGAGTGCTGCCCCGGTAGCACGCAAAATTTTCGAAGCCTATGATCAGGAATACGGTCTGGATGGCATACCGAAAAAGACAACTGCGGCAGATACAGAAGCACAGGACAGCAATCAATAATAAAGTAAGATGAATTTTCGGTTTAGACAGTCATTGAGTATAAGGGCTAAACCTAGACGGATAATCATAGTTAGGCAGCAGGGAGCAGACGATATAACGTTTGCTCCCTGTTTCTTTTTATGGATAATAAACAATAATGATATAGTATTGTTAGGTCGATTACTGTCTATTTCCATATAGCAGGTATGGACTACCTTATATAATGATATCAAGCAGAAGATGATACGTAACCATTACAAGACGACAATTATGAGGTTTGTCAGCAGTCTGCTGGTCTTACTGGCTAATGGGGTTAAATAGATATTGCATCTAGGATGTGTTACTACGTCTGGTTATGCTAAAATGAAGAAACAACTACATATTATGGAATGCCAGATTAATCAGGCACTCTAAAATACAGTACACACCTAGAATTAGAGGAGGTTTATAACGTTCATGAAAAAAATAGGTTCATCCGAGTCGGAAGAGTTTGAAGAGAGTCACCGACGCCAGTTTTCGATCCGGCTGAATATTTTCTTTTTTGCTACTTTTCTTATATTCACTGTGCTTGTGGTACGGTTGGCTATTTTGCAGTTTGTGGAAGGGCCTACATTGACGGAGGAAGAATCAAGTATTACCAATAATGAGACACCGATTCTGCCGAGCCGCGGAATTATCTATGATGCTTCAGGCTCCAAGATCGCGTATTCGATTCCAACACAATCGCTGTATTTTACATTGAATAAAGATTATCAGCTGGAAAAGAACAAACCGGAATTTTACAAAATTGTCGGGGACCTGAAGCGTGTATTTAATACATACGGTGATCCGGACAAAAAAATGACGGCTGACGAGATTATTGATGCAATGGATATTACGTATCGCAAAAACTTCGGTTATACGCCGCGCCGGATTAAAAAGGATCTCAGCAACAAGGAAATCGCTTATTTCCTAGAGCATAAAAATGAGTATCAAGGTATTGAAGTCCGTGAGGAAAGTATTCGTCAATACAGCCCAGATCGCGTAGCAGTTCAGGCGGTCGGTTATCTACAGGGGTTCTCTGGCGTTAAAGCAACTGTAAAGAAATACAAAAACAGAAGCAATCTTAGCGGAGCAGATAAACGTTATCTGGATACAGAGTTTGTAGGTATGGATGGGCTCGAGTACATGTATCAGGATGAATTGCGTGGTAAAAATGGAGTACGCAGTACTCCAGTAAATGCCTTAAACCGTGCTGATGGACGTAGTGAGCTGACTCCTCCAGAAAAGGGTCACAACTTATGGATGACCATTAATAAAAATGTACAGCTTGCTACACAGCAGGCGATTACCAATCAGGTCGCCCAGCTACGCTACCAGCGTGGTACGGGTAATGCACTAACCGGCTATGCAGTAGCTATGGAAGTAGAAACTGGTAATGTAATCGCGATGGCAAGCATGCCAGATTATGATTCCAACATCTGGTCCAAATCACCGTCAGGACAACAAATTGCAGATCTGGCATCCATTTACCCGAACGGTACCATCCGAGAGATTTATAATGGACGACGCGCATCTTCCATGGTGTTGCTTGGCTCCGTTATCAAGCCACTCAGTGTAATGATTGGTATGAAGGAAGGACTATTCACTGCCGATACATGGTATTACGATCGTGGTTATGCCGAGTTTGGTAAAGCGGGACATGAGACCAGAGTACGAAATGCATTGGGAGAAGTACTGAATTCATTAAATCCGACAAAAGCTATTGAAAAGTCTTCGAATGCTTTTATGGTTGATATGGTTGGTAAGCAGCTTGTTGTTAAATATGGCAGCAAATCGATTGATGTATGGGATAAATACATGAAGGAATTCGGTCTTGGTGTATCGACCCAGAGTGGCCTGCCTTATGAAAACGAAGGCCGGGGCGAGTATACGAATCTCAAGGCAGCAGGTAGTGTGCAGGCTGCGATGGCGTATGCTTCCTTTGGACAGCAGGGACGTTATACAACGCTCCAGCTTGCCCAGTATGTTACTACCATTGCCAACAAAGGCAAACGCCTCAAGCCGCAATTCGTCAGCAAAATTACTGATGCCAAAGGTAACGTTGTAAAAGTAACCAAGCCGGAAGTGCTCAATACCGTCGACTTCCCGCCGGAATACTGGAATACCGTTATTAACGGAATGCGGAGTAAAGTGGAAGTACTGAAGAATTACCGCTACGATGTAGCTCGTAAAACTGGTACCTCCCAGCAGTCGGTATACGGCAAAATTGTCGATAACGGTGTATTCATCGCCTTCGCTCCACGTGATAATCCAAAGCTTGCGGTAGCCGTAGTTATTCCAGAAGGCGGATTCGGTTCCAAAAGTGCGGCACCTGTTGCAGTCAAAATTTTCGACGCGTATGATCAGGAATACGGTCTGGATGGCATTCCAAAGAAAAATACATCGACCAGTGAAGGTGAAGAAGCAGCATCGCAATAATGGACTTTCGATGATTTTTCCAACAATAGTAGGAGCTATCCTATTGAACAGCAAGTCAATCAGCATAAAAGGCACTTTCCTCTGCGGAGGGAAGTGTCTTTTTTGTGTATGCACAGTCTGGGTTTTAGCACTTGCATTTTGACATTTCACCCCTTAAAATTTGCACTAAGGAAACATTATTTCTTTATATAAAAATAAAGTCATATGGGCAATATTTTTGTTGGGTAGCAATAATAATCCGATTGAAACTGCACTTATAACATCTGCTAATAAAAGAAAAGGAGAGAAATGATGAAGCGAAATGTAAAAACACAAAAATTACAGAACAAAATAAAAGCCTCTATCCTGAAGCACGTTCAAACGATCAATAACCGTAAAACGGTAACCAGCCAAGCGAGCAGTTCTAACAATAAGCGGCTTACAAAATATATTACTGTATTTTTGGGGTTGCTACTGCTTATATGTATTGCCGGCTGCAGCAACCCTTTTGGATCGGAAAATAATGCCGAAGCCGAATCTACAGGCAAATTTCGGATTACAGCTACTACAGGGATGATCGCGGATGCTGCCCGTCAAGTAGGCGGAGAGCATGTATATGTAACCGGTCTGATGGGCCCCGGCGTGGATCCTCATATGTACAAAGCTTCCCAAGGTGATATCCGCAAGCTGGATGAAGCCGATCTGGTCTTATATAACGGACTGCATCTGGAAGGCAGTATGACAAATATTATGGAGAAAATGAGTCGGACACGTGACGTAACCGCTGTAACAGCTTCAATTCCGACCAGTGAGCTGCGGCAGAGCGAGGAGAATTCCAGCGAATATGATCCGCATATCTGGTTCGATGTGAGTCTGTGGATGCAGGCAGTCGAGCAGATTCGGGATTCGATGATCGCATCCGATCCTGGTCATGCAGAAGATTACCGGATCAATGCAGCAGCCTATTTAGCTGAACTGAAGCAGCTGGATAAAGAAGTCCGGCAGCAAATTGCCCGCATTCCAAAGCAAAGCCGCGTACTTATAACAGGTCATGATGCTTTTGGTTATTACGGAGATGCATATGATATCGAAGTCCGCGGATTGCAAGGGATCAGCACAGCTTCCGAATATGGTTCACGTGATGTAAGTGAGCTGCGCGATATGCTGGTAGAGCGCCGTATCCAGGCTGTTTTTGTAGAAAGCAGTGTATCTGCCCGCTCTATGGAAGCTATTATCGCCGGAGCTGCGCAGCAGGGACATACTGTCCGTATCGGTGGTGAATTATACTCGGATGCGCTGGGTGAACAAGGCAGTGCTGCCGGAGACTATATAGGGATGGTTCGCCATAATACAGAGACGATTGTAAAAGCACTTCGGTAATCACCAATGACCCTTATATTCAAATCCAATTCAACAAGGGAGGAATCAATATGAATAAAAAACCTGTAAATATGCCTGATCATACAGCAGTCAGTCCGTTACATGCTCAAGGAATCACCGTAGCCTATCATAAACAGCCTGTTGTACAAAATGTATCGTTTAAGCTGGACGAAGGCCGGCTGGTCGCGTTAATTGGCCCCAATGGAGCCGGCAAATCTACTTTGCTCAAAGCGATGCTCGGACTGGTACCTGCAATCCGTGGTGAAGTTAGTGTGTATGGACAGCCTTATGCCAGTCAGCGTAAACGGATCGGTTATGTGCCGCAGCGTGAATCGGTAGACTGGGATTTCCCAACCAATGCGCTGGATGTGGTATTAATGGGCACTTACGGACGACTTGGCTGGTTTCGGCGTCCAGGAAGGCAGGAACGAGAGATAGCGATAGAATCCTTGTCCAAAGTCGGCATGGCGGATTATGCGAACCGTCAGATCAGTCAGCTGTCCGGAGGCCAGCAGCAACGTGTTTTTCTTGCCCGTGCGCTTGCTCAGCAGGCTGATCTGTATCTAATGGATGAACCATTTGCCGGTGTAGATGCCGCTACTGAAAAAGCGATCATTACTCTGCTGGAACAGCTCAAGCAGCAGGGTAAGACCGTACTGGTCGTACATCATGATCTATCGACGGTAGAGGCCTATTTTGACGATGTACTGCTATTGAATCGTGAACTTATCGCAGCAGGTCCGGTAGAGATGGTATTCAATACCGAGATGCTGCAGCGTACGTATGGTGGTCGGCTGACCTTTTTACAAGATAGCGGCAGCATGATTATGACGGGGAAATAGGAGGAATAATAGCGATGGATATGCTTGTTTATATCGTTAACGATCCCAATATTCGCTGGATTATTCTCGGCTGCATGCTGCTTGGTCTTAGCAGTGGAGTTATTGGCTCATTTATGGTGCTGCAGCAGAAAAGCCTGATCGGCGATGCACTTGCTCATGCGGCCCTGCCGGGAATATGTATTGCCTTTATGCTGCTGGGAGTGAAGTCGACGGCCGGATTTCTGATCGGTGCGCTAATTGCCGGTATGCTGGCAACCGTGGGAATCCGCTGGATTACCGAATATTCCCGGATCAAGCAGGACGCAGCAATGGGGATTGTTTTATCCTTTTTCTTCGGGATTGGTGTCCTGCTGCTGACCCGCATTCAGCATAGCGGCAATGGTGGACAGAGTGGGCTGGACAAATTCCTGTTTGGACAGGCAGCTTCCATGATGCGGGAAGATCTGTATCTGCTCACCGGTATCAGCATCGTACTGATTACTGTCTGTACCCTGCTGTTCAAGCAGTTCAAGCTCGTGAGCTTTGATAGGGGCTTTGCAAAGGGACTTGGCTGGCCGGTTGTCTGGCTGGAGCAGATCATTCTACTGCTGACTGTATTTGTCGTCGTAGCAGGTATTCAGGCAGTCGGTGTAGTGCTGATGTCGGCGCTGCTGATCACTCCGGCGGTAGCAGCACGTTACTGGACAGATCGTCTGCATATTATGATCATACTGGCAGGGATATTCGGTGCTGTCAGTGGTGCTGCAGGAACCGTATCGAGCAGTATGGTCTCCCAACTGCCGACAGGACCTGTTACCGTGCTTGCAGCGACGCTGATTTTTGCAATATCTGCGCTATTTGCACCGCGACGGGGATGGCTTGCCCGCCTGTGGCAGCATCGACGGAATCGGCTGGAATGGAACAACAAGGGAGGTGTATCGCATGAGCAGTGATTTCTGGATTATGCTGACGGCAGCACTAATGTCAGCCAGCTGTGGTCTGCTGGGCTGCTTTCTGATTTTGCGTAAAATGGCACTGATCGGCGATGCGATCAGTCATGCGGTACTGCCGGGGATTGCGATTGCCTTTCTGCTGAGTGGAGGGCGAGATTCGATGGCGATGATGATCGGAGCCACTGCGCTGGGGCTGATTGCCGTATTTCTTATTCAATGGCTGCAAAGCTCCGGTATCCAGTCGGATGCATCGATCGGTATTATTTTTACCGCTTTGTTCGCTGTCGGTGTGATTCTGGTCAGTCTGAATGCTCGCAATATCGATCTGGATCTGGATTGTGTCCTGTTTGGCGAGATCGCCTATGTACAATGGGATACCTGGATGATGAATGGTATGGATATGGGACCACGCTCGGTCTGGATGCTGGGCTTTGCATTATTGGTTATTCTGACGCTGCTGGGACTGTTTTACAAACAGTTCAAAATTACCGCCTTTGATCCGGCGATGGCAGCAGCCTGCGGTATTCCGGTCATGCTGTTCCATTATCTCTTGATGGGTATGGTATCGATGACATCAGTAGCTTCTTTTGAGAGCGTAGGTGCCATTCTCGTTGTAGGTATGCTAGTTATCCCTGCTGCTACCGCTTACCTGCTGACCGACCGCCTTGGCCGAATGCTGATTTACAGCGTTATCGTTGGCGTTGTTAGCTCTATTGTGGGCTATTATACTGCCTATATACTGAATGCCTCGATCGGCGGCAGTATCGTAACTATAGCAGGTATTTTTTTCATTATTACGTTCCTGTTGTCTCCACGCCATGGTATCTTGTTCCGCAAATTACAGCAAAAACGTATGGCCTCATCCATGACGTCTAACTAAAATAATATTGGGATTTGAATAAATCAATCCTAATGGAAATAGACAGGTTTTGACGAAATGACCGGTATACTGCTGGTCATTTTTTGTTGCAGAATCAAATTCAATATATTGAACAAGGTACAACCCATTACCAGCAATCCCTTAAAATAAAAGAGTCAGTAACAACGTGATTAATTATGAAGTGAATATTTAAGAGGTAAAAAGTAAAAAAACAAGAAATAACAAGTATGAAGTATGCAAACAGCACGGAACGAAGGCAAGGAAATAAGGGCAAAGGACGACATTGGAATAGAGGAATCTACATGTACTCCTAATTCATAGATTCCTCTACTCCACCGGAGGACGTGCCCTTATTCCTTACCGGAGTGGATACAATGTCAACCACTTAAATACATCTCCACACCACATCTATATCACAAACGTAGCTGCTGTTGCCATGTACCATTCTAACGTCCACTTTACAAAAGCTTTTGTGAGCGTTGAGCATAATATGCTAAAATACCTCTGATACGCCATAATTCGTAGCTGTTAACTTCACAGTTTACAAATAAATAAAGAAAATGGATGGAGGAACACCTCATAATGACAACACGCAAATACAAGCTGCTCGCTCTCGATATGGATGGCACGCTGCTCAACGATAATCACGAAATCACCCTGGAGACGAGCAAATGGATCAATAAAGCTATGGATGAAGGCATTCATGTCTGTCTCTCTACCGGCCGCGCAGCCAGCAGTGCATTACCTTATGGACAGGAGCTCGGACTGGAGACACCGATGGTTACCGTCAATGGCAGTGAGGTGTGGAAAACACCGCGCGAACTATATCGCCGTACATTGCTGGACCCGGATCTGGTACGCAAGATGCATGATTTGGCTGTAGAGAAGGATGTATGGTTCTGGGCGTACGCTGTCGAGCGTCTGTACAACCGTGACCGCTGGCTGGAAAATACACCGCTGGAGCAAATAGAATGGCTCAAATTTGGTTATAATACCGAAAACGATCAGCTGCGTCATGAGATCCTGATGGCACTGCAGGATATGGGCGGTCTGGAGATTTCGAACTCTTCTCCGCACAATCTGGAGATTAATCCACTCGGCATTAACAAAGCAGCCGGTATTGCCGAAGTCTGCCAGTTGCTGAATATTGACATGTCCGAAGTCGTCGCGGTAGGTGACAGTCTGAACGATCTGGCTGTTATTCAGGCAGTAGGACTGGGTGTAGCCATGGGTAACGCTCAGGAGACGGTCAAACAAGAAGCTGATCTGGTGGTAGCCAGCAATAATGATGACGGAATTGTCGAAGTCATTCGCGATCATATCCTGATCTAATCTTTTTGTGTTCTGTTGATCTCCTGCATTTTGAAACCAATGTGTCATTTGGACAGTATACAGGTATACAAATAGTAGAGTATATCTACGGGAACGATTATGCTGATCTGCGCTGGATACAGAGTAGATGCAGTATGAAGACACCCCAAAGTTAATGTCTGAATGACAGGAATGATGATGTGCCGATTCGGATCGCACGAAACGGTCAAAGGAGAGAGACGAATGATGGAAGTAATAGGTTGGATACTGGTCATTGCTCTGTTTGTGGTAGGGATGCTGGGTACGATATATCCTGTACTGCCGGGAGCATTGGCGATATATTTTGCATTTTTCGTATACGGATGGTTTTTCTCGTTCGCTGAGTTTGGACCATGGTTCTGGATTATCCAGACCGTTATCGTAGTTGTGCTGTTTGTAACAGATTATCTGGTCAGCGCCTATGGCACCAAAAAGTTCGGTGGGACGAGGCTGTCGGTTATTTTGTCGACTATCGGTCTGATTATCGGTCCATTCGTTATTCCGGCCTTCGGTCTGATACTGGGTCCACTGATCGGTGCACTTGCCGGAGAGCTGATCAGCGGCAAGAACTTCCAGACTGCCCTCAAAGTAGCCTGGGGAACGATGCTAGGACTGCTGTCCAGTGCCATTGTAAAAATTATTCTGCAGCTGGCTATGATCATCGTCTGGATTATCTGGATTGTGGTACATTAAGCGAGTGTGCATTGCGAATTACGCAACAGCTTGTCTATAATAGTAATGCTGACGTAAGACGACGACCGGAAGGCCAATCAGCCTTCCGGTTTTTTGTGCCGGTTCGGTTACATAGACAGTCTGTAAGCTTCAGGATTTTATTGCTGATTCCTGCTGTACCTACAATAGTCAGCAGGTGACAAAGCAAAACATATAATGAAACGATTTAATTAGTATGCATCCATGATGTGACTGGAGAGAAGGGGAATTATTTTGGCTAAGGCAGAATCATTTATCAAAGGAACGATCATCTTGGCCGTGGCGGCACTGGTCGCCCGTGTGCTGGGACTGGCTCAGCGTGTACCGCTGGAGCATTTGTTAGGTTTTACCGGGGATGCGGCTTTCTCGATTGCCAATAACGTGTATCTGATGCTGCTGGCCGTCGCTACAGCGGGTATTCCAAGTACACTCAGTAAAATGGTATCCGAGCGATATGCGCTGGGACGTCCGCATGAAGCACAGCGCATTTATTATGCAGCACTGCTGTTTGCCGGAGCGGCAGGGGTGGTCATGACACTGCTTCTGTACTTCGGAGCGCCTTATTATGCAATGTTGTCCAAGGAGCCGGCGGCGGCATTATCCCTGCAGGCGATTGCACCATCACTGCTGTTGTTCCCGGCGATTGCCATGATGCGTGGTTATTTCCAGGGACGCAATATGATGATCGCAGGCGGTGTCTCCCAGATTGTAGAGCAGTTTGCTCGTGTGTTTACGGCCATTTTGCTGGCGTATCTGCTGGTTCGTATTGGTTATGGGGATGTGGAAGTTGCTGCAGCAGCTTCATTTGGTAGTGTACTCGGCAGTATTGGTGCTTTTGTGGTAATGATTTACTTTACACTCAAGCTGCGCAAACAGGATGCCGCGAACCGTCTGGAAGTGAGAGCAGACGGGGAAGCCGTTATTCCGTTAAGCCGGATTTACAAAGATATTTTCAAATTATCGATTCCAATCGTTATTGCTTCCCTGACGATTCCGGCAGTCAATATTATCGACAGTACCATCATCAAACCGCTGCTGATTGATCAGGTTGGCAATCTGGCGGCAACGGCTTCACTCGGGATTCTGGGACAGCGTGCGCAGAGTATAGCGGGTATTCCCCCGATTCTGGCGATAGCGCTGAGTACCTCGTTGATTCCGATTATCTCGGCCGCCTATGCCCGCAAAGAACAGGAGAATCTGCAAAAACAGATGACCCTTGCCCTGCGAATCTCGGTACTCACCGGTGTTCCAATTGTACTGATGCTGGCGACCGCTGCTTATTGTATTAATGGATTATTGTTCAGCTCACGTGACAGCGTAGGGGCAGATGCACCAAGTATTATTGCGCTGCTGACTATCTGTACGATTTTCCAGATTACGATGATGACCAGCAACTCCATGCTGATCGGAATCAATAAAGTAAATCGCTCGATGGTCCATGTACTGGCCGGAATTGCACTCAAACTGGTATTGAGCCTGGTGCTGTCGCAGTTTCTTGGCATCTACGGTATTATTGCTGCGACCGGATTATGTTTTGTTCTGATTACGATTCTCAATCTGCGCTCCCTGCATCAGGTCGTTAACTTCTCTGTATTGGGCAGCCGCTGGCCGGGATTCCTGGTTACGGTTGTTGTGCTTGCACTGGTCGGACTTGGCCTGAATCAGGCAGGAATCGGATTGACGGCATGGATGAACGACAGGGTTGCATTTTTCATCGGTTGTTGTATGGTAGGAATAGCGACACTGATAGTGTATCCGGTGATGCTGGTGATCTTGCGCGTAGTACGTGCAGAGGAATTGTCTTCGTATCCGAAGCCGCTGCGTAAGCTACTGACACCACTGATGCGCCTGCAATCTCGCAAAGCCTGATTATTTATTATTCATCAAGGAGGGTATAACCCCATGCAAATGATTAATTCAAGCGAAAGCTTTTATACAACTATTAACTCTGCCAAACTGACTGTAGCTGTCTACAAAGCTGACTGGTGTGTAGATTGTAAATTTATCGATCCATTCATGCCGGAAGTGGAAGCCCAGTATGCAGATCGTCTGCAATTGGTCGAAGTGGATGTGGAGAGTGTAGGAGATGTGAGCCAGGAGCAGAATATTATGGGTATCCCAAGTTTTGTAGCCTATGCCAACGGCAAAGAACTGGTTCGCTTTGTAAATAAAGCCCGCAAGTCACGCCAGGAGATTGAGCAGTTCCTCGATCGTGCAGTAGCTGTATATGCGGCGCTGAATACACAGACAGCCGAGTAAGAATGTACACTTGGAAAAATATAAAGGATGATCATTTGATCACTTAGAAAGGCATGGAAGATCATCCTGCCATATTAAAAAGCAGCTTTCTCCAAGCATGGAGCTTGCCGGAATCAGGGTAACACGAATTTACCAGGATACCGCAAGCTCACGGAATGCAGGAGAGGCTGCTTTTTTATAAATCCTGTATCCGGGTATCAAACATCATATCGACACCTGTTCGATTCTGTCATACTACAGAGATTGATCATTTTTTGTCACAAACCTGCCGCTAGGAACGAGCCAGAATTGATATAATAAGATTGACTTCAAATGAACGTCACTATCATATAAATAGCGGGTGATTCTCATCATGGCCAAAAAGCCACTAATAACAATTAAGCAACTGAAATGGCTGAGCTATATAACCTGTCTCGCCATGTTTCTCGCAACGATGGGCGGCCTCGTCGTAACCAAAACAGGTTCCGGTATGGGATGTGGAGCCCAGTGGCCGCTGTGTCACGGCCAATTTATCCCGGCTTACACGATCGCTTCATTGATTGAATATTCACACCGTGCAGTCAGCGGATTTGCCGGACTTACGGCACTGTTTTCTTTTATCGGATTTATGTTCTTTAATAAAAACAAAGAGCTGCGCGTGTATGCTGCATTCACTCTGTTCTTTGTTATTTTGCAGGCGATTATGGGCGCATTTGCAGTAGTATTCTCCCAATCGTCTCCAGTCATGGCACTGCATTTCGGTTTCTCGATGATCGCATTTGCCAGCTCCGCGCTGCTCGCCTTCAGTGCACGCCGACTGCATCTTCGTCAAAAGATTCATGATATCGCCGATGAGCCTCCAGTTAGCAAAGGGTTCCGCAACCTGACCTGGTTCGCTACAATCTTTACGTATATCGTCGTGTACACAGGAGCATTTGTTACGCATACCGATTCCCGTGGTGGCTGTTCGGGCTTCCCGCTCTGTAATGGAGCGATTATCCCTGAATTGTCCGGCGGTGTCGCAGTAGCCTTTTTGCACCGTGTGGCTGCTGTCGCACTCGTGATCGTGATCGCTATTCTCGCCCATTATGCCTATCGTCGTCATCCGCATAATCCGGGCATCCGCAAAATGGGTCTGCTGGCTATCCTGCTGATCCTGCTGCAATTCGTTAGCGGAGCAATCAATATTTTCACCATGTATGTACCGGAAGTCTACTTCTTCGCTACGATGTCACATACCCTGATTATTCAGTTCCTGTTCGGTGTTCTCTGCTACATGAGTCTGCGCGTATGGCAGCTCAGCCGCGGTTCCTACGGTCGCCTAGCACCCAACGCATGGGGAGAAGGTACAAGGACAGCCGATCAGAAGACAGGTACCGTACACTGATTGCGTATAGTGTCTTATGAATTAAGTCTGCAATCAGGTTCGCACATAAAAATGGAGTTTATATCGCATCTGCATATTATGTATTCTACAGATCATTCGTCTAATTGATCCTCCAGCCGTCCATTAGTTATTTGGACGGCTTTTTTATTGGTATCGCTAGACAGAGCCACATATAAGCAAACACAGCAAACATTTACCGTAGTGCCCCTATCTTTGTCTAAAACAAAAATTCCCACCTTCCTCTAGCTGCGAGAAGAGAATTCTACCAATGACCGACATTTAAGAATGGAGATCGACCGCTGCAAGCGGTTGTTCAGGATCTCCATTCTTAACCGGAGAGAATGGTAGAATCTCTTCTCGCAGCGAATGAAGCATACCCTCACGAAGCAAATGAAACATCCTCTCACGAACCAAACCCCAAATCAACAACACCCGCCTCACCAAAATTAAAGTCCATGAAAATCAATTTTCTTTGCATAACTATTCCTCCAACATCAAAAACAAAAAAGCTCTAACATATTCGGCCCACCTGGACGAAAAAGTACTAAAGCCCACTAACTTGCTACCAAACGGCTCCAAAGCCCATCCAGAGGCAAGTTTATTAGCACGCTGACCAATTTCATCCTTTAAATATGTAACTTTTTACTAATCCCAAGTATTCTGATGAACTTTAAAGACTATTTGATGAAATTTTGCTGAATCTATCGAAAATCCATATATTTTTGCTTTACAAACGATGTGATCTTCAATATACTGAGTAAAGATTTTCATTCGACGTTTTCATATTTTCTTATCGAGAGTGGTGGAGGGACTGGCCCGATGAAACCCGGCAGCCGATTTGGAAATGACCGTTAAGGTCTTATTTTCCAAATGACATGGTGCTAAATCCTTCAAAATGGCAGATGCATAATTTATAGCATCCTGCGATTTTGGCAGATGAGAAGGCAATATCTAGATGATAGAGAGCCCTTTTCTGCAAAGGGCTCTTTTTGTGTATAAAGCGGTCGCTTGAAGAACAAATAAGGACATAACAGCATGAAAGCTTGAAATAGAGCAAGATGCGAGGAGGAGGACCAGCAGCTTGATTCAACTGGAGAATTTGACCAAAACCTATGGCAAAGGCAAAAATGTAACCCCTGCCTTGTCCGAACTGAATCTCTCGATCGAACGTGGCGAGATTTTCGGTGTTATCGGCCATTCGGGTGCTGGTAAAAGTACACTGATACGATGTATTAATTTATTGGAGCGACCAACATCCGGACGGGTATGGATCGATGGAGTGGATCTGACCCGGTTGAGCAAGTCAGCCTTGCAAGCCCGTCGCCGCAAGATCGGCATGATCTTTCAGCACTTTAACCTGTTGTCTTCGGCTACCGTCTATGACAACATTGCTTTTCCGCTGCGGCTCGTCAAGACCCCGGAAAAGAATGTACGTGCCAAAGTAGAGGAATTGCTCGCGCTGGTCGGTCTGGAAGCTCATGCAAGCAAGTATCCGGCCCAGCTGTCCGGTGGACAGAAGCAACGTGTCGGTATCGCCCGTGCACTGGCAAGTGATCCGGATGTGCTGCTCTGTGATGAAGCGACATCCGCACTCGACCCGCAGACGACAGATTCGATTCTCAAATTGCTGCTGGATATCAACCGCCGTTTTAACCTGACCATTGTGCTGATCACCCATGAGATGCATGTGATCCAGAGCATCTGCGATCGTGTCGCTGTTATCCATCAGGGCGGTATTGTGGAAAAGGGTCCTGTGGCTGAAGTGTTCCTGAAGCCGCAGCATCCAGTTACCCGCGACTTTATCAGCCGTGAGTACAGCCAGGCTGAACTGCTGGATACGGCGCTATCTGCACCACATGGTGCTTCTGCACTGGCTGTAAAGATTTCGTTCCTGGGAGATAAGACATACCAGTCTATTCTGTCACAGACCGTGCGTCAGACGGGGGTAGATTTTGCCATTATTCAGGGAACCATCTCCACACTGAAAAATGTGCCTTACGGACAGCTGATTGTCCGTTTTGAGGGAGAAGAGGCGCTGATCCGCCGTACGATTGAGATATTGACCGGCGAAGGCCTGGATGTGGAGGTGATTGAGTAATGGATGTAGGTGCACTTGATTTTACGCAGGTAGACTGGACAGAGTTTGGTACAGCTACAAAGGATACACTCGCCATGCTCGGTGCTTCGGCATTGTTCACCCTGATTCTGGGATTGCCGCTGGGAATTATCCTGTTTATGTCGGCTCGCTCGACATCGCCTATTATACGTGTGGTATACAGCGTACTATCGGTAATTGTGAATATTCTTCGCTCGGTTCCGTTCATTATCCTGATCGTGGCTTTGCTGCCGCTGACGGATAAGTTGGTCGGTACGACGATTGGTGTCAAAGGAACGATTCCGCCGCTCGTCATTGCAGCAGCGCCGTTTTTTGCCAGACTGGTAGAGACAGCATTGCGTGAAGTCGATCGCGGCGTAATCGAAGCTGCTCATGCGATGGGCGCTTCCGTATGGCAGGTCATCACCCGGGTACTGATCCGGGAAGCGATGCCTGGACTGATCGCTGGTCTGACAGTCACTGTCGTCGCTCTCGTCTCCAATACGGCGATGGCTGGTATGGTAGGCGCAGGGGGACTTGGAACCCTGGCGATCAACTATGGATATTACCGCTATGAGACAGCCGTTATGCTGGTAGCTGTCGTGCTGATGGTCATCATTGTGCAGGTACTGCAGATGATTGGCGACCGTCTGGTGATTTATTTTTCAAGAAGATAATAAGGAAGAAACGTCGGTACAGCCTGTATCATTCGTTCTGAACTTCATATCTTCATCCTATATACCAAACTATCTTAAAGGGGATAACACACAATGAAAAAATGGGCACTCGCTCTGATCAGCATCATGCTGATCGCTGTCGTCGCAGCTTGCGGCAATAAAAATACTGGAGATTCCGCCTCATCTGGCGCAGCTGAAGGCAGCAAGGAAGTTACACTGCGCGTCGGTGCAACAGCTGTTCCACACGCAGAGATTCTGAACCACCTCAAGCCAATTCTGGCTAAAGAAGGGGTCAACCTGGAAGTCGTTGAATTCACGGATTACATTCAGCCCAACGTACAGCTGAATGACAGCAAGCTGGATGCGAACTATTTCCAGACCAAGCCTTACCTGGATGAGCAAAACAAATCCCGCGGCATGAATCTGGTAACGGTACAAGGCGTACACATCGAGCCATTCGGTGGATATTCCAAAAAGTACACTTCCCTGGATCAGCTTCCTGACGGCGCAACGATTGCAATCCCGAATGAAGTATCCAATGGTGCCCGCGCACTGATCCTGCTGGCAAATAATGGTCTGCTCGAACTGAAAGACAAAACCAATATCACTTCCGATGTAAAAGATATTACTGCTAACCCGAAAAACCTGAAATTTATACCCATGGATGCAGCAATGTTGACTCGTCAGCTGAACCAGGTTGATATGGCGATGATCAACATGAACTATGTACTGGAAGCCAAAATTGATCCTAAATCTGCACTGGTAGTTGAAGACAGCAGCGCACCATACGCGAACTATCTGGTATCCCGTGAAGACAACAAAGATTCCGAAGCGATCCAGAAGCTGGCAAAAGCACTGACTTCCGACGATACCAAGAAATTCATCGAAGAGCAGTACAAAGGTGCTGTAATCCCGGCCTTCGAAACGAAATAAGAAAAGATACTATTTATTGTTAACAAGAAAGACAACTCGTAGTTTGGTCATAACCCTGTCAAGTAGACAAGAAAAAAGAGACACTATTATGCTGCGACCGTTTCTCGGTATTCCACCGGGGAACGGTCGTTTAGTTTTTTCTGAAAGCATTCGTAGTTATAAAATGAAACGTATTCTTGGATAGCCTGTCCCAATGTAAATAAATTAAGTATATGTGATGAATTAACCGATATATACATGTGGAAATACTTCGGCCTTCCAAACATCTTTGGAATCATACAAACAGGAAAGTACGATGTCTTTCTATAATTAATGAACAAATGCAATACACCTTTATACATACCGGGTGATATAAAATTAAAGGGGTTAGCCAGTAATGAAAAAAATGATGATTTCTGCAGTTCTACTTTCTGGAATTTTGTGTGTTGGAGGATGCAGCAGGGATACAGAGACTACTAATATTACATCAGACAGCAATCCTCCAGCAGGATTGACACAGTCCACCTCCCCTCAAGACGAAAAAGTACAAAAGCCAACTGATAAAAAAGAAAAGAAATCCAATGCTAAAGAAAGTTACAAAGTGAGCGAAACCGATCTGGAAAAGCAAGTTTCCTATTGGCGGACGATGGAAAGTACGATTAATATTCGTCAGCTTCCAGATATTGATTCCAAGTCGATCGCTATTGGCAGCAAGGATCAGGACTTGCAATATTTACATACCAAGTATCGTGACCCTTCGGATCAGCGCATATGGTATAAAATTAAAGTATCCAATGGTCAAATCGGTTGGGTTAGCAGCAAGGTAGTAGCACAGTCAGATGGACAAAATTTTAAAGAGATGCCTAAATTGACAGCGCAAAACAGCCAACAGACGAATGATAATCTCAGAACTTCGCAGCAATCAAATATTCGTCAGCAGCCATCCATTAACAGTAGTTCTATAGCCATTGTCAAAGCAGATACTATTCTGAATGATCTACACGAAACGGTGTATGATCATAGCGACGGACGAACATGGTATAAAGTGAGTACAAATGCAGGAACAGTCGGCTGGATCAGTGGCAAAGTATTGCAGAAGAGTTCTTCTTTTAATCTGGCTGTATATGAAGGAGAATGGACACTCAACGATTTGCAGATGAATAGCGGACAAATTGATGGAACCGTCACTCGTCTTGTGATATCCAGAGTGAATAATAATACAGCAACTGTCGAATTGAGTGAAGATCGGGTTATGGGAGGAACGGTAGATAAGAGTGTAGAGGTAGAATCGACGATAATGGTGGATGATCAGGGCAGAGCTTCTTTTAATTATAGTGATGATGGAGTAGGACACTTTGGAGGAGTTCAGCTACTGTTTGATCATACTGGGATAACGTTAAACATTAGTGTCAAGGAAGATCCCTATATGAGAGCAGGCAACTGGAGTTTACCTGACGGAAAAGTATTTCTCCCATATAATGTAAAAGATACAGGGAGTGCTTATTAGTAAAGTCTATGGCTGCACCATACATTTGTTAAATGTTCACAAGGCCTGGTTCCTTTCATCAAGAGAGGAACCAGGCCTTATTTTATATACATAATTGCTCAAACTTTGCCTGCACAACCTGAGCCAGTTCCTGCGGGTGCAGTTCGATCTGGGTGCCGATCCGGCCTGCGCTGACGATGATTTGATCCAGCTGGGTTGCCCGGTGATCAATAAAGGTGGGATACAGCTTTTTCATCCCTACTGGCGAACAGCCACCGCGGATATACCCCGTCCATTTTTGCAGTTCTTTAACCGGCAGCATTTCCAGCTTTTTCTTACCAGCAGCGCGGGCAGCCTGTTTGAGATCCAGCTCTGCACCAACCGGAATGACAAAGATATGAAGTCCCTGCTTGCCCTGGGTTACCAGCGTCTTATGGACCATCTCGGCAGGTTTGTTAATTTTGGCAGCTACAGCATTGCCGTGAATCTGACCGTCTTCCGGATCGTACTCGTGGATCTGGTAGTGGATCTGTTCTTTATCCAGAATGCGCATGGCATTCGTTTTATTTTTATTGGCACTCATGATCAAGATTCCTTTCTACCGATAATCATACTCTCATTCTAATCTATCCAAAATACAGCCTGAATTCAACCTGTACCCTGTAGTGAGGTATGATTAGTAGTTACCTTTTGACATCTGCTATCACTAGTTTGTACACTATTAGTGAACTCGAATTGAGGATGAATGACCAGGGAGGCATCATATTGGAACGCAGAATCGCTCTAATAACAGGAAGCGCCAAGGGACTTGGCAAAATGACGGCGCTTACGCTGGCCGGTCAGGGCTATGATATTGCTCTAAATTATGTACACAGTGAAGCAGAAGCTCTGCAGCTGCAGCAGGAGATTCAGCAGCTGGGTGTACGCTGTATTTCTGTGCAGGCAGATGTATCAGTAGAAAAGGATATTGACCGGCTTGTAGATGAAGTTGAGCAACAGCTGGGCAGTGTGGATATATTGGTGAACAACGCGGGTCCTTTTATCCGGGAACGCCGTTTATTTATGGAATATGAACGTTCCGAGATTATGGACATGCTGCAAGGGAATCTGATTGGGGCTATGCTGCTGGATCATCGGGTACTGCCACTGATGCGCAAGCGCAAATGGGGAAGAATTATTCATTTTGGCTTTGGTCATGCAGCAGAATCCAGAGCCTGGCCGCATCGTGCCGTCTATGCTGCAGCCAAAGTCGGTCTGGTTTCCTTTACCAAGACATTGGCTGTAGAAGAAGCCGCAAGCGGTATTACGGTGAATATGATCTGTCCCGGTGATATTCGCGGAGACAACAAGGAGAAGCGAATCGATGAGGTACTCGGCATGAGTGATGGCGAGACACCGCGCGGCAGGCCGGGAAGCGGTGAGGATATTGCTCGTGTGATCGCCTATCTGTGTGAGACCGATTCGGACTTTATTACAGGTAATATTATGGAAATCACCGGAGGACTGGATCCGATTCGGCCGTATGTAAAATAAACACAAAAAAGAGACCCTCCATAAACTGTACCCTACAAGATGG
>NZ_AOIG01000036.1:0-45588 GCF_000346635.1 Paenibacillus shenyangensis
CAGCTGACCGATGCGATTTCCAAACTGGGTCAGCAGCAGGATATTCTGGCTTATCAGTTCGAAGGACTTCGTCATGACGTAGGAGAGAAGAGCGGATTTATCGAGACAACAATTCATTATGCACTCAAGCATCCGGAGCTGCGCGAATCTACCGTAGACTATTTGCGTAAAGTAATGGCAGAGATCGATAAGTAAATCATCTTGCCGAATAGTAAGTAAAAGTATATAAAAGGTACACCGTTTTCTGTTGTAGATAGAGAACGGTGTACCTTTTTTGATATCATAAATTGGTTCATGATTTGAACAGAAGATGTTCTTAGTCGTATAAATTATTCTTGAAATAACACAGGCCAACTTGTCTACAGTAAGGATAATCGGAGCTGCCTATCTGTTAGGTATAAATTCCTGTATGAATATAGTATAGTGTAGTCTCAAAGTATTGCCGTATAAATGGCTAAAGGAGATTTAATGATGAAAATACGCAAAGCGATTATTCCCGCAGCAGGACTTGGAACCCGTTTCCTGCCAGCCACCAAAGCTATGCCCAAAGAAATGCTGCCGATCGTAGACAAGCCCACGATCCAGTATATTATTGAAGAGGCCGTTGCTTCTGGTATCGAGGATATTATTATCGTGACCGGTAAAGGCAAACGCGCGATCGAAGATCATTTTGATTACTCTGTAGAACTGGAACAGAACCTGGAGGAGAAAGAAAAGTGGAAGCTGCTGGATGCCGTTCGTGAATCGTCCGAGATGGCAGATATCCATTACATTCGTCAGAAAGAACCCAAAGGACTGGGACATGCCATCTGGTGTGCCCGCAAGTTTATCGGTGACGAACCATTTGCTGTACTGCTTGGTGATGATATTGTGGAATCCGACGTTCCTTGTCTGAAGCAGATGATGGATGTATATGAACAGCATGAATCTTCTGTTGTAGGTGTAAAAGAAGTTCCTTGGGAGCATGTGTCCCGCTATGGTCTGGTAGCCGGCGACCAGATGCCTGGCGATGAATCGGGCCGTCTTTACAAAGCTACAGGTCTCGTGGAGAAACCAAAGCGTGAAGATGCCCCATCCAATCTGGCGATCATGGGTCGCTATATTCTTACTCCGGAAATCTTCGATATTCTGGGCAAGCAGGATGCTGGAGCAGGTGGTGAGATCCAGCTGACCGATGCGATTTCCAAGCTCGGTGAGCAGCAGGATATTTTGGCGTACCAGTTCGAAGGACTTCGTCACGACGTAGGAGAGAAGAGCGGATTTATCCAGACAACAATTCACTATGCGCTCAAGCATCCAGAACTGCGGGAAGACACTATTGAATATCTGCGTAAAGTAATAAATGAGATTGATCACCCTACTGCATAAGCAAAGCATAGGTTCTGTATGGCGATAATAACTTCAAACAGGATAGACAATAGATGAGTGATGCGTGGCATGATCGAAGAGTATTGTAAAACTACACGTGATCTGATTAAAAAGTAAAAGAGGCTTCTCCCGTATAGGAGAAGCCTCTTTCTTTTGATTAGCTTGCATTTGGTGATGTTTGGGATTAATAAGTCACTTTTGCCAGCTGATCAATTTGTTCTTTTTCTTTGGCATCAATAGCAATCAGTTTGTCATAGACAGCCTGATCTTTTTGTCCTTCTTTTTGCAGAGTAGCCAGATAGTAACGTGCTACCTGCTTGTTCGTCTCATCGCTCAGATCATCTTTCAATCCGCGCTTCAATGTTGCTGCTGCATCGGCATTTTTACCTTGCATCAACTGAATTTGACCGATGCTCAGAGCAATCTTCGGAGTGACATCGAACTCACGACCTTGCAGCTGACCTTCCGGCAAAGTGGTCAGGTACTGCATACCATCAAGCACTTGCTGGTAAATCGTAAGACCTGCCTGGAAGTATTTATCCTCAGCAGCCTTATCTTTTTTCTCATGAGCCTGGTTGCCCAGAATATAAGCCTGAGAAATGACACCTTCATACCAGGAAATATCCCATTTGTATTTCGGAATATTATCAATCATCAAATTGAATGCCTGGTCGGTATCGCCATGTACCTGATAAAGAGTAACCAGCTGCTTCAGGATGTCCTTGTTAAATGGCTCTTTTTCATGAGTTTTGGTTAACAGAGCCAGATCTTCGTTGTAGAATTTGTCATCTTTGGTCTGCTGGTAACCCTGTACAAGCAGGGAGCTCAAGAAAACGGATGCATCCGGGAACGTGCTACGGATTGACAATGCATCATCCAGAGGCTTACGCAGTCCTTCATACGTAGCTTGTGGAGTATTTGCCATAGAAGTTACTTCTATTACATCAGCAGAGGCTTCTTTGAAACGTAGGGCCGTAAATGCGACCAGAATAACAGCCAGACCCATCAATGAAACATAAATACCGCGAATTGCTCCAGTACCCAGCTTGAGTCGTTTGAGCGGCTGTGCATCCATTGCAGCAGCCATACCACCGAGACCAAGGAATACCAGAATGCTCATATAAACATAACTTAAGTTAAAGTCGAGCAGACTGTGCATCAGAATGGATACGACGAGTATAAAGTAAAGGAAATGCGATTCCTTTTTCTCGCGATCCGATTTGATATAACCGCGAATGTATTTGTAGAAAATAAATCCAACAAACAAAATGAAAATAATGAATCCGATAATCCCGACTTCGACCAGATATTGCACGAAGAAGTTATGCGCCTGACGGCTGACATACGGGTTATTCTGGTACGCTTCAAAAGCCGCACCCCATGCACCGCCACCACCGCCGAAGAACGGGTAGTCACGCAGCAGTTTCATGGCATCGCGATAAAACGTAAAACGTTCCAGTACACTACTTTGCTGGAAGTTGATGTTCTCAAAACGAACGCGGATATTTTCCGGCAGCAGATTGCGCAGATTCGTAGCAATCAGCAGAATCAGAATAATTGCGCCGACTACGGCCGAGCCGATCGGCAGCCAAATGCTGGAGAAACGTTTGGCTGTCCAGCCTTCTACGCTATGTTCCAGTTTTGGAGCAATAAAGCGTCCGATAACTACAGCGATCAATCCTACGATCAGCGATGTAATCAGCAGGTAAGCCCAGCCTTTGGCAGCTACGCCGCCATCATACTGGTTGATGACCTGCAGACCGATGGTCGTTACCGGATTCAGAATCACGGCAGAAGCGATACCGGCGATTACGATATAAATGACCCAGAGAATCTGCTGGGCAGGACGCAGCATCAGCAGCAGGACGAGCAGTACGAATGGCAGTACTACAAGACCACCACGTGACAGCGTCAGGATCAGGGACAAAATGATCGGTACCAGCATAAATCCGTGGATAAAGTGGTCATACGATCTTTTCAGACGGCTTACATTAAATAGTCCTGCGAACAGGATCGCCATCAGGAAAGCAGCATATGTATTCGCATATTGGAATACAGAAGTCAGACGCCAACCGTTGGAATCTTTCATAACTGCGTCGACATACACACCGTCAGCCACAGCTATCGAGAACCATGAGACCAGATGTCCACCTAGAACTCCCTGACCGAACCAGTTGAGGAATCCGAATAGGATAATCAGATAAGCAGAACCCATGATAGTAATTTGAATAATTTTGTTGGACAACCGGTCACGTAGCATATACACACCAATCACGAAAATAAATGCATACATCCATTGTATTAGCACCATATTTACGGCATAATGCCAAGAGGCGGCCGAAAACATGGAGATCATATACGAGATGGGCAGCAGAATAATGAGCAGTGCCACCATATCTCTCTGATCTTCCAATTTGATTTTTTTGTGGAATTGAATCAATCCCAGAATCAACAGGACACCGGCAGCCATGACTGCCCAGAAAATCGGTTGCTCAAAACTTACGCCGAGGCCATTAAACAATGCAATTTGAAATGGGGTCCATAACAGGAACAAAATAAGACAGATGTTAACGACCCAGAACATGCTACTGCGTTTGTCGTCCTCAGTGGACGCTTTAAACTGTTTGCCGTATACTGGATTAGCCAATGTTTTAAACTCCTTTTATCATCTACTTTGAGAAACTTTTCTAATGAATTTTATCATACGTTAAGATGTACATCTAGTTTTAGTAGTAGAAGAGTTCTGGGAATTTAATAAGATGCAATAAAGAACAGTTATACTTGTCTATGCCAACGAGTTGATCCTTTGAAAGAACAATTAGGCAACTTTCCAAATAAGTGCATAAAATTTAAACATTTATGCCTATTTATTTTGTGGAAGCTCTGTCGTTCTGTGCTTGCATGGCTATTATAGTTAGTGATATCATTGGGTTAGTTTTGCTTGCTTTTACATAAATACTATGCATTCTTCAATAGAAAAGATTTGTTTTAGTATTTTGAATCGTCTCAGGAGGCCTTATTACAATTATGGATTATACAGGTGAACGATTTATACCCAATAACGACGGCTTGGAAATAGAAGCTGAGCATATGCACCGTTATAGCAGTATAGCGGAGAGCCTAAAAGGCATGCGCGTATTAGATGCGGGATGCGGAACAGGATATGGCTCATTTCTAATATCACAATTTGCAAAAAAAGTAGTCGGTATAGATATTTCACAAGAAGCAGTTGACTGGTGCAATAAGAATTATGCCTCGCAAAAAAATCTTGAATTTATTCAGGGTTCTTTGGAAGCTATTCCTTTTGATAGAGAAGAATTTGATTGTGTAGTCAGCTTTGAGGTTATCGAGCATGTAGACCCAAGTATTCAGCGAACTTTTCTGGGAGAAGCAAGAAGAGTACTGAAAAAGAATGGTGTTTTAATTATTTCCACACCCAATAAACTTGTTTATACAGATAAAAGTGGATACCATAATCCATTTCATATTCACGAATTTTATGAAGATGAATTCAAACAATTTTTAAATCAGGAATTCCTGGTTACGAAATTTTATAATCAATCGCTCTATACGGTTTCCAGTATTTATGAAGATCACCATACTACTGCTGGTGTAAAGATGTTCCAGCATTCGTCACTGGATTCAGCAGGAAAGTATATGATTGCACTATGCTCCAATACTAATAAAGTTATTCCAACAATAAAGTTAGACTCGGTATACAAGTTTGATAATCCAGGCGGGATTCATTTTTCCAGTCTTTACGTAGGCACTGATAACAAAGAATACTCGCAAGCACAAAAAGAAACCGGTGTGCTTCTAAATCAGGAAGACAACAGGTTTTCGATTACTTTTGATTTGTCTGCTTATGAGCACATTTCCAAATTCAGGTTTGATCCTGTTGAAGATAATTTTTGTATTTGCAGTATCGAGGAAGTATTGACTGATGGAACAGTGGAATCGACTTCTCCATTAAACGCATTGAATTATCATAAGCAGGGTTTTTTATTTATGAATATTGATCCCCAATTTGAGATTAATGGAGACTTTGCTAATGCTTCCTATATTACAATTAAAGGTTACTTTAAAATCTTGAGTCAGTCAGAAATCAGCGAGTTTGTTGATTATTTTTATAAAAAAATGATAGAGGCAACAGAAAAAGCCTGAAATTTAATGTGCAAAACGTACAATGCTTTTAAAATACAACATGATTAAAAATTATTTAATATCCTGCCCTAGTATACATTTTTATATACTAAGGCAGGATTTTAAATTGATATCCGGTATATTTGTTTAAATTAATATAATCATTATTTGGTGGTGTCTAGATGCAAGTAAGTATAATAATCGCAGTATATAATCGTGCTGCACTCTTACCAGATTTATTAAGGCAGTGGGAAAAAGTTGATAAAAATACTAAGTATAAATATGAGCTTATATTTAGCGATGACGAATCAAGCGATAATTCAGTCGATATACTTAAAGCACACACTGGACTCCCGATGCGAGTGTTGGAAAACAAGCATGGGGGGGCTTCGCGTGCTAGAAATCATGCGTATCAGTATGCGCAGGGTGAAATAGTTATCTTTACAGGTGATGATATTTTTCCTACCCTAGATTTTGTAAATGAACATTACGAAGCCTATCTGAAACATGGAAGTGACTTTGCTTCTTTGGGATGTATCGAATGGCGTGAAGGAATCGAAATGAATCATTTAATGAAGCATATTACAGACATTGGCTGTGAACAATTTGGATTTGTTGGAATGCGCCCATTTGAGATTGTAGATTTCCGACATTTTTACACTTCCAATATTAGTGTGGCCCGTGAGAAGCTGGAAGAACTTGATGGTTTGTTTAGTTTGGAGTTCAAGAAATATGGATTTGAAGATATCGACCTAGGCTATCGTTTATACAAAAATGGTTTGCAGATCATTTACAATCCCAATGCACTGGCATATCACGATCATGTCTATAATAGTGTGATGAAATTCTGCAATCGGCAATTATCTGCTGGTGAAGAATTAAATACGTTCAAAAGATTACATCCAGATCTCAGCTATCATGAGATCAAAGTTAATATTGATGAATTTCATGACAGATATTTAGATTATACAAATGCCAATCGTTATTTTGATATTACGGCAGATGTAGGCCGAATGCTTATCTATCTCATGATTCAAGGCACAAAAATAATCGAAAAAATTCTAAAAAATAGATCCTCTTCCTTTTTGAAAAAAGTATGTTCCAAGTTCTATTCCATCATATTCAGTTACTATATGTATTTGGGATTGGCTTTAGGATCTGATGTTCAAAATCATGCATCAATCAAACAGGCTAAACGATTTACTTTCAATTATTTGTTTTTTGGAAAAGCACAAATTTTTTATGATCGTAAAAACAAATTTAATGAACAGAACAGTATAGTATTTCGAACAGCTGGTGCTAAAATTATTGATTTGAAAGTGGATCTTCCTCAAGTTGAACTTGGAAAGATTCGTCTTGATGCGCTGGACAGCTTTTGTAAAATAAAAATTTTGAAAGCAGTTGCTGTTAAAAGCAACGGAGATAAGGAACCTATTCATTTTGAATATACAAATGCAACTCGAAAAAGAGACAGCCATTATAATTTCTCCGATCAAATAGATCCTGTAATTATCAGTGAGATTTTGCCTGGTGCTACAAAATCGGTTGAGATAAAATACCAAATAAATTATCTGCTAGGAAAAAGAATACTCATAAAATTAAAACAAGGCATAGTATTGTTCAAAAAAGTCATAAAAAAATTAATGAATCGCCGTGCAACCATAATAAATCAGGATCCAATTATAATCGAAAAAAGCGAGCAGAAAAGAAAAATATGGATTAAGGTACAGTTTTCCGATTCTTCAGCGATTGCACCCTTGGTCGCTATGTATCAACAAACGATAGCTGCTTTGCCAGATGTACGTGTTGAACAATCTCCATGCCCTTCAAAGGACTATCAGGAATATGTGTATGCCATTGAACATCTTGATGGAGCATTAGATAAAAGTCAATTGTTAAATGTTGTTTTATGTTTGCTGGAATACAATTATGACTTTGTTTTGTTATCAAATGGATTAAGTGAATTCCCACTGATTCATGCAAAATCATTAAAGAATGCACTCTTATTATCTTCTTCATACTCGTATGAGTCTCTAGTAAGCGGAGAAGTGGAAATGACGGGTAAACTGATTCGCTTGCCTGGTAGGGAGACGTTAAATGATACTGTGGACTTATCTGCTGATATTCGATCTGTGACCTGTACGAATAATAGCTTATTGTTTGTTAAAAACAAGAAAACTCTTACAGTCAACAATCAGCTTCAACTGAAACCTATTGTCAACCCCAAACCTATCATTTTTGTGCTGCCTATATTTATGGCAGTAGGGGGAGTAGAACGAAATACAATTGAAGTTATGGAGCGGTTGAAGCAGGAGTACGATTTTGTTGTTATTACTTTTGAACGTCATCGTAAAGAACAGGGAAGTTTATTTTATCAGGTAGCACGCTTGGGTAGTGACTATTACGACCTTGCGGAAATTTCAGAGTTTGACAATTATTTATATTTGCTAGAAAACTTAAAAGCAATGTATAAACCTTCTCTTGTCTGGATGTGTAACAGCTCTCCATGGACAATGGATAACAATACATCATTGCGTAAAATATTTAATGATATTCCTATTGTAATGCAGGATGTATATGATTATAAATATGGATGGATTGAGTATTACGATCAACCTGCTATTCATGCGTATGACCGATTTATTGCAATCAATAAAAAAATTGAAGAAAAATTTATTGGTACGTATGGAATTTCTGCTACAGACATTGACCTAGTTTATCCAGCGGCTGATACAGACAAGGTCAAGGTTATGAACGAGCAATCCTATTTAAAAGAAGCCGTTTTACAAAAGTTTGATCTTGATCCGAGCCGTAGACATTTTGCTTTTATTGGTCGCTTTACAGAGCAGAAGCAGCCATTAAAAATGTTGAAGCTGGCCAAGTACATTGTCAGAAAGTATGATGATATCGATTTTGTCATGGTAGGCGATGGTGAGCTTTCTGCAGAAGTAGAACAGTTTATTGTAGATCATCAACTAGGTAACAGGGTTCATCGTATCAAATATATTGCAAATGTATTCCAGTTTGTTAAATCTATAGATGCGTTATTTATTGCTTCTATTTATGAAGGGTTACCAATCGTTACAATTGAAGCAATGTGCGTTGGAACGCCTATATTTGCAACAGACGTTGGAGATATTGCTCTTTTTGTAGAAGAACAACAATCAGGATTGATCTCAAGACAGGACGATTTGGAAAGCCTGCAAAAAGCAGTCGATATGTTTCATTCGAATCTTGAATCCTATAAACAAAATTCGTTGGCGCATACTGAGGAAAATATTGAATTCTTCTCATCCGCGAGAGCAGCACAGCTTATGCGGGATTCATTTCATAAAGCTCTGGAAAAGTATCGTTAACATGCAGTTATTAAAGGAGAGTTTGTATTGAATATGATTCGTGATATTTGGGGCTCTAGACATCTTTTAATGAATATGTCTAAAAGTGACTTCAAAAGCAGATACTCAGGTTCCTATTTTGGTGTTGTTTGGGCAATTATACAGCCATTGATGACTATCTTGATTTTCTGGTTTGTTTTTCAGATTGGATTTCGAGCAAAGCCTGTTTCCGATGTTCCTTTCATTTTGTGGTTATGTGCAGCAATTATACCTTGGAACTTTTTCACCGATGCGATTATCAATGCAACAGGAGCGTTTACCAATTATTCCTTCGTTGTTAAAAAACTTGTTTTTAAAATAGCTTTACTCCCTCTGGTTAAAGTTATGGCTTCATTCTTTTTGAATATTGCTTTTAATGTACTGCTGATTTTAATCTACAGTATGTATGGGGATTTCCCCGGCATTCATCTGCTTAGTATTTTATACTTTAATATTTGTCTCGCAGCTCTGATCACGGCGCTATCTTACTTTTTATCTACATTGAATGTTTTTTTCAGAGATACTACTCAGATTGTAGGTATTTTCCTGCAATTTGGAATATGGTTGACACCAATTATGTGGCAAGAGTCTGTTATTCCTGAAAGCTTCCGTTGGATTGTAAAATTGAATCCTATTTATTACATTATTAATGGTTATCGGGATGCTTTAATTAATCGGGTATGGTTTTTTGAACATCCACTGCAGACGCTCTATTTTTGGGGTGTAACGGTAGTTATAGGTATCATATCCTTTTTATTTTACAAAAGAATGAAGTCCCATTTCGCAGATGTTTTATAAGTGAATCCATTAAGCGTAGTATATGGAGCAGGAGGTTTTGATCTTGGAAGAATGTCTTATTGATATCCAGGATGTTACTAAAATATATAAATTATATAAACAACCCATGGATCGTGTTAAAGAAGTTTTAAGTGTAACTCAAAAAAAATATCACAAAAATTTCTATGCAGTTGATAACGTTTCTCTTAGTGTAAAAAGAGGAGAAACTGTAGGGATTATTGGAAAAAATGGTTCTGGCAAATCAACTTTGCTCAAAATGATTGCTGGTGTATTGTCACCTTCCGTAGGCAAAGTTGAAGTGAAAGGAAATGTTTCTGCTTTACTTGAGTTGGGTGCTGGATTTAATGGTGATCTTTCTGGTCTCGAGAACATTTATCTTAATGGTACTCTTCTGGGATATAGTAAAGAGTATGTAGACAAGAGTATCAAAGCAATTCTTGAATTTGCAGATATCGGAGATTTTATTTATCAGCCTGTTAAAACATATTCCAGTGGTATGTTTGTAAGACTTGCTTTTGCTATAGCTATCAATATTAATCCAGAAATCTTAATTGTTGATGAAGCATTGAGTGTGGGAGATATGCGTTTTCAACAGAAATGCTATCGGAAAATCAGAGAAGTAAAAAAGACAGGTACTGTTTTGTTTGTTAGTCATGATACTGGCGCACTTGCAAGCTTTTGTGATCGGATTATCTGGATGGACGAAGGTAAAATTTTTAAAGAAGGACGTCCTGATAAAATTCTCGATGAATATCAAGCATTCATGAGCTATGATATCAAGGAGATGCAATCGGTCACAACTTATAGTAATGCAGCTGAAGGGCAAGAAGAGGAAACGCATGATGTTTTATCGGGTCTTACTAGAGCCAAAGCATTCGGTAATGGAGATGGCAGTTTTGAGATGGTAAGATTGATACATTCGGATACCGGTAAAGAATCTACTGTAGTAGCAGGTGGAGATGCCATATCTATCGATTTTAAAATTAGAATTAATAAAACGGTGGAGATGCCCATTTTCGGTTTTACACTCAAAGATGCATTGGGAAATGCAGTTATAGTATCTAACACTCATTTTGAAAAAATTGAACTTACACCTTTATTAGAGGGAAAAACTTACCATTATCAGTTTCAGATGACTTTTCCTGACTTGAGAAGTGGAAAGTATTCATTGGATATTGCTTTGGCTACCGGTACATACCAGGCGCATGAGCAGATACAATGGATTAATGATGCATTAGTTATTGTTGTAAAGGATCCAAAGCCATATCAGGAAGGCCGTGGATATATAGTTCCCAAGGACATAAAATTTAGTTCAATTCAATAAAAGGAGTTTAAAATACTATGTTTTTCAAAAAAAAAACTGCTATTGAGCAGCATGAGAAAATCTCGGTCGTTATTCCACTATACAATCATGAAAAGTATATCGAAGAAGCTATTGAGAGTGTATTAAAGCAAACTTATGCCAATCTGGAACTAATTATTATTGATGATGGCTCCAAAGATAACTCAGTACAGGTTGCACGTAAATTCAATGATCCGAGAATAACTATTATCACTCAGGAAAATAGAGGAGCCCACAATACAATTAATCGTGGATTGGATATGGCTTCTGGTCAATATTTGACTGTTCTTAATTCGGATGATTGCTATGAAAAGGAACGGTTGGAGAAATGTATTCAATTTCTCAGAACTAATCAGGATGTTCATTTGGTGTGTTCCTATATCAAAGTTATTGATGAGAAAAGCAAAAAATTAGGCATTAAACAGGGTTGGAAAAACATGGAACCTTGGGCGGTTCCAAATCGAAATCTGTCTTTTGCTGCTACCAATGATTTTCTCAAAAATTTGCTGATGTCCAATTTCATTTCTACAACCAGTAATATGGTTTTCACCAAAAAGTTATATGAATCTATTGGGGGAATGCGTAATTTACGCTTTGCCCATGATTGGGATTTTGCATTGCGGGCAGCAGAATACGGAAAGTGTGCAATAATTGAAGAAGCACTTATGGGTTACCGGATTCATGGTACTAATACAATTAGTACCAATAGAAAACATATGCTATTTGAAATTTGTTGGATTTATGCTGCCCATTTGGATCGTTTTGAAGGTAAAAATATTTTTAGAGGCAATGCGATTGAAGATTTACAAGAGATGGCTGAATCTATTAATCTGCAAAATAATGACAAGTTACTTTGGCTTTTGCGCTCTTATTTGAATGGAGCCAGAAAAAAAGGTGAATTGGAGCCGGAATTGCAGTTTTTGGACAATCAGGAGTTGCGCGAATCTCTCTTTAAATACATTAACGAATAAAAGTGAAAAAGTAATGTAAAGTAAAATATTTTAGTATGCGCAGCCCTTTATTATTCAATGTCGAAGACAGGTACATGGTACGATTAATCGTGTGCAGGCCAAGTTATTGAAATAAAGGGCTATAAATTCGATAAGGGGTGCCGGAAAGGAACATTGATCCGGAATCCTAGTTGGGAGGATTGCAAAAAAAGAATGACAAATAAAACAAACGTTATCCGATCGATTGCTTTCGGTATTATTGGTACATTGCTATTATACGTTTTTTTATCATTAATGTTATGTGGAAAAATTGTAACTGAACTTCCGCGTTTTTCTAATACATGGACTGTATCTCAAAGCGATTTACAGGCGAATATTAAAGATTTTAAGAATGAAAACAATGTATTAAAAGCTACATCAAACGATCCGTGGGTTGAAGTGAATTTTGGAAAGACATTGACTCCCCAAAAGCTGAAGCTTAATATATCTGATTTAAGTATTGATAGTTCTTATGCACAAATTTATTATTCAGATAAAGAAAATGATTTTTCTGAAGGCAGATATGTAGACTATAGTCTAAAAAATGGATTGAATGAAATTTCATTTCCCCATAACACTTCTGTTCAAAGCATCCGGATGGATTTAACGGATCAAAAAGGAGTTTCTTTGCAGGTCGTATCCGCTAATCTAATGCTTGATTCCAAAGTATCGCTGTTTTGGTTGTTTTTCCTTGCAATGTTTGTAGTTTACTTAGGAGTTATATATCTGATTATTCGCTTAAGCTCTACTAACCGTCATTCGGCTGAACCATTGTCTCCATTTTCGTTCTCGAATTATAGCCGTGAATATAAATTGTTTATGTGGAGTTTTGGTATTGGCGTGCTTTATTACCTACCGTATATAACTAATACATTATATTCTATAGACGATTATTATTTAGATCAATTATACAATATAAATGTGGAAACTTTAGGATACAATTTCCATTCAACAGGTAGATATACACAGGCCATATTATCACAGTTATTTTATTACATGAATATTCAACCCCTTACCAAACCTTTGGGGCCATTGTTATTTATTGCTTCACTTTCACTTCTGGGTATTTGCATTACTAGATTGCTAAAAATAAATTCTTTTATCTTGTCGTTAAGCATAATTCTTTTGCTGGTGAGCAATCCGTTCTTCGGAGAAATTTTCCATTATAGCATCGTGCCAGCTTACAGTGCGTTTGCTGTTATAGCTTTGGCAGGTGGCTTAATATTTGGCCACAAATATAGTACAAATAGAAGGTTTATTTTTGGATTTTTATCAATTGGTTTTTATATCATCTCACTTACAACCTATCAAATATTTTATCCCATTGTTTTTCTTGTCTTTCTTTATAATCTTATTATTCCTGCAGAGCTGCGAATTTTCGAGCAAGAAGATACAGGTAGAGAACAACAATCATTTTTGGCAAAGTTTATCCCGCTAGTAATATATGTTGTCGCTTTTTTAGTATATTCAATCTTATTAAAAATTGTATTTCTTATTTGGCCACCACAGCTTGCTTACTCTGGCAATGATATCGGACAATTGTGGTATAATTTTACACACAAACCATACTGGATAAGTGTTTTCAACAATATTGATCGATTTATACTGGAGAACAATCCATTTAATTCTCAGTTGATTAACTTTTTTGTATGGGGAATCTTTTTTACTGCTCTGGCTGCTTACGTTACTTTTAATGGAATGTTCGCCAAAACTTCTATCACGAGACTTGCAAGCGTATCTATTCGTGTATTTATTTTGTCTTTCTTGGGTTTGGTTACATGTCTTGGATTTTCATTGCTTCGTCCTGAAGAGATCTCATCCCGATCATTTACAGCGTTTGGATTGTATCAAGCACTATTATTAATTATTGTATATGGAATCACTATGCTCTTAAAGCTAAAACCTTCTTATCGAAATGTTCTAATCTCAGGGCTTATTATTATTATTGTTGTAGGAAATATAGGACGGATCGGTAGAAGTGCTCTGGATCAACATAGGCTTAACAGTATGGAAAACAGTATGGTAACCAGAATAGTAGAGCGTATGGAAGCAGATCAAGCATTCAATCCTAATGCGAAATTGGTTATTTCAGGAGTCCCAAATTTGAAATCTATTTCATATACTACTTTTGGGGATTATAATGTACCTGCATCGCAGCAATTTTCCAAAGTGTTTCTATTCAATGAAGTAACGGGATATAGCTTTGAACAACCTTCAGAGCAGGATATAGAGGTAGCAAATAAAAAATTGCAAAAAATGAAACCATGGCCGGACATAACATCAGTTCAAAGTGAAAATGGCATCTTTATTATCAAACTCAATTGATAGATGGGTCGATTTTTGAAAATAACAATTTTATATCAATGGTATCAAATTTGCAGCTCGTGTAGTAATCTATTTATATTAATTTGGACGTTCGACTTATACTTGAATAATTTACTACTTATGGGGGAAAAATGAATAATAATGCTTTTTCTGTGAATGAGAGTCACCTTTTTGACATTCAGGAACTTGGTGATAATCGAGGGGCGTTGGCAGTAGTAGAATCAATGAAGAACATCCCTTTTGACATCAAGCGTGTTTTTTATATTTATGGTACAGCAAAAGGTATACGAAGAGGATTTCATGCACATCATAAAACCAGACAAGTTTTGATTAGCGTATGTGGAAGCTGCAAAGTTCATTTAGACAATACGAAACGAAAAAAAGAGGTTTTGCTTGATTCACCATCGGTAGGACTTCTATTGGAACCAAATGATTGGCATGAAATGTATGACTTTTCACCGGATTGTGTACTTCTGGTTATGGCTTCTGAGCTGTATCAGGCAGAAGACTATATTCGAGACTATGATCAATTTATCGAGGTATATGGCCTATGAGTAATTATTTTATTCACTCGCACGCGATTGTGGAAAGCAATAATATTGGCAAAGATACAAGGATATGGGCTTTTTCTCATGTTCTACCAGGTGCGATCATTGGTGAAAACTGTAATATTAATGATCATACTTTTGTCGAAAATGATGTAGTACTTGGTAATAATGTTACTGTTAAATCAGGCGTTTATATTTGGGATGGTATTACAGTTGAAGATAATGTATTTATTGGTCCTAATGCTACTTTCACTAATGATTTAAAACCACGTTCTAAGCAGTATCCCGATGCTTTTTTGAAGACTCGACTAGAGCAGTGGGCTTCTATCGGAGCCAATGCCACTATTGTAGCCGGTCACACAATTGGGAGATATGCTATGATTGGTGCAGGTTCAGTAGTTACAAAGGATGTTCCTAATAATACGTTATGGTTTGGTAATCCTGCTAAGTTTCGCGCATATATTTGTAATTGCGGAGAACAGCTTGATAAGCAACTGCATTGCTCCAAATGTGGAAAATCATATTATTTGGTGAATGGTTTGATTGAGGAAGATAATAATCTATAAGGGAACAAGGTGCATACATGATTCAATTTTTGGATTTGAAAAAAATTAATTTGCGTCATGAACAGGCGATTCAAGAGAGCGTAGCCCAGGTACTTCATTCTGGCTGGTACATACTAGGAGAACAAGTGAAAAGCTTTGAAGCCGAATTTGCTTCCTATTGCGGAACTCGTTACTGTCTAGGAGTGGCTAATGGTTTGGATGCACTTGAGCTGATTATTCATGCATACGGCATTAGTGAAGGAGATGAAGTTATCGTTCCATCCAATACGTATATTGCTTCGATTCTCTCAATTTCTGCGAACGGAGCAACCCCGATTCTGGTCGAACCGGATCCGCAAACTTATAATATTGATCCTGCCAAAATTGAAGAGAAAATTACTGAAAAGACGAAAGCTATCATGGTAGTTCATCTCTATGGTCAAACTTGTGATATGCAACCTATTCGTGAACTCGCACAAAGGTTTGATTTGAAAATTATTGAAGATTGTGCACAGTCTCATGGAGCTTTATACGCAGACCAACGTGCTGGGAATCTGGGCGATGCAGCAGCGTTCAGCTTTTACCCTGGCAAAAATCTTGGGGCGCTTGGTGATGCAGGTGCAATCACAACAAATGATGAAGAATTGTATACTAAGCTGTATGCATTACGAAATTATGGCTCTCATAAAAAATATGAGAATCTTTACAAAGGATATAATAGTCGATTAGATGAATTCCAAGCACCGATTCTTAAGGAGAAACTCAAGCATTTGGATGCGGATAATGCCTATCGTCGAGATATTGCTAATTATTATATAGAGCATATTCATAATACGTTAATTACACTTCCTATTGTAAAGCATAATCCAGAATCCCATGTGTGGCATGTATTTGTTGTTCAAGTAGCAGATCGTGCGGATTTTATGCAGTATATGACTGACAATGGTATTCAAACAATCATTCATTATCCGATCCCGCCTCATAAGCAGCAAGCATATGCAGAATGGAATGATCATGTATACCCGATCTCCGAAGAGATTCATAAGCATATAGTTAGCATCCCGATCAGTCCGGTAATGCCTATGGAAGAAGTTATGAAAGTGGTGGAAGTCATTAATGAATACGGACAAAATTAAATTTTCAATTGTGGTGCCGATATACTTTAATGCCTTAAACATTCCACATACGGTACCAAGGTTACAAAAACTGAAGCAGATATTGCCGGATTGTGAATTGGAATTTGTATTTGTCGATGATGGGTCTAAGGATGATTCTTTTCAATTACTATTGGAAGCCAAAAAACAGGATGATCGTATTAAAGTAATCAAACTAAGCCGTAATTTTGGGTCCATGTCGGCTATTCAGGCAGGTTTACAATTTGCCACAGGTGACTGCATCGGTGTAATTGCAGCTGATTTACAGGATCCACCTGAACTATTTGCTGATATGATTATGGAATGGCGCAATGGTAAAAAGGTTGTACTGGCTACCCGTTCTGATCGTGAGGAATCACTTTCGCAGAAAATGTTTTCTAATTCCTATTACTATTTACTGGAAAAATTTGCTCTTAAAGATTATCCGAAGGGCGGCTTTGACTTTCTGTTGGTAGATCGCCAGGTTGCCCGCGAAGTAATCGATATTGGAGAAAAAAATACGAATGTAATGAGTCTGATCTACTGGCTTGGTCATGATCGCGAATATTTACCATATGTTCGCCAAGAACGCAAGCTAGGCAAATCACGCTGGACAATGTCCAAAAAAATAAAATTGTTTATCGATTCATTTGTTAGTTTCTCATATATGCCTATTCGTTTCATGTCAGCGTTGGGCGTGATCACGGCATTATTAAGTTTTTTGTATGGTGTCTATGTAGTGGCTGGTGCATTATCAGGTATAATACCAATTCAGGGATGGACGACTATTATTGCATTAATCACATTTTTGCTTGGTATCATTATGGTAATGCTTGGTATCATCGGAGAGTATTTGTGGAGAATATTGGATGAAAGTCGAAACAGACCTTCATTCATAGTTGATGAAGTATATGAATAAACCATTTATCAAGTATCTGTTGAGTGGTGGCTTTAATACATTGGTTACGTATCTCATGTATTTGTTGCTACTTAATATTATGAATTATAATATGGCCTATTCCATTTCATATGTAGCAGGAATTTTATTATCATATTATTTGAATTCGGTCTTTGTATTTCAGGAAAAAATCTCATTGCGTAAATTCATCAAATATCCTGTTGTATATATAGTACAATATTTGATTAATTTAGTGTTGCTTAATATACTTATTGAGTATGCAGGTTTATCTACGAAAATCGTACCTATTATTACGATTGTAATTACGATACCCATAACTTTTTTACTAACCAAATTTATTATCAAAGGAAAATGAACGGAGGCATATTTATTATGAAAGGCATTATTTTGGCAGGTGGTACAGGAACAAGATTATTCCCATTAACCAAAGTGACTAATAAGCATCTTCTGCCAGTAGGCAAATATCCAATGATTTTTCATTCTGTGCAAAAACTTAAACAATCCGGTATTCAGGATATATTGATTGTAACAGGTAAGGAGCATATGGGAGACGTTGTTAATCTGTTGGGAAGTGGACATGAAATGGGGGTTACCTTTACATATAAAGTTCAGGATGAAGCAGGCGGCATTGCTCAGGCCCTTGATCTGGCAGAACAGTTTGTGAACGGTGATCAGATGGTAGTTATTCTTGGCGATAATGTATTTGCGGATGATATTGCTCCATTTGTACAGAATTTCCGCGAACAAAAAAAGGGTGCAAAACTTTTGCTGCAGCAAGTGCAGGATCCTCAACGTTTTGGCGTGGCTGAGCTGGAAGGAGATCGTATTGTATCGATCGAAGAAAAGCCTAAAAATCCGAAAAGTGATTTTGCAGTGACCGGTATTTATATGTTTGATAGCCGAGTATTTGATATTGTTAAAACATTGAAGCCCTCTGATCGTGGCGAGCTTGAGATTACCGATGTTAACAATGCTTATATTGCTAGCGGTGATCTATCTTTCGATATTTTGCAGGGTTGGTGGACAGATGCAGGAACTCATGCTTCTCTGGCAAGAGCCAATGAGCTGGCGCAGGATATCGTATTTGGTGAAGAATTCGGTAAGCTCAAACTGTAAGGAGGAACACCATGAAGTCGACGGCTCTAAAACTGGAAGGTGCAAAACTGCTCGAACCGATTATTCACGGAGATAACCGGGGATTTTTTATGGAAAGTTATAACGAACGTGTAATGAATGAACTAGGGGTACATCATCGTTTTATTCAAGATAATCAATCTCTTTCTGTAGAAGCGGGAGTTTTGAGAGGACTACATTATCAATTAAATCCCAAAGCACAAACGAAAATTATCCATGTGATTTCTGGGGCCATTTATGATGTGATTGTCGATATACGGCAGGAATCAGAAACATTTGGTCAATGGATGGGATTTATTCTGAGTACGGATAATAAACGCCAGTTGCTTGTTCCACAAGGGTTTGCACATGGGTTTTGCACTCTTGTAGCTAATACTCAAGTATCCTACAAAGTAGATCAGTATTATTCACCTGAACATGATCGGGGAATATTATGGAATGATCCTGCTATAGGAATTGACTGGCCTGTCTCAGAACCTATTTTATCGGAGAAAGATAAAAAACATCCACTGTTAAAAGATGCCGAATTGAATTTCTAAGGATCAATATGGTTCTGCAGACAAACGATTAGACAAGATTCAGCGTTTAAGCTGAATCTTGTTCATTGATATAGGAGGAATAATTATGAAACTACTTGTTACTGGCGGAGCTGGTTTTATCGGCAGCAATTTTGTACTGTATATGCTGCGTGAGCATCCGGAATACCAGATTATCAATGTGGATGCATTGACATATGCAGGTAATCTGGAGAATTTGAAAGCTATTGAGGGTAATGCGAATCATACTTTTGTCAAAGCTGATATTGGTGATGCCTCCAAAATGGATGAATTGGTATCGCAAGGAGTAGACATCATTGTCAACTTTGCGGCTGAATCTCACGTCGATCGCAGTATTCTGGAACCGGACGTGTTTGTAAAAACAAACGTATTGGGTACGCAGGTATTACTTGATGTAGCGAAGAAGCACAAGATTACCAAATTTGTTCAAGTATCTACCGATGAAGTGTACGGTACGTTGGGCGAAACAGGCCTCTTTACCGAGGAAACACCACTTACACCGAATAGCCCTTATTCGGCAAGTAAAGCCGGCGGTGATTTGTTAGTACGTGCTTATCATGAGACATTTGGTTTGCCAATGAATATTACTCGCTGCTCCAACAACTATGGTCCATTCCAGTTCCCGGAAAAACTGATCCCGTTAATCATCTCCCGTGCACTGGCAGATGAGTCTTTGCCTGTATATGGTGATGGTCTGAATATTCGCGATTGGCTGTATGTAGAAGATCATTGCAGTGCGATCGATCTCGTTATCCATGAAGGGAAAAATGGCGAAGTATACAATATTGGTGGTAATAATGAACGTACCAATATTCATATTGTTAAAACGATTTTGGAACAACTGGACAAGCCTGAATCTCTTATTAAATATGTAGAAGATCGCCCAGGACATGATCGTCGCTATGGTATTGATCCTACCAAAACAATGAATGAGCTTGGCTGGAAACCGAAGCACAATTTCGAGTCGGGCATTAAAGCTACTATTCAATGGTATTTGGATAATAAGGAATGGTGGAGTCGTATCGCTTCAGGTGAATATCAAGAATACTACCAAAAACAATATGGCAGCCGTCTGGGTGACCAATAATGAAAGTTCTTGTTACCGGAGCCTCAGGGCAACTTGGTATAGATACGGTAGCTGTATTGGAACGTAAAGGACATACGGTCATGGCATGTGACCGTACGAAATTGGATATTACCAATCAGCAGCAATGCCAGCAAGTAATAAGTTCATTTCATCCAGAGGTAGTTATTCACTGCGCAGCTTATACAGCTGTAGACGCCGCTGAATCAGACATAGATAGTGCTTATAAAGTAAATGCTATCGGTAGCCGGAATGTTACAGTTGCTGCCGAAGCTATCCAGGCTAAAGTAATCTATATTAGCACAGACTATGTATTTGACGGAAAAAGTACGGCGTCGTATCACGAATATGATACTACAGATCCACAAGGGATCTATGGCAAATCCAAACGTGCTGGCGAAGTATTAACGCAGACGTTATCCAGTCGCTATTTTATTGTGCGGACATCCTGGGTATACGGAATGCATGGTAGTAATTTTGTGAAAACAATGCTGAAGTTGGGACAAGAAAAGCCGGAATTGAAAGTAGTGAATGATCAGAAAGGTTCGCCAACCTATACCGTGGATCTAGCAGAGTTTCTTTCGGAGTTAATGCTTACAGAGAAATACGGTATTTATCATGCTTCTAATAGCGAAGCATGCACATGGTATGAATTTACTGGTGAGATTTTTAAACAAGCCAAGGATATTCTTGGAATCACTATTACTGCCAAGCTTGAACCATGTACTACAGCAGATTTCCCAAGACCTGCTCCACGCCCGATCAATTCTACAATGGAACATCTATCCATTCGTACCAACGGATTTGAGGATATACGTTCCTGGCAAGAGGGATTAACAGCTTTCTTATTGGAGTACAAGCAGAATTTAAGCTAAATAGTGAGTTGAATCTATAATCTATCTAGAGATATAATTACAAAGGCATTCTTCGTTGTTATAATGCGAAGAATGCCTTTGTAATTATATCTATTCACTTATAACATGTAATTAAAACTATAAGCCAGCAAAGGATAAAAGGTGGGAAAATCGATGTCTGGTCGCACAATGCAGGTGCTTTTATCAACATATAACGGAGAAAAATACATAGGTGATCAACTGGATAGCATATTACAGCAACCATATGAACATATTAAAGTATTGATACGGGACGATGGTTCCAGTGATAACACAGTTGCTATAATAGAAAACTATTGTAATCGCTATAGAGGACGGATCCAGTTGCTAAAGGGAAAAAATATCGGTGTGATCCCCAGCTTTTGGACATTAATGCAGCAAGCTGATCAAAAAGCAGCCTATTTTTGTTTTTGTGATCAGGACGATGTATGGATGTCTGATAAAACTGTACGTGCTGTACATCAGTTAGAAAAAATGGAACAAGAACAACCATACGGAATCACAATTCCGGCAATGATATTTACTGCAACTCAGTTAACAGATGCTCAGCTAAATCCCACTGTGATCTGGCCGGGAAAGCCTGCACGAGAGCCCTCTTTTTATAATGCACTTATTCAAAATATAGCAGTTGGAGCTACTGTCTCATTTAATTACCAGACGCTTCGGCTTCTAATGAATACTCAGGACGATGTTAACTTATCCAATATTCAGATGCATGATTGGTGGATGTACCTAGTCATCTCCAGTATGGGGAAGGTACAATTTGATCCGCAGCCTTCAATCTATTACCGGCAGCATAGCAACAATGCAGTTGGCGGTGAAGCAACTACTTTTCAAAAAGTGAAAAAGAAATGGCGCAGTTATAAAAAGCATAAAGATCAGAAGCTACTAGTTAGACAAGCACAGGAATTCCAAAAAATCTATGGAGCTCAACTGACAAATCAGAGCATGATTGAACAGCTTCAGGCATTTGTTACTCCAAGAACTGATTTTGCAGCCAAACTAAAGTTTTTGCGAAAATGCAGATTATATAGACAATCTTTTATAGAAAATTTGCTTTTTCGTTTTCTGATTATAATCGGTTATATTTAAGAGTATATTTTAGATAATTTATATCTCGCATAATGATATGAAGCGAAAATAAGAACAGAGTTTCTGGAATAATCTTCAAACTAACTCTTTACTTCATATCTATGATATAATTTCGATGTAGTAGATTATTAAGTGTATTGGAATCTGTTCATCAATTCAAAAATTAATTTTTACATTTATTTATAGAATGCTTTCAATTCAGGCAGGAGCGTTATTATGGACGTTAGCGTTTTAATCTTAAATTATAATACTTGTCAGCTGACAATGGATTGTATCGAATCGGTTTACCGTTCGAGTACCCAATATTCCTATGAAATTATCGTTGTCGATAACCATTCGAGCGATGATTCCACTACGCGTATTCCAGCAGCTTACCCGAATATTGTCTTCATCGCTAATCAGGATAATGGTGGCTTTGCCAAAGGCAATAATATCGGGATGAAGATTGCCCGGGGACGATATACATTGCTGCTCAATTCTGACACCATCGTTCAGCCGGATACCCTGGAGACGATGGTGTCTTTCATGGATGCACACCCCACGGCAGGAGCATCAGGCTGCAAAATTATTCTACCGGACGGTTCGCTGGACAAAGCGTGCAAGCGCGGCTTCCCGACTCCATCGGCATCGTTCTATTATGCTTTTGGTTTCTCGAAGCTGTTCCCGGACAATCCGAAGTTTAATGGTTACCAGCTGGGTTATCTCAGTCCGGATGAATCGTACCAGGTAGACTCCCTCGTAGGTGCCTTTATGCTGGTACGCCGCGAAGTGATTGAGCAGATCGGCGGACTGGATGAAGAATTCTTTATGTACGGCGAAGATATCGACTGGTGCTACCGGATCAAGGAAGCAGGCTGGGAGATCCATTATTGCGCCGATACCTTTATCGTGCATCACAAGGGTGCCAGCAGCCGGCGCAAACCATTCAAGATTATTTATGAGTTCCACCGGGCGATGTGGTTATTCCATCGCAAGCATTACCGGCAAAAGTATTCTTTTATCACCAATGGCATTGTCTACACAGGGATCTGTGTCAAACTGGTGCTATCCCTTCTCAAAAATAAATTACTGCGTGCCACTCCGGCGCCGGTATCCGATTCAGAAAGGAGAGTCCATACGTGATCCGCAAAAATCAGCGCTTTTTGACCAGACTGTATATTCTGGCGGATTTCTCTGTGATTCAAATTTCCTTTCTGATCGCCTGGTTTATCAAGTTCCAGAGTGATATTCTGCCTTATGACAGCCCGCCTGCAGGATACGGGGCACTGCCGTTCGAGACGTATGGTAAATGGAGTCTGATCTATGGTGTAATTGCTATCCTGATCGGAACGATAAGCAGTCTCTACTCTCCCAAACGCAAAAAGCGTTTTGCCGATGAACTGCTCAAAATTGTGCAGACCCATGCAGTCAGTATCTTTATGCTGCTTGGTGCTTTGTTCTTTTTCAAAGAGATCAATATCTCGCGTTACTATCTGCTGCTGTATGTGGTACTGAATCTGCTGCTGATTATGACTTATCGCTATGTAATCAAGCTGGTACTGAAACGTGCCCGTCAAAAGGGATTTAACAAGCAGTTTGTGCTTATCCTGGGTGCTGGTTCTCTCGGCAAGCGTTTCTATGACAATCTCATGCAGTACCCGGAAATGGGCTATGAAATTGTCGGTTTCCTCGATGACTATCGTACCTTCGATGGAATTGAATTGAAAAAGTACAAACCGGTACTAGGCAAAATCGATGATCTGGGGCGCAAGCTTCATGAGATGATGATCGATGAGGTCATTCTGGCATTGCCACTGGATGCGCATAATAAGTATCCGCTTATTATCGCTGAATGTGAAAAAGCAGGGGTACGAACGCTGATTATTCCTGACTTCTTTGACTATCTGCCGGCACGTCCTTACTTTGATAATTTTGCCGGAATGCCAATGATCAATGTACGTGATATTCCGCTGGATATTGCAGCCAACCGTATTTTCAAACGGCTGTTCGATATTATATTCTCACTGGCAGCTATTATCGTAACTTCGCCGATTATGCTGTTCGTAGCAATTGGAGTCAAATTGACTTCATCCGGACCGATTATTTTCAAGCAGGAACGCGTTGGTCTCAATCGGCGTACATTTATGATGTTCAAGTTTCGTTCTATGCGTGTCATTCCGGAAGGGCAGATTGATACGGGCTGGACAACAGCGGATGATCCACGCAAGACCAAGTTTGGTTCATTTATCCGGCGTACGAGTCTGGATGAACTTCCGCAATTCTTTAATGTACTGATTGGAGATATGAGCGTAGTCGGCCCACGGCCGGAGCGTCCTTATTTCGTGGAGCAGTTCCGGGAGGAAATCCCCAAATACATGGTCAAGCACCATGTTCGCCCAGGTATTACCGGCTGGGCACAGAGCAATGGACTGCGTGGAGACACATCGATCGAGGAACGAATCAATCACGATATTTTCTATATTGAAAATTGGTCGCTGTTATTCGATATCAAGATTATTTTCAAAACGATCCGTAATGGATTTATGAATAAGAATGCGTATTAAGATTTAATATCCGAATTACGCATCAAAATTTAATGTAAGTGAACAACCTTAGAGAAGAGATCTACATCTCAATACCTCGTTCTTACAGACGGGGTATTTTTATTTGCAAATTAAGGTGCAAACACACGGCGAAATATCGTATAATATAACTTTGTTCCCATCAAATACGAACAAAAAATTGACACTGTACAAGCACTGTCATAGACTTATTCTGAAGGTTGCAGAAAGACGGAGGAATGAAGGTTGAGAGATGAAATTAAAACGTGGCAGCACGTATTCAAATTGGACCCTGACCGTCTGATCTCGGACGAAGATCTGGATCGTATTTGTATGTCCGGTACCGATGCTATCATGATTGGTGGTTCGTCCGGTGTAACCTATGACAATACAGTGGATCTGATGTCCCGTGTGCGCAGGTATGAGCTTTCCTGTGTACTGGAAGTATCGGATCTGCAAGCAGTTGTACCGGGATTCGATCTGTATATGATTCCAATGGTGCTGAACACCGACCAGAGTAAATGGCTGCTTGGACAGCATGTACAGGCGATTGAGCAGTACAGCCATTTGATTCCCTGGGAACGGATGCTGCCGGAAGGGTATATTGTACTGAATCCGGATTCGACGGTAGCCCGTCTGACTGATGCATTGACTGCTATTGATGGCGACCGTGCTGCAGCATATGCGCAGGCAGCTAACCGTCTGCTGAAGCTACCGATTATTTATATCGAATACAGCGGCCGCTTTGGAGACATGGAGCTTGCTGCGGATATCCGTCGTGCTGCCGGTGAAGCCCGTGTGTTTTACGGTGGAGGTATTCATAATGCAGAGACGGCCAGAATAGCCCGGCAGGTCTGTGATACAATTATTGTGGGCAACAGCCTCTATAGCGATCTGGACCATGCACTGGAGACGGTAACTGCAGTGAAAAGCTGAATCTTTCTTTTACAGGGATCATTTATATGGATGATTCAAAATACAATGTGATCCTAACAATGATAATACGAACTGCTTAAACAGTTTAATGTAATAATGTAATGTACCTCAATAATCTGTGCCTGTTACAGCAGGCAGCCCATTAACGTTTAACCATACTTGACTCACTATCCACGCTTTGATTTGTACACACCACATGACATGGTTCAACATATACAGGCTTTTATCAAGCAAACCAATCGCCTGACACTTTATTTTTATATCCTATTCCCATTTTGAAAGGGGCAAGACTTCTAAATGACGACTGTAAATATACAGGATGCAATCAACCGCCTGAATCCCAGACAAAAAGAAGCCGCGCTCGCCACAGATGGACCGCTACTCATTATGGCAGGTGCAGGCAGTGGTAAAACTCGGGTACTGACCCACCGTATTGCCCATATTATTGATTCCCGCAAGTCAGCTCCATGGGGAATTCTGGCGATTACATTTACCAACAAAGCTGCACGTGAGATGCAGGATCGTGTCTCCCAGTTGGTAGGCCGTGATGGCCGCGAGATCTGGGTATCTACGTTTCACTCCATGTGTGTTCGTATTCTGCGCAAAGATATCGAACGGATTGGTTTTACTTCCAATTTCTCCATTCTGGACTCCGGTGATCAGCTGTCTGTTATCCGTTCCTGCATGAAGGATCTGAATATGGATACCAAGAAATTCGAGCCGAAGGCTGTTCAGGCAATGATCAGCACTGCCAAAAATGAATTGGTAACGCCTGCCCAGTACGAGCAGAAGATCGGTGATTATTTTGAAGGTCTGGCATCCAAAGTCTATACGATGTACCAGCGCAAGCTGCGTGCCAACAACTCGCTCGATTTTGATGATTTGATCATGACGACGATCCAGCTGTTCAAGGAAGTGCCGGAAGTGCTGGAATTTTACCAGAAGAAATTCCGCTACATCCACGTCGATGAGTATCAGGATACCAACCGTGCACAATACATGCTTTGTAAAATGCTGGCGGATGCGCACCATAATATCTGCGTAGTCGGTGACAGTGACCAATCGATCTACCGGTGGCGTGGAGCGGATATTACCAACATCCTGAATTTTGAAGAAGATTACCCGGAAGCCAAGACGATTCTGCTGGAACAGAACTATCGTTCCACTTCCAATATTCTGAGTGCAGCCAACGAAGTTATTGGCAACAACAGCGGCCGCAAACCCAAGAAATTGTGGACCGATAAAGAAGGCGGAGCCAAGATCAAAGTATATCGTGCCGACTCTGAGCATGATGAAGGATATTTCGTCACTTCGGAAATTCATAAAAGTGTAAAAACAGGCCGACCTTATCAGGATCACGCTATTTTGTACCGTACCAATGCCCAGTCCCGGGTTATAGAGGAAATTCTGATCAAATCCGATATTCCTTATCAGATCGTCGGCGGCATCAAGTTCTATGATCGCAAAGAGATTAAAGATATCCTCGGATATCTTCGTCTATTGTCTAATCCGGATGATGATATCAGCTTAACGCGGATCATTAATGTACCGAAGCGTGGTATCGGTGATACGAGTGTAGCCAAGCTGGCTGCAGCTGCAGGTGAGCGCGGAATTTCTATTTTCCGGGTGTTAGAGATTGTAGATGACCTGGGCTTTGCCGGTCGTACGCGTAATGCACTGGTGGAATTCTATGATATGATCGCAGCTCTGCATCAGATGGTAGAGTACCTGTCCGTAACCGAACTGACCGAGAAGATTCTGGAAATGTCGGAATACCGGGTCGAACTGCAACGCGAGAATACACTCGAATCCAAAGCACGGGTAGAGAATATTGAAGAGTTCCTGTCGGTAACGATGGAATTCGAGAAGAACAACGAAGACAAATCACTGATCTCGTTCCTGACCGATCTGGCTCTGATTGCGGATATTGATACCGTAGGGGACAAGCCGGAGGAGCAGGAAGATGCGGTTGTACTGATGACCATGCACAGTGCCAAAGGTCTGGAATTCCCGACCGTTTTCATTATTGGTATGGAAGAAGGAGTCTTCCCGCACAGCCGTGCCTTTATGGATAATGATGAGTTGGAAGAAGAACGCCGCCTTGCTTATGTAGGTATCACCCGTGCAGAGAAGCAGTTGTTCCTCTCCTGCGCGCAGATGCGTACATTGTTCGGACGGACAACCGCGAATCCACCATCCCGTTTCTTGGAAGAGATTCCCGAAGAATACAAGGAAGATACCAAAGTGGCACCGAATAATTATCGTCGTGGCAGCACTAGCAGCTATGGAGGCGGAAGCCGTGGATTTGGCGGATCGACCAGCAGCTTTGGCGGCAAACGGGATAACTCCAGCGCCTTTGGTAGCGGATCTTCCGCACGTGCGGTTCCGCGCCAGACACCAACGTCTTCCGGCGTAACTGTTACTACAGGTAATGGATCGGCACCGAAGCCGGTAGCCACTGGCAGCGGCGATGGATTCCAGGCAGGGGACAAAGTGTCTCATGGCAAATGGGGCATCGGTACGATTGTTGCAGTCAAAGGAACAGGCAATGATATGGAACTGCAGATTGCTTTCCCTGCACCTACCGGGCTGAAGCGTCTGCTGGCAGGCTTCGCACCTATTACCAAAGTGGAATAAAATCGGATACAGCACGATAGGGTTTAACCAACGATAAGACAGCTAGTATCGTATGTCTCCTCATAGAACCGGATATTTTAGGATTCGGTTCTATTTTTTCGAATAAGGGAATACATTGCATGACGAAAATGAAATAGCCGAGTCCATGATCGCCTTTACGCTGGCTGATCAGGGACTTACATATTAGATACGGGAGAGATGCCATTCATGGACCCGATGAACGAAATGGAAAAGCTCGTCGCCGAGCTGAATAATTACAGTTACCACTATTACACACTGGATGAGCCGTTGGTCGATGACAAAGAGTATGATGCCCTGTATGATCGTCTGCTGCAGCTGGAACAGGAAAGTGGTGTTGTCCTGCCGGACTCACCAACACAGCGCGTAGGTGGCGAACTGCTCAAAGGATTTCTGCCGCATCGTCATCTGGCTCCGCTCTGGAGTCTGGACAAAGCGCAAAATCTGGAGAAGCTGTCCAGCTGGCATACCCGTGCCCGCAAGCTGATCAATGATTACAATACCAAGAACCCGGATACACCACTTCCCGAACCAACCTATGCGGTCGAACTCAAGTTTGATGGTCTTACACTCAATCTGACTTATGAAAACGGTCGCCTTGTTCAAGCAGCTACGCGCGGTAACGGCGTTGTCGGAGAAGGCATACTGGAGCAGATCAAAACGATCCGTTCCATTCCGCTGTCTATTCCTTTTAAGGATGGCAAGATTGAAGTACAGGGAGAAGGCATTATGAACCTGTCCGTACTGGCTGCCTATAACGAGACAGCTTCGGACAAAGACAAACTCAAAAATGCCCGCAATGCAGCAGCAGGTGCTTTGCGCAACCTGGATCCCAAAGTAACCGCCAAGCGCCGTTTGAGTGCCTATTTCTATAATATCGGTTACATGGATGGTATTCGGTTCGCTACACAGCAGGAAATGATGCAGTTCCTGAAAGATAATCATTTCCGGGTCAATCCGTATATTTCGTATTTCGAGAATTTTGACGATGTGATTGTCCAGCTGGAAGAGATTCAGACACGCCGCAGCGGTCTGGATTATCTGATTGATGGAGCAGTTGTAAAAATCACCGATATGCGTACCCGTGAAGTGCTCGGTTATACAGACAAGTTCCCGCGCTGGGCGATTGCTTATAAATTTGAAGCGGAAGAGACCAGTACGATTCTGGAATCCGTATCCTGGAATGTAGGACGCACCGGTAAAATCACGCCGCTCGCACGTGTGGAAGCGGTAGAGCTCGCCGGTGTAACCGTACAGAACTGTACACTGAACAATATTGGCGATATTGAACGCAAAAACCTGAAGCATGCTCTGGGTACACGTGTCTATATTCGCCGCTCCAATGATGTTATCCCCGAGATCCTGGGCAAGGTATCCGAGGAAAATGACGGCGAAGAGATTGTATATCCGGAGAATTGCCCGGCCTGTGGATTCCCGCTGGAACAGCGTGGCGCGCATTTATTCTGTAACAACAAGCTGGGCTGTGAGCCGCAGATCGTTGCGCGAATTACTCATTTTGCTTCCAGAGATGCGATGGATATCGAGACATTCAGCGTCAAAACGGCGACGCAGCTGCAAAGTGAGCTGCAGGTTCGCGAGCCTGCTGACCTCTATAACCTGAAGTTTGATGATCTGGTCAGTCTGGAGCGTTTTGGCGAACGCAAAGCGAGCAATCTGCTCCAGGCTATCGAAGACAGCAAAACCCGTGATCTGGCTTCCTTCCTGTATGCACTCGGTATACCGAATACAGGTAAAACAACAACGCGGATGCTGGCCGAACATTATCGGGATCTGGACAAGATCATGAATGCGACAGCCGAAGAGCTGGTGGAGCTACCGGATGTAGGCATGATTGTCGCAGAGAGTATCGTAGAATTTTTCGCAGATCCATTCATGCGTGCAAGTATTGAGAAAATGCTGGAACTTGGCGTACAGCCTCAGGTACCGGAAGCACCTGTTGTAGTCGTATCCGACTCCTACTTTACCAATAAAACAGTAGTACTCACCGGTACACTGCATACGATGACTCGTGATGATGCGGCCGCGCGTCTGGAAGAACTGGGAGCCAAAGTAACCGGCAGTGTATCTAAAAAAACGGATATCGTTATCGCTGGCGAAAAAGCTGGCAGTAAACTGACCAAAGCCCGCGATCTGGGTATCGAAGTCATCGAAGATGAAGAGCAGCTTCGTCAGCTGCTGGAACTGGAATAGCTAACCGAATCTGAAGCTGGGGTTGGGAGGCATGGGGCAGTCTCAAGCGATACATGTACCGAAGTATCTACAAGGATATATGTAGAGACCTTGGCATGTAGAGATCTTATGCTCACTCAAGCCTCTAAGCAAGAGCATTTGTATTACAAATAGTTGCATATTAAAAAGACGAGATGCCCCCGTAATAAGGGCTCTCGTCTTTTTTTGGTATGTCTATCGCTAATTTGCGATGTGTTTAATGTATTTGAACCTTCCTTACATTCTCAAGGTCCTGCATCAGATTTGTATCATGATCCAGTAAATACATATATTTATTACGAAAACGATCAGGACAGATTATCCGGCAACCAAGCATCTTTGTCGTAACCACGCTGTTCCCAATATCCGATATGATCTTCTGCAATGAGCTCGATACGGTTAAGCCATTTTACCGATTTGTAGGCATACATTTTGGGAATAACCAGTCGTACCGGTCCGCCCAGATCAGCTGGAATAATTTTGCCGTCATGCAGTACAGCAACCATGATATCTTTTAGCTGCGCCTGCTCCAGTGTGATCGAGTCTGTATACACGCCATCACCGGAATAGAACTTGATCGTTTGGGCAGTTGGTTTAACACCAGCCATTTTCAAAAAGTCGTTCAGTGGAATGCCTTCCCATGTGTTTTTGTATACGGACCAGCCAGTTACACAGTGAAAGTCACTTACCTGTACCGAGCGTTTGATTTTCAAAAACTGCTCCCAGTTCCATGTCTGCGGACGATCGACCAAGCCATCGATTGTAAACGACCAGTTGCTGTTATCAAATGAAGGAATCGGTGTAACCGTGTAGACGCGGAATTCGCCCTGAGCACCTCCGCCTTCCGGTGGCAGAGAAGCCGGCATCGGCTTGGGATCGGGAATCATTTTGTTTGGATTACTTGCCGCCATTTCCTCCCAGCCACCTCCGCCCTGCAAGGAGCTGCCCAGCCAGCGGATAAAGGTTGGACCCACCGAGACTGCCAGCCCCACACCGATCACCGAACGCAAAAAGGCACGACGTGTATAAAAAGGAGAAGGAGTCTGTGCAGCAGAAGGTCTGCTTGTTACAGATGCAGCAGCATTTCCCTTTGGCGCTGCATTCGCAGGTTTGCCAGCAGAATCATCGGACAGACGGATACTGCGCTTTTTGGGATCTTTAAGCCAAGCTGTGCGTGTAAGCGAATGATAAATAATATAAGGCAGTCCCACCCAGGTGAGCAGATCATGTATAAATAAAGCGGTATTTGCTACAGCAGGGCCTACTTGCCGAAGCAGCCATAACAGAATGCCGGAGATGATCCATCCAACCAGCAGAATCATGACCAGAATGACATTCATTTTCTGATTCGGCTTCTCCCGGATTTGTTTCCAGTGCTTGGATGCCAGGAACAGATAGTACACAACAGGTACCAGCAGTGCCAATCCTCCTATAATATGAATCCAGCGAATCCATATTCTTCCTTCCCCGAGAATCTCCCTCCAGAACCCGCCTACGAGAACGAGTCCGGTAATCGCGAGCAGGGCGACCAACCATGCGTTCCAGCTATGCAGCCGGATCAGCTTTTTACCAAATCCTTTTTGTACTGCAGCAATCCAGCGTCCCATTCATAGTTCCCCCTTCAAAATCGGTCATCCGCCTGAAATCATATATTGGTGTCCAGACGAACATTCTATATAGATATTCCACGAGCAAAATACACCTTATCAGCATATTCGCAGCCATGCTCAAAATAGATCAAAAATTATCTTCCGATTCGTACAAATGCAGCGGTCATATCCATCTGAAACTTTTCAAAATCTGATATACAAAGTTAAGCTAATATCTAAAATTTATTATAAACCTTTGAGCAAGAAGAACGCGAGAGAATAAACTGGACCCCAGCAATTCATAGACGCGGGTATGCTAACTCATTCTATACAGGCCAAAGAAAGATGAACCGCTCCCCCATCCACTGCTCTTTCAGTCTATCGGCATTTTACCCTGAAGCGGAGATGCACTGCGATAGGCTTTGGGAGACATGCCTTTTATCCTTTTGAAAATCTTGGAGAAGAGCAGAGGATCCACATAGCCAACCGAACGAGCGATATTGCCGATCGTAAGATCCGTATTTACCAGCATTTTTACAGCCATCTCCATCCGGTAGCGAATCAGGTAGTCCTGTATGCTCCCTTTGGTTGTTTTTGTAAATAACGAACACAAATAGCTCCGATTCAGTCCGATAAAGTGTGCAATATCCTCCACCGTAATCTTCTGGGAGAAGTTCATTTCAATAAAATCTTTCACCTGCTCCACATAGACATCCGCCCGGCTGTTCACCGGAGGAGGCAGTGTTTTGGGTCCCTTTTCTACCAGCAGCGACAACATCAGGTACAACAATCCCATCAACCGGGTTTCCCGGGCTTGCTGATTTTCATTGGACTGAATCATCCACTGCAAATGCTCATAGATCCGCTCTTTTGGTTCGTACTCCAAGATCGGTGTAGAAAGGTTCAGCCCTGCCTGTTCCAGCAGCGATTCAGCCAGCGCTCCGTTAAATCCGATCCATCCGTAGGACCAAGGGTTCACTTGATCCGCTGCATAATACGTAACGACATGAGGACAGATCAAAAATCCTTGTCCCGGCCCAATAGAGTGCCTGACTCCGTCCACCTCAAAAATTCCTTCCCCTTCGAAAACATAATGCAGCAAATAGTGCGTTCGTACAGCAGGACCAAACTGGTGACTGGGTATGCAGTCCTCCATGCCGAATTGAGTAAGATACAGTTCGGTGTGCTGTTTGCTTCTTGGCAAATACTCAATCATCCGCTAATCTCCTTATTTCTAATTTGTCTATCGGAAATTCAATAGTATCTATCAAAATACCATATTTTCTAATCATCATGCCATGTACGAAGAAAACGATTTCATATATTGTTTCTATATGTAAATCTTATTCTCTGTCAAGGTTAAAACAATCCTCAAACCATATATTCTGGAAGTCTCAAACCATATGGTATAAAAATTGCAAAAGCCACAGTAGTTTATGAGATATCCAGCATACATAACGCTTAACGAAAATGAAGGAGTGTTGATGATGAGCATTATTGTTCAAGAGGAGAAGGGTTTATTTCATCTGCAATCTTCCGGGATGAGCTATCTGATTCAGATCGTGGATGGTTATCCTGTACATGTGTACTGGGGAGCCACGCTGAAGCACCGGGCCACAATGAATGAACTTCTGATCCATACGTCTCCGGGAACAGGACTCGATCGATTGCCGCAGGAATATCCACAGTACGGCAGCGGAGATTTTCGCAACCCGGCGTATCAAGTTGAACTGGAGGACGGGACCCGGGTCACGGAGCTAAAGTACGACAGTTATCGGCTGCTAAAAGGGAAACCGGAATTAGACGGACTTCCGGCAGTATATGTGGAGAATGAATCGGAAGCGGATACGCTTGAGCTCGTTTTGAGAGATGGCTATTCGGGACTTCAGGTTGTGCTGCTGTACTCCATCTTCGCAGAGCGTAATGTTATCGTGCGCTCGGCCCGCTTGATCAACCAGGGAAAGCAGAAGATACGCCTGCTGCGTGCCCTGAGCACAAGTGTGGATATGTTCGGACACGATAATATGGAAATGATGTACCTGTCCGGAGCCTGGGCAAGGGAAGGCAATATCCAGCGCAGATCACTTCTGCAGGGCGAGATTCGTATCGACAGCAAACGGGGGATGAGCAGTCATCAGTTCAATCCGTTTGCTGCTCTGGTTACGCCGGAGACCTCAGAGAATCATGGAGAAGCTTATGGGTTCAGTCTCGTCTACAGCGGCGGATTTGAAGCGGTGGCAGAGGTGGATTCTTTTGGCTGTACCCGGTTGGGCATCGGTGTGAATTCATTTGATTTTGCCTGGCTGCTGCATGCCGGAGAACAATTCCAGACGCCGGAAGCCGTGATGGTATATTCCGCACAGGGACTGGGAGAGATGTCGCGGACGTACCATCGTTTGTATCGTAATCGGTTATGCCGTGGAAAGTACCGGGATCAGGAACGACCGATTCTGGTCAACAACTGGGAAGCGACCTATTTTGATTTTAGTGCGGACAAGCTGGTTGCCATTGCAGAAGAAGGGTCCAGACTGGGAATTGAATTATTCGTACTGGATGACGGCTGGTTTGGCAAACGTGATGCTGACAATTCCTCTCTGGGCGACTGGTATGAAGATCGCCGTAAGCTGCCGGATGGGCTGGCCGATGTGGCGAAGCGCATTAACGGATTAGGCATGCAATTCGGACTCTGGTTTGAACCGGAGATGATTTCACCGGATAGTGAGCTGTACCGCCAGCATCCCGATTGGTGTCTTCATGTGCGGGGCAGAAGACGCAGCGAAGCCAGATGGCAGCTTGTACTTGATTATACCCGTCCGGAAGTAAGAGATTATATTTATGAGTCCCTCGCGGAGATTTTCTCGACGGTACCTGTTGCCTATGTGAAATGGGATATGAACCGTGCCCTGACCGAGATCGGGTCGGCAGCACTGCCGCCGGAACGTCAGGCCGAGACCGCTCATCGCTATGTACTCGGATTGTACGAACTGCTGGAACGGATCACTTCACAGTTTCCCGATATTCTATTTGAAAGCTGCTCCAGTGGAGGCGGCCGGTTTGATCCGGGAATGCTGTATTATATGCCGCAGACATGGACCAGCGACAATACCGATGCAGTGGAACGACTAAAGATCCAATATGGAACAAGTCTGGTTTATCCGGTAAGTACAATTGGTGCCCATGTGTCGGCCGTTCCTAACCATCAAGTAGGACGGAATACACCGCTTGATTTCCGCGGCAGTGTGGCCATGTCCGGTAATTTTGGCTACGAACTGGATCTTACACAATTTACCAATGAGGAAAAAGACACCGTTCAGCGCCAGGTCGCCAGCTACAAGCAGGTTCGCGGTCTGGTTCAGCAGGGAGATCTATACCGTCTGCAAAGTCCTTTTGAAGGCAATGGATCATCATGGATGTTCGTTTCGGCGGATAAGACAGAGGCGCTGGTCTATGCCTTCCAGGTGATGGCTGTGCCCAATGCACCTCAACGAATTTTGCGTCTGAACGGACTGGACCCGGAGCTGGAATACACAGTGGAACGTGAAGGTGGCGGGGAAAGCAGCCTGTATGGAGGAGATCGACTGATGCAGCTGGGCCTGCCGCTTAGCTACGAACCGAAAGACTACCAGAGCCGCTGCTTTAGACTTCAAGCCATACAATAGGAAAATCAAGGCGAGTACGTACCCACGGATAGAGATAAGATAAGCCCCTTTTAAGCAGGAAGGGGCTTTTTTTAAGTATAGGAAAGTCTTGTTACCGGAGGATGAATTATGTTTTTGGTCCGAATAATGAATGATATGAAAATAAGAAAAAAGCTGGCAGTGACGTTCATTTCAACAGCCGTTCTTCCTCTGCTGCTCTGCGGCCTTTTTCTGACCGCAAGATTGCGCGAAGTGGTCGTGGAGAGCGCTTTTGTACAGGTATCCGATAATGTGGAACGCGTGCAAAAACGGACAGAGGAACTGATCAAGGTGCCATTGGACATTTCGAATCGTCTGATGAATGACAATCAGTTGAAAAAGACTGCCGGTCAGACATACAGCAGCTATACGGAAGTGATTCAGGCCTATCATAACTACACTAACATTCGCGAATATCTTCAGCTGCACCCGGAGATCTCGGGCATTCGTATCTATGCGACCAATCCGGGTGCGCTGAATAACTGGGAGTTTATGCAGCCGGATGCAGCGATCACCACCCAGCCATGGTACCAGGAAGCGTTAGCACGAAAAGGTCTCGTCGGCTGGAACCGGATTCCAGATGAACGAAAAGAAGCGGACGAACTGAGCCTGGCTCGTTCGTTTCCTTTATACGTTTCCGGGCAAAAGGGAGTGATGGTTATTAATGTCAACAAGCAGCGGCTGCGCTCCATTCTGGCACAGGAGTCCTTCCCCACGATGATCGTGGACAGTCAGAATCGGCTGATCGTTTCCAATACTGTCAAAGTATCCGGGCGTGACATAGCGGAGGTCGGTACGAATTCCGATATACTGCGTCTTCCGGCAGGCAGCTATAATATATCGCTGCATGGAAAAGCATCCAAAGTCGTCGTAGCCACATTACAGCCGCAGGATAGCTGGAACAGTTTGCGAACCATTTCCATCTTCTCCATTTCGGAGATTACCCGTGATGCCAATCATGTGATCTTCCTGGGAGCTGTTGTAATTGTATCCAGTCTGATGTTTGCGGCTCTGCTTACCTATGCTTCTGCAGTGCTGCTGTCCCGAAGATTGCATCGGCTCAGCCGGCATGTATCCCGGATTCGTTCCGGTTCCTGGCAGACGCTGCTGCATATTGACGGGAATGATGAGATTGGTCTTTTGTCCAGGCAGTTTAATGCGCTGGTCCAGGATATAGACCGATTGTTTCATGAAGTGGAGGCCACGAACCGGGAGAAGAACCTGATCGAAAAAAGACAGGATGAAATGAAATTCAAAATGCTGGCCAGCCAGATTAATCCTCACTTTCTGTTCAACTCGCTTGAATCGATCCGGATGGAAGCCCATATTCGCAAGCAGGATGATATCGCAGAAGTGGTATGGCTGCTCAGTACGCTGCTGCGCAGCAGCCTTGAAGTCAGCAGCCGCATGATTTCGCTTGGCGAGGAGCTGAAGCGTGTGCGTGGTTATCTGGATATTCAAAAGTTCCGGTATGAAGACCGCTTGCAGTATCAATTAACCGTAGAGGCAGGCATGGAAGACATCCAGGTGCTCCCGCTCATTATCCAGCCCCTGGTGGAAAATGCCATTGTGCACGGTCTGGATCATCGTGCCGAAGGCGGCTCTGTTTGCGTGGAAGTAAAAAAGGTTTCGGGCGGAGCACAAATTCAAGTAAGCGATAACGGTACCGGTTTTACGGATGAGCATCTTCAGTATCTGCAGCAGGAACTCGCTTCTCCTGCAGATGATTCCAAAGAGCAGCGAATCGGCCTGCACAATGTTAACGATCGGCTTGTTTTGCTGTACGGCAAAGACAGCGCTTTGCAGATCGAGAGCAGGTACGGGAGCTGGACTACAGTCACATTTTTTGTGCCAGGAGGCGATGATCATTGATCAAGGTCGTAATTGTGGATGATGAGCCGAAGCTTCGCCTTGGACTTCAGACATTGATTCCATGGAAGGAATTGGGCTTTGAGGTTATTGCTGCAGCAGCTAATGGAGAAGAAGCACTGAAAGTAATGGAGCAGGAGCGCCCGGATATGGCTATCGTTGATATTCGGATGCCGCTGATGGACGGATTACAGCTGCTTGAGTGTATGTCGTCCTGCGGTTACAAGCTGCATGTCATTATACTGAGTGGCTACGCTGATTTCGAATATGCCAAACAGGCGATCAAGTACGGGGTTGCCGGCTATCTGCTCAAACCGGTAGATACACGGGAGATGACCCAGATGCTCCAGGGGATTCGTGAGCAGATTGAAGAGCAGCAGCGTCAATATGAGGAGGATCGAATCACCACAGCCGATCGTGACTGGCTGCTGCAGCGTCTGCTTGTACCCCGGAATATCGGCGAAGATGCTGCTGCTTTACATAGTACAGCCCGGGCAGCCGGAATAGTATGGGATAGTTATGAGATAGTTGCCCTGCTTCCGAAGGGTGCTGAAGATGATGGATCCGGGAAGGTACATTCATTTAGGGAGAGTTTAAAATCACGCATAGAGCATACCGGAAGAGGGACGGTGACCGTCTATTTTCCTTATGTGGTGCTGTTCCTTCAGAATCCGCTGCGTGGCCGGAAGCAGCAGGCGGAATTGTACCAACTGCTTCATAACACACTTGGCAGCTGTCATTTTATTGCGGCTACAGGTGGCGCGGTATCAACTGTAGAAGAGATCAGCCGCTCTTTTCTACATGCCCAATCGTCATTGAAGCATGCCTTTTTCAGCAAAAAGGGACAATTGCTCAGGCATAATGCTTCACGCTGTCCGCTGCCGGATAACCCGTATGCACAGGATAGCAGTCCCGAGGAGATCATGGAGGAGTTGATCCTGCAGCTGTATTACAGTCTCGATACAGGCAATCAGTCGATGGTTCGGCCGCTACTGGAGAATGGTTTGTCCTTTTTTCTTGCACAACAGTATGATGAGCGCTATATCAAGGAATCGTTTTTCCATTTAATCAACGCGATCGTACACAAACTGACAAACGGGTTCCCTGCAACCAGGCGGGAGACTGAACAGATTTCGCAATTTATGAAAGGCATTTTTGCCTATGAGCATCTGGAAGATCTGCTGGACGAGACACATTCCTTTCTGCTGGCATTAGCCCAACACGCAGAACCGGAAGGCAAGGAAAAAGAACTCAAGATCATGATCCATATTATCCATCGACACTACAGTGACCCTTTGAGATTGGAGACACTGGCTGGAATGCTCAATTACAGCACAGCATACCTCGGTCAGATATTTAAAAACAAAACAGGAGAGTACTTCAACACTTATCTGGACAAAGTACGGATCCAAAAAGCCAAAGAACTGCTGCAGCAGGGAATGAAAGTATATGAAGTATCCGAGCAGGTCGGCTACACAAGCGTTAATTATTTCCACGGCAAATTCAAAAAATACGAAGGCTGCTCACCATCCGACTTTAAAAATCCATAATTAGTAGATGATTTTTACCGAAATCCGCTGTATGGGCGATGTTCTCTCTCTGATTTATGATGGAAATCAGGAAAGGAGGGGGAATATGAGCAGAATATTATCGAAGAAGGAAAGCGTATACAAAAACACTGCCCAAGCGAAAAAAAGCAGATGGAAAGCATTAAACAACCAAAAGTATCTGTATTACATGTCGATTCCATTTGTGCTCTGGGTTTTTGTTTTTCAGTATTTTCCTTTATGGGGCTGGACCATGGCCTTCCAAAAATATAGACCGGGGGTAGGCTTTTTCGAACAAAAGTGGGTAGGCCTGGAGCACTTTCGCACATTGTTCCAGGATGATCATTTCTATCAGGTCCTTCGCAACACACTGGCCATGAGTTTTATGGGCTTGATTGCAGGATTCGTAGTTCCGGTCATTTTTGCCCTGATGCTTAACGAAGTCCGTATGGGAGTCATGAAACGATTTGTACAGACGGTCTCTTACCTGCCTCACTTTGTTTCCTGGGTAGTCGCTGCAGGGATCGTCTCCAAAATGCTGTCCACGGATGGCGGTGTGGTCAACAGCATATTAATGAGCCTGAACTTGGTCGATCAGCCGATTTCTTTTATGTCACAGGGACATTGGTTCTGGTATATCGTCACCAGTGCAGATATCTGGAAAGAAACAGGCTGGAACGCGATCATCTATCTGGCTGCCATTTCAGGAATTGGTCCGGAGCTTTACGAAGCCGCACGGGTCGATGGAGCGAGTCGATTAAGACAGATGTGGCATATTACACTGCCTGGCATCCGGCCAACCATCATTGTCCTTCTCATCATGTCCATTGGTCATCTGCTGGGTAACGGCTTTGAAAAGCAGTTTCTGCTGGGCAATCACATGGTTATCGATTATTCCGAAGTGCTTGATTTGTATGCGCTTAACCATGGACTGGCCATGGGACGCTATTCGTTCGGGACAGCGATCAATATTTTCAATTCGATGATTAGTCTGCTTTTATTGTTTGCCGCCAATGGCATTTTTAAGCGTTTTACCAAAGAAAGCATTATGTAAGGAGGACGAAATGGGAACTGTCAACAGCACTGCACCGGTCCGTAGAACCAAAAGCAAGCTGCAGATGAAATCACCGCAGGACCGGATTTTGGAAGTGATTGTTTATGTGTCGATGGTTATCGTAACGATTCTGACGCTTTATCCGTTTTTGAACGTACTGGCCATCTCCCTGAATGATTCGGTCGATACCGTCAGAGGAGGGATCACCATATGGCCAAGAGAATTCACATTAAAAAACTATGATTTGATCTTTACGTACAGCGGTTTGATTACCGGATTTCAGAACTCCGTTTTGCGAACAGTGATCGGGACGATAGCAGGCTTGATCAGCGGTTCCATGCTGGCCTTTACACTGGCCCGCCGCGATTTTGGCGCCCGAAGATGGATCTCCATCTTTTTGGCGATCACCATGTATGTATCCGGCGGAATGATTCCCGGGTTTATTCTGATGAAAGATCTGCATTTTATTAATACCTTTGCAGTTTACATTTTACCGGGGCTGGTCAGTGCATTTAATGTGTTCGTTATTCGTTCTTTTATTGACGGATTGCCTGATGCGCTGCAGGAATCTGCCAAACTGGATGGAGCCAACGACTTTATGATTTACTGGCGTATTATCCTTCCGCTTTGCAAACCGGCACTGGCGACCGTAGCGCTTTTTCTGGCAGTGGGACAGTGGAACTCCTGGTTTGATACGTATTTGTTCAATGGTTCCAATGAGTCGCTAACGACGCTGCAGTATGAACTGATGAAGATTCTGCAGAGTACAACGACCAGCGCTACCAATTCCCAGGATATTTCGAATATAGCTGACCGGATGACCCAGGTATCACCCGAGTCCGTCAAAATGGCGATCACCATTATCGTGACAGTACCCATTCTTGTCGTATACCCATTCCTGCAGAAATACTTTGTAAAAGGAATGACACTTGGAGCCGTCAAAAGTTAAAACCGCTGCCAATCCACTCAGGTTCCATTTCGCTTCAGGTCAATGATTTATTATAAATGGGGGGATAGCTTCATGAAGCCAGGCAACAAAACGATCGCAGCTGCGCTACTATCATTAACAATGGTGACAGCATTTGCAGGCTGCAGCAGTACAGATACCCCGGGAGAGAATACGTCCGGGACCAGCGGCGATGATACACAGCCCATTACATTTACTTATTTTTCTGAAGATTCCAGTACCAATTGGAACAATATGAACGATGAAGTCGGCAAAGTGATCAAGGAAAAAACGGGAGTTACGCTAAATGCGGAGTTCGCCGTAGGAGATCCGGTACAAAAGCTGTCTTTGATTGCAGCAACCGGCAATTACCCGGATCTGATCGCAGCCAAGGCGGATGTGGGCAAACTTGTCGACGCAGGTGCCGTGCTGGATCTGACCGATTTAATTAACGAGCATGCGCCGAATATCAAGAAAATGCTCGGAGACAAGCTGGTACGTACCAAGTACAGCTTGGAGGACCCATCCATCTATGCGATTCCAACCTGGTCCGCTGTAGAGGAGAAGAAGATCAGGGCAGACGCCGGTTTTGAACTTCAGCACCGTGTCGTCAAGGAAGCCGGATACCCGGATATCCGTACCGTCAAGGATTTTGAAAAGACGATCCAGTCCTACATCACCAAGCATCCGACCGATGAGAATGGCAATAAGAATATCGGTATGTCCCTGAACGCGGATGATTGGCATATGTATCAGGTGACCAATCTTGGATTTCAGACTACTGGGGGACCTGATGATGGCGAATATTATATCGACCAAAATACACATCAGGCGACCTATCATTTCCGTCGCCCCGAGGAAAAGGAATTTTTCCGCTGGCTGAATCATATGAACGCGATCGGTCTGCTTGATCCGGAGAGCTTTGTGCAGAAGACCGATCAGTTCAAGGCAAAAGTCGCATCAGGACGCATTCTCGGTCTGGCTGATCCGGAGTGGGATTATGGAGACGGACAGAACGCCCTGAGAGCAGCAGGCAAGTTCGACCAGACGTATGGTCATTATCCAGTCACCATGAGCAAGGAATACAAAGATACGAGTTTCTGGCTCGCCGGCTTTGACGGAGGATACGGTATCTCGATCTCCAGCACATGCAAAGATCCGGTACGTGCGATCAAGTTCCTTGATTTTCTCGCATCAGAGGAAGGACAGATCCTGAATAACTGGGGAATAGAAGGCAAGCATTATACAGTCAAAAATGGCAAACGCTCACTTATACCGGAAGTACAGGAGCGGGCCAACAATGATGGTGCAGCTTTCCAGAAAGAATCCGGTCTCGCGTTGTACTGGAACCTGATGGTTCATTATGGCGATGGCATCAAGGACTCTACCGGCAATTACTTTACCCGCAATTATCCGGAACTGCTAAGCTCCAATTATAGCGAGGCAGAGAAAGAGACATTAAAAGCTTACAAAGCCGAGCATTGGAAAGACCTTTTTCCGACTGAAGAAGACTTTCAGCCAAGAGCGTATGGAGCAGCCTACACCATATCGTTGCCTAATGAAGATCCTTCCGTCATTTTGGGTGTCAAGATGAAGGATATTACATGGAAACGGATTCCCGAAGCCGTTATGGCCAAGCCGGAAGATTTCGACCGGGTATGGGATGCATACATGGCAGAGCTGGACCAAGCCGGTGTGCAGGAAATGGAGAAAGTCTATACACAGCATATCCAGGATCGAATTCAACTCTGGTCCACCAAATGATCTTTTTCCAAGTATAGGTTGATGACTTTTCCAGGAGATATGTAATTATACAAATAAAATAGAAAAGATGATGCACACGGCGGCTTGTCCAAACCATGACATAAACAAGCCGCCAATTACAGCCCTGTATTGTAAGCGATTACAAATATGCGTTCAATAAACTTACCCAAATTAAAACAGTAAAGCAGGCAATAACTCGACAACGCTGAACATTTCCACGACTACAGCATATCTTGAAAAATCAAAACCAAAACAAAAAAATGAGAGCGAGGGAAATAAAGTGAAAAAAACAGGTATGGTACTGCTGGCTGCTGTGATGCTCAGCTCCACAATTGCATTATCTCCGGCAGAAGGAAAATCCCGTATTTACGAAGCAGAGAAAGGAGCATTAAAAGGAGTAAGCATATCCACGTCGGCCAAAGGCTATTCCGGCAGCGGCTATGTTACCGGATTCGATGAGGAGGGAGATGCGATTACCGTAACCGTCAATCCTCCCAAGGCGGGTCTGTATCAAATTAAGATTCGATATAACGCGTCCAAAGGAGCCAAACAGACCAATATATTTGTGAACGGATCTTCAGCCGGAATTGTAGACTTTCCATCAACCAACGGTTTTAAGGAAATTGCCGTCACCAAATCCATATTGAAAAAGGGCGCCAACACGATCCGGCTCGACAAAGGTTGGGGATATTATGACATCGACTATTTCGCTATTGAAAAGGTAACAAAGGAGCCTGCCCATCCCATTTCCAAATCGCTGGTGAATCCTGATGCATCCCCGGCAGCCCGATCACTGATGAGTTATCTGGTCGACAGTTACGGCCATCAGATTCTGTCCGGACAGCAGGATTATTCCAATGTGGAATGGCTGCAGAACCATCTGGACAAAAAGCCGGCTATCGTCGGTTTTGACCTGATGGATTATTCGCCATCACGTATAGCGTATGGCGCAGCCACTACCGAGACGGAAAAAGCGATTGATTGGGATCGTCAGGGAGGCATCGTTACTTTTCTCTGGCACTGGAATGCCCCGAAGGACTTGATTGACCAACCGGGCAAAGAGTGGTGGAGAGGATTCTATACCGATTCTACTACCTTTGATGTTCAGTATGCGTTGTCCCACCGTGACTCGGAAGAATACACCCTTCTGCTGAGAGACATCGATACAATCGCCGTACAGCTGAAGAAATTGCAAGAAGCCAACGTCCCCGTCCTTTTCCGTCCACTGCATGAAGCCGAAGGAGGCTGGTTCTGGTGGGGAGCAAAAGGACCGGAACCTTCCAAAGAGCTGTACCGTCTGCTGTATGATCGGTTAACCAATGAACACCAATTGAACAATCTGATCTGGGTCTGGAACTCGGTTTCGCCAGAATGGTATCCTGGCGATGATGTTGTCGATATCGTAAGCTACGATTCCTATCCTCCGGGAGGAGATTATAATGTTCAGGTCGGCAAATACGATCAGCTGCTTTCACTTATTAAAGATCGCAAGCTGATAGCAATGACAGAGAACGGCGCTATTCCCGATCCGGATCTACTGGCATCCCATCATGCCGACTGGAGCTGGTTCAGTACATGGGGAACTCATGATGAAAAGACCAATTCGCTGGCACATTTAAAGAAAGTCTACAATCACCCTTATGTCATAACCCTGGATGAACTGCCGGATATCAAAAACTATCCTTCAACAGACGGTGCTGTTCCTGCAGCGCCAAGTGGAATAGATGCCAAACCATCCAGCGAAAAAGTAAAGATCAGCTGGAATCCAGTAACCGGAGCCGACAGTTATACCCTATTGCGTGCGGATACAGTAAAGGGTCCCTGCAAAGCAATCACCTCAAAACGCAAGGACGCCCATTATACCAACAAGGGATTAACCAATGACCAAACCTACTATTATACGATCCAGGCCGTAAATAAAGCCGGAAGCAGTGCAAGTTCCGCACCAATTGCTGTTACACCTCATCAAAAGAACAACTGAGAACCGACAGCAGTATAAATAGACCAATCTGATTCCCTGGATAAGTTGAGGATAAGCAAATCGGTAAAAGCGCCAGAACGTGCCAGAATGGCATAGCCAGCGCTTTTACCGATTTAGCGTCAATTCATTCAGATAGAGATACCCAATGTGGATTGAATTACAGAATCAAATACGATTATGAGGGTTCTTCTATATTACAGAAGAATGAATAGAAGAAAGAAGAGGAGAACTATATAGAAGAAAGAAGCGACCTACACAGAAGAAGGAAGCGATCTAATAGCTGTTTCATAAAGCAGCAGTCTATATGATATAACCGCCTCAAAATAAAAAATGCTAAAACACTTGCTTCCTTAAAAAAGATATGATATATTATTTAAGTCGCCTTGAGACATCACAAATCAATAAGAAAATTTAGAGGTTGACACGCTTTTCTGAAAATGATATACTCTAAGAGTTGTTAAGAAAAGTAAGTTCCTTGAAAACTGAACAAATGGGATTTGAATTAAAATGTTCGAGTAATCGAACGTCAGCAAGGAATGAGCAAGTCAAACACTTTA
>NZ_AOIG01000037.1:0-38262 GCF_000346635.1 Paenibacillus shenyangensis
GTGAGCACCAACCCGTACCTGCTGCTGGCCGAGATCTTCATCGTCGTCGCTGGTGCCAATGCCGGTAAAGTCGGTCTGGATCGCTGGGTACTGCCTTACCTGAAAGCAACCCTTTTCAAAAAACATACCAAACATGGCGGTACACCTACAGCACCCGCACCTGATCACCGAGCTGCTTAATCCGGAAAAGAGCCGGCTATACACATAGATATTGAATCGGCTCTCTCCTTCCATAACCATACTGTGCAATGCTTAATACTCCCCTTGTGCGCTTCCTCCAAAGCGTACAAGGGGAGTATTTGGTTTTAGCTATTGATAACGTATTACCGTCGGCTATACAAACAATCGATGAGTACCCATCACTTTGCTAACGATCATCATTCTAATTATTGGTAGGTATCCGCGCTCACAGTGGGCAGGGATATGGTTCCATACGTATCGCCCATCACCGTTCCCACCGGCTGATTATAGAATACGAGCAGTTCCTGCAGAACCAGCCAATTGGGAGATGCATCGATTGTGAGCATTAGTCCCTCATACTTGCCTGGCGTTACCGGAATCGGTTCAAGCACGCCGCCTGACGCATTATAGGGTACCTGCACCTGTCCGTCATACAATAGAATCCACTCCCGACCCTTCAGACCATAAATCACATAATGCTGGGTACCTGGCGGATACATGGTCATCACCGGCTGTATAGCATGAATATCAATCGGCTGGGCAAAAGCAAAATTAATGGTTCCGCTTCTGCTTTGTCCTGTCTCCGGCACCCATGAACTGCTAAAATCACGATCCGCCGCATGAGACGGATAATTATCATTGAATGAACCGGAAGCGGTAACCATCGTATCCAGCGGCAGGAAATCGCCTGTGCTGTAGCTTCGCGGCGTGCCGGATGCTATCTCCGAATAGCCATATGCCTCCCCATTGACAATCGCTTGTACCTCAATGTAATAAGGACTGCCATTATTAACTAGCCCAGTCAGTGTATAGCCGGTATAGGCATCCTTGTCCACAGTCAGCGTCTGGGTATTGGCATTGTTACCATAATCCATTCCGTATTTAATCCGATATTGATCGGCTTCGGCAATTGGATCCCAGGTGAGGGTAAGCTGTGCATTGCCGCTCGTCACCTTTACATTTTGGACAGGAGTGTGATCGGTATTGTAGCGCACTTCATTGACCAAGATCGGCGCAGTCGAAGATTGAATTCGCACATTAATATCTTTATACCAACCTGGTGTCACCGGGAATGGGTCCAGTACCACCGGATTTCTCGAACCATTCAGATGAACCTGACGCTGGGCCAGTACTTGCTCGGACGATCCTCTTCCTTTATAAACGGTATAGGTCAGGTCGCTGTCTTCTGCTGCCGAGACGGTAAGCTGAAGTTCACTGATATACAGTGGATAGAAAAATTCATAATACAGCTCTCCCTGCGGATCGCTCCCATTATACCTCCACGTTGTAGACATATTATGGTCCCTCGTGTTGGTCGCAGGATTACGATACCATTCGCCGTTGGACCCGCCAGTCATCGCCTTCGGCAAATCAAAACCGGTAACAGGCACATTCAATACTTCATTGGAATAATTGCTGCGCGAATTGCCCGTCAGGGCTGCTACTGTCAAATAGTACACCTGGCCATTATTCAGGTTGGGAATTGTCAGGCCACTGTAGGTGTCAGCGCTTACGTCCAGTGTCTGCGTATAGCCCCCGGACTCCGGTCCATATCTAATCCGATACCCGGAAGCACCGGATACAGGCTTCCAGGTCAGACCCAGTTGCTGATCTCCATACGTGGTTTTCAATTCCGATGGGGAATCCAGATCCGAAATGTACTGCAGCTCGGTGACGAGCAGCCAATCTCTGGTCGACTGGATTTTGACCCGAATCCCATCGTACCAACCTTCCGGAACAGGAATAGGAGCGAGCGCGACATTGCCTTCGGGATCGAGCTTGTATGTTTTTTTGCCCAGCCGACTCCACTGCCCGTTCTGCAACCCCTCCACGGTATACGTCTCATAGCGCTTACCGATACTTCCGGTCGATAGCTGCACAGCCTTCATCTGAACGGCTTCCGGAAATTTGGCCTCCAGCCAGGCATACCGGGCATTCAATCTCCAGAGACTGTACCAGTCCCCATCACCGATATTCTCCGGTTCAAACGTAGGCCCGCTGAATCCGCTGGCTGTATACACCGTTCCTCCCGGCAGCGTAGTACCCTGCATATCTTCCATCGTATCCGCATGTGAGCGACCTGCTGCCGGGAGCATTGACACCAGCAACATACACCAGCAAATGTACCATTTGAATCCTTTGGATATGACCTTCATAAATAGCCTCCTTTCTATTGTGAATCTGCCTTAAGCATAATCAGTTAACACAGCATTGAAAAGAATTATTTTCCATAAATGTATAATTAATATTAGAAATAGGAAATAGGCGAAAATCCCCTTCCAGATGGCAGTAAAAAAAGCCTTTCTCCATAACGGGAGAGAGGCTTTGTTGTGTTCATTCATTGTTATTCAGACCTGTACACTCTCAGCTGTCATCGCGTAAGCGGACATGGATTCGAGATGATCGAGACCACGTATAGACTGCTCCAACAGATGCACTTCCGAACGAATCAGCATCTTCAACTTATCCGGCAGATGTTCCAGTTCATCGAGCTCTCTGCCATAATCCCGCAGCACCGTCTCGGTCTCCCACTGTCCATCCTGCAGATCATTGGCGGCAATGGTCTGCTCGCTGCGGATAATCCAGCCTGCGGCAGCTGCTGCATCGCGAATATCCTGGGGAGTAAACAGGGTGCGCACATTGGCAGAACTGCTTTCTTTGAAGCATTCGTATTTGGCCTGGATCAATACAGAGAGCAGATGGGGAAACTGGTGCATATTGCGGATCTGTGTATCCCACTCGGCAAAACAGAGTTTGGCGCCCCATTTGTGTATTTTGGTAAAAATCTGGAGCAGCTCTTCGTTGGAATTCAGATACCATGAAGCATGGGAGAGCACCACATGACTGAAGCTGCCCGCAGGGAAATCAGTCTCCGGTGCCAGCAGGTTCACACCGTATTCCATCCGCGTCTGAAAGCCAAGCTTGGATTGGAGCAGAAATTTGGCAGAGTCGCCGACGGTGACAGGACTACCATAATCAAGCGGCGCAATATCAATACCGTAGACAAGCCCGTCTCGCCCGACACGATGAGCGAGCACCGCCGTCGTATCTCCCTGCCCACAGCCAATTTCCAGCACTTTGCTGCCTGGAGGGATATCCCAGAAATCAACCAGATGCAGCCGGTGTCGGGTCTGGATACGCTGCAGCTCCGGATTCTCCTGGGCAATAGCCATGCAGCTGATAATTTCGTCCAAAATATGTTCTTGTTCTTGCGCGTTCATTATATACACCTCTCCCTATATCGCTTTATGATAATATTCAACAAGATCGAGCCAGTCAAAAGCATGGGGAACCTATTAACAGGTCAGGAGAATACAATATTCATTCCGTACAGTGACCTCATTGGATTCATACAGATATGTAATTGATATTACGGATTAGTGAACAATCCCAGAATCTCAATCACTTCCAGTTCGGCTGTACGATGAGGACCCTCCATCATATATCCACGGGTGCCCTTATGTATCCGGTGTCTGTGAATATCATGACGCCGTTCCGGAATAATAATCCACATTAATGCCGTGCCACAGGCGGGGACAGGTCCGTTTTTGCAAATAACCTGTCTTTGTTCATCCTCGAATTCGGGATGAATCATATATAATGTCAACGGTTCACCCTCATCATCGGCATATGCAAAATCTGCACGATATCCCTGATAAGGCAGCGTACGACGTCCCCCTTCCTCCTGAGTATAAAATCGATAACGTACCCGAAAGTCTGCCGGGTGCCCGAACTTCCGCTCATAGGGTATCCATTCTGCCAAAAAGCATCCCTCCTTTTCTAGGTTAGTGATCTTCTATCTTATCCTTTGTCAAATTTGACATATAAGATGAGGGGTGATAATTTATAGTGAATGTTTTATTGTAAATTATGGAATTTATTTTATCATTAAATGGATGGACTATATACAGAATAGGAGGAATCATCATGAAAAAACAATGGATTCAGGAATTACAGGCAGAGCAGGAACAGATTGTTAGCTGGCGCAGACATATGCACCAGTACCCGGAGCTTTCTTTTCAAGAAGTAAAGACCGCCCAGTTTATCGCCGATACACTGACAGGATTTGGTTATCAGGTGCGCACTGGTGTCGGTGAAGGGGGTATTCTCGCCGATCTGCAGGGCGGACAGCCTGGGCCGACAATTGCGTTTCGCGCGGACTTTGATGCGCTGCCGATTCATGAAGAGAATGATGTGCCCTACCGTTCGCAAAATGACGGCGTGATGCATGCCTGCGGTCATGATGGTCATACTGCTGCCCTGCTTGGAGTTGCCAAAGTAATCAGTCAGCATCAAGATCAGCTGGAAGGCAATGTGCGGTTTATTTTCCAGCATGCCGAGGAGCAGATCCCCGGCGGCGCCAAAGCAATGATCGAAGATGGTGCGCTGGATGGTGTAGATGAGGTATATGGAGCCCATCTCGCGAGCTACCTGCCGCTAGGACGTATCGGCGTTATTGCCGGACCATCGATGGCAGCTGCTGACGGGTTCTCTATCGTTATTCAGGGTAAGGGCGGTCATGGTGCCAAGCCCGATCAGACCATCGACTCTATCGTTATCGGCAGCCAGGTGGTGAGTTCGCTGCAGCATATCGTCTCCCGCCATGTAAATCCGCTCAAATCGGCGGTTGTTACGGTAGGAGTATTCCAGGCAGGATCGGCATTTAATGTTATTGCCGACAAAGCCAAAATCGAAGGCACCGTACGTACCTTTGATCCGGAAGTGCGCAAGCAGATTGAAGACGATATTCGCACAATGGTACACGGTATCACACTCGCCGAACGAGCTACCTATACGATTGATTATATTCACGGCTATCCTGCTGTCGTGAATCCACCGGAACAAGCGGATCAGGTACGTGATATTGTGATTCGCACGCTTGGTGAAGAAGCACTGTTCGATATTCCGGAGCCATCGATGGGCGCAGAGGACTTTGCCTATTATCTGGAGCACAAGCCGGGCAACTTCTTCTATGTAGGATCGCAAAATGAAAGTGAACACACCGGATTCCCGCATCATCATCCACGTTTTGATATTGATGAGACTGCACTGCTGAACACGGGTTATGTGTTCCTCGGTATTATCGCCGAGAAGCTGCTGTCCAAGCGTGTGGCCGTTAGCAGCTAAGCGGGTAATAAGCCTAACTGTATGATATGTCCTGATTTCAAACGAGTGACAGTCAAAATTTGATACATTTTGGCTGTCACTCTATTTCTGCTTGATTTTATTCCAACTGATTTCGAAAAGATTCGAAAAGAAAGGAGATTAGATGAATAAAACTCCCTTAAGCAGTGCGTATTGGTTTATCGCTGGTTTTGTACCGACAATCATTATGCTGATGCTTCTTCTTTATTTCTTTCCAATGACAGGCCTGCAAAGAATATTCACTATACCGATGACCCTTGTAGCCAACTTTTTTATTATTTTCTTCTGTTTGGGACTGACGCGTCTAATGCCCAAAATCCCTGGGATTATCCTCTGGTCGCTAACGGTAATCGCTACATTGATTCTGACAGCATGGTGGCATCCCCAGGATATCTACCCTTCAGTTGGTCAGCAAGCCTGGCTTTGGCTGAATGGTCAGGAGATCAAACCGTTCTACGAATACGAATAGATATACATACTCAACTGCTGTACCAATAAATAATTATGAATTCTACAGTCCGATATGTAAGCGAATGCCGTTTCATTGGGTAAGTATGCTGTAGATAGCCAGACAGGAACTATTTTCAGCATACATTACTATAACGAACGGAGAGATTAATATGGAAACGAAAAATCTGGTATTTGGAATTATTACAGGAGCATTGGTAGGTGCAGGAACAGCGTTGCTGCTGGCACCGAAGTCCGGTGAAGATATGCGTTACAGTCTCAAAAGTGGCACAGCGAATGCAGCTTCTTCCGCTTCCGACTTTGCGGTAACAGCCAAGGAAAAAACACAGCTCGCTACCACCCGTGGTCAGGAAATTATCCAGATGATCCGCGAGATTACGCCAGTCGTGCAAGAAGCGATCAGCGTCGTTAAGGAATGGAAAGAAGTACTGCAAACATCCGCTGGCGAATTGAAGACCGAAGTACAGGGATTCAAATCCAGTGAAAGTTCTTCTGACGATTCTTCACATTCTGCACAATCTTCAACATCTTCCCAGTCTTCATCTTCACAGGCTTTGCCAGAAGGTAGAACGCCTTCATCGGTAGGCTTCTGATTGTAGGTATATTCAATAAGTTATTCTCAATCGGGAACATTCTCATACCAGAGAGTGTTTCCTTTTTTGCTGTCCGGCAGTCAAACCTGTATCTATTTCCTTGAAGCGATTTATAATCATTTATAGCTATTGATCTGCGCCTTTTTCCGCCTTCTATTATTTGATATCGATGCGTTCGTTAAACATATATGCCATCTGACGATATTCAACAGCATTCATGCCAAAAAGGATTTCAAAACGCATGATATGTCATTTAACGTCTATGAATTAGTTCTTGCTTCCTCTTTTTCCTTTCTTTTGCCGAGTGTTATTTTGTACATATGGCGTACCGGAATAAATAGAGCTTCTCATTCTACATAGCGATTCTGTCCGGTACTCCAACACTATATGTATCCGAAGAGGAGAAGGATGAAATGACAAAAAGAAGACTGTATAAAGGATTGACTGTACTTCTCAGCAGCGCGCTTGCTTTGACTGTGCTGCCATTATCTGTTTCTCAGACCTATGCTGCCGAATCCGTTTCCAACAACACTTATGAAAGCGCTATCTTATCATCGATGGAAATAGCTGCACCTTATAACGCTTATAATCTGACTGGCTTTTCTACCGGTAATGTAGGCGGAGGCATCATTCACGAGACTGACAGTCGTTACAAAAAAGTCTACAACGCTACCGATCTGGCACAGGCGCTGCGCAAAAATTCAGGTGTCAAAGTCATTGAGGTCATGAACGATCTGGACCTTGGATGGAATGAGCTTCCGGCAGCGGCACAGACCTCTCCTTTTGCCGCTCATAATGCTCCACTCACACATCCGGTGCTGAAAAAAACAGGGGTTAGCAAACTCAGCATAGATGGATTCGATGGACTGACTATTTTCTCTGCCAACGGCTCCAAAATCAAACATGCCGGCATTAGTGTCAAGCGCAGCTCCAATGTGATTATCCGCAATCTGGAGTTCGATGAACTATGGGAATGGGATGAAGCCTCCAAAGGAGACTATGACAAAAATGACTGGGACTATCTCACGATCGAAGGAGCCAGCTCCAAAGTGTGGATCGACCACTGTACATTCAACAAAGCTTACGACGGAATTGTCGATGTCAAAAAGGGCAGCTCCGGTGTGACCATCTCCTGGTCATATTTCCGCGGGGATGATGGCAGTGCCGGTAGCTGGGTAACTCAGCAGATTCAGGCCATGGAGGCGAATAAATCCGCTTATCCGATGTACAATTATCTGCGCAGCAGTGCGGTCGGTATGTCACCGGCAGATATTATCGCAATCTCTTCGGGCCAGAAAAAGACCCATCTCGTCGGAGCTACTGAATTCGCCTCGGATAACGCCGATCTGGAAGTAACGCTTCATCATAATTATTACCTGGACATCCAAGACCGTATGCCTCGTCTGCGCGGCGGTAATGCCCACGCCTACAACATTGTGATGGATGCTGCCGGTCTGGCCGCAGCCAAGAAACGCATTACGCCAGCGATGGAAAAAGCGATTACTTCCAAAGGCTATCATTTTACCGTCACCAGCAACGGGGCGATTTCTACGGAAGATGGCGCATTGCTGCTTGAGAAATCCCGTATTATCGACGTCGCCTCTCCGATCCGCAACAATCAGGCCGATCCGGCGGATGCGAGCTATACCGGTAAAATTCGTGCACTGGATACTATTTATGAAAATGGCGGCAAAACATTCCGCGGAGACAGCTATAGTGCTGATAGTCCGCTCGCTCCCTATCCTGCTCCAGCCAAAGCTTTCTCATGGAATGGATTCAGTTCGCTGCCTTATACGTATCAAATGGATGACCCCTCTACACTTATCAACCGCCTGCTCGCCGCAGATGGTGCAGGCTCCGGGAAGCTGCATTGGGCCAAAGAAAACTGGCAGTTAACCAAATATTAAACCGGAAATCTTTCCCCTGTTAGATTGATTTATCCTATAAATAACGCATACCTTTCCATCCATAAAAAGCCCCGGCATACGCTGCCAGGGGCTTTATTATAATTCCAGCATATCCTCGTAATCAGAACCTTCATGTAGTTGTGACGGTTAGCTTCGGTTATTCCCCTGAAAACAGCGTTTGGAAAATAGAGATATATCCAATTGCTTAACAATTTGCTGTTTATGGGTAATACACTGTAACTATATATGCAAAGGGGATTTAACTGTGTCACAGCAACTTCATCTGGACCCGATTCTCAGACAGGCTAACCTGCTGTGCCAGAGCCAGTTCGGCAAGCAGCCAGAGAGAATCCATATCCATTTTAACCAGCAAAGTGCAGTGATTCTACTTCAGGAACTAACCGATTCCGGTGATGACCGGCTGCCTGATGATCCAGATGAACGTTATACCCATATCCATATTCTGCTCAGTCAATTTGTATTTCCCGCTCTGCAGAAAAAGATTGAATATACGTTTGGTCATCATGTATCCCATGTATTCATCGATTGGAAGCTTGAATATAATACTGCTGCAATCGCTGTAACTTTTGAGACATTAACCGAGACATTTGACGAAGATATCTACACAGGCAAAGCCGATCTGCATATCAAAGTCAGCCAGATCACCGAATCAGTGCAAAAAGCTCCGGAGGCTGTCAATTCCTTTTGGCTGTCCAACGACATTCTGGTTGTACTGCGCAAGGGCTTGTTAATCAATCTGGAGAAGCAGATTATTCAAAAAGGATTCAACAGCGCCCTTCGTGTATCCAAACGTGAATTGGAGCTGGGCCATTTTCTCGAAGAGCTACCTATACTGGATCTGCTTGGCCGCCCTCTCCGTACTGCCTATCTGGATTGGGATTTTGAACAGGACTTTAGTATGCTGCTGCTTATTCTCGAAAAGTAGAATCCTAATCCATAGACAAACATCCCTGCTGACTCCATTGTCGGCAGGGATGTTTGTCTGTTTGGACATTTTGGTTTATGCATGTAATGATTACTCAGCCCGCTTCGGTTGCCCGATCAGCAGACTCTGCATTGTAGCAGCATACCCGGTTGCGTCCTTCATCCTTGGCCCGGTATAATGCTTCATCTGCAGCTTGAATGAGCTGTTCCGCAGATTGATAACCATCCCATTCGGCAACGCCGAAACTGGCTGTAACCGCATATTTACGGGATGGCGATTCCAGTTCGATTAGCTTCCGAAGGCGTTCGGCGACACTACGCGCTTCATTTAGCGAAGTATCGGGTAGCAATACGGCAAATTCCTCGCCACCGTAACGTACAGTCAGATCACCCGGTCGACAATAATCATTCAGTACACGACCCAGATGCTTGAGCACCAGATCTCCCTCCTGATGTCCCCAGTTATCATTGAAGCTTTTGAAATGATCTACATCGAGCAAGATTAGGGACAGCAGATGACGCTCTGCATCCGCAGTAATAACGCGACCCATCAGCTGCTGCATCGACTCGTCAAAGTGTCTGCGATTCCAGAGTCCGGTCAATCCATCACGCATAGCCAGACGCTGGATTTTATCCGTTTCTCTTGCATTTTCAATCGCGGTTACGATCATCGGTGCCAGCTTTTCGACGCGGTTCTTCTGCTGGATGGAGAAGTGATCCTGCTCCGATGACATCAGATTGAGCACGCCGACTACCCGCGCTTCTTTGCGCAGAATAATATGCATGGAGGATCGAATACCCTGTGCATGCAGATAATCCGTTATAGTACCTGTGGGCCGGTACACATTCCAGTCTTCATGAATCATGGAAAAGCCGCCTTCCAGCAGCTCATGTACATCTTTTTGCTCTCCGCCTAGAGCGACTTCCTTATGATCAATAATGCCATTATAGATCGATGACTTGATTGTGAAGCTGCGATCGGCGTTCTGGGTAATGATCGAGATCCGTTCACACTCGATTACATTCCAGATGCCCATCAACGTCTCCTGATAGACATGCTGCACGGATTTGGCCTGATTCAGGGCATTGATCATCTGATACGTATAACCGAGCAGACGCTGATCTTTTTGCATCTCCTGGCGCATTTCTTTGAACGTATGGATTAGTCGTCCAATTTCATTTGCTGAAGAATAAGCAGGCATTTCCGCAGAAATACTGCCGTTGGCATAAGAAGACATCGCTTTATCCAGCTGCACGATCGGAATAGTGATCCGGTGCAGTCCCCGCTGGATAAAGTACAGCATAATCCCTTGAAATATCATGAATACCGAACCTATACCGATTAGAGTAATAACAATATTCCGGAGCATTGTCGCACGCAGCTGATTACGCAGCTGTTCGAACTCCTTGCTCAATACTGCCTTCTGCTCACGAAAGGAATCAAACTGCTGTTTCCCGGCTCTTAACTCTTCGCTGGTAACCTGGTGGCCGGACATTGTTTCGTGCACCTGTTTGTCTCCATAATTAATCTTCCATTTGATACCGGCATCCGTTAATTGCTGCATCTTACCCTGATACTCCGGATAACTCTCCAGACGCTCCATTAAATCATTAGCAATCGCCTGATATTCCATACTACCGCGATCAAAAGGTTCCAAAAAGGAGGTATCCCGGGTAAGCAAATAGCCGCGCTGACCGGTCTCCTGATCAATTAGTGAATTTTCCAGAGAGAGCAGCCTGATCTGCAAATCGGCTGCTTGCTTGACCTGCCCATAATCACTACGAACAGACTCATTCATATAAAATAATCCAACCACCACAACCAGTAAAAAAACCATGATAGACCAGAGATTCGTTTTGACAACGCCCGCGCCTACAAAGTTTTCTTCCCGTAAAATTTTGATGAAGGATTTTCTCATTTGTCGTCTCCTTACCTGATTGCAGCTCTTTGCCGCATTCGCAGGCTCCGCTCCATTTCATTGGTGAACTCTATGCAGTCCGATTTTGGTGTAATTGGTTAAATATTCTATTTTATTATCTGCTGTAGAGTGCCATTACTTTATAGAAATATCCGAAATTGATCGGGTATATTCACAAAAACCATACTTGAGCACTAATCCGCCAAATTCTGACATGAGGAAGACGTAAATACCATGCTGTCAGGAAGTTTAAGACAGATGGAAGCTGCAAAATAGACCCAGCAAAAAAAGCCAAACCTGTACAGGTTCGGCTTTTTTTGCAGAGTGGATAAAGGCTAACTATTAAGATGTGGAAATGGGAGCTAGAGGAGCTGCAGTTCGGTGACAATCTGCTGCATTTTCTCCTGTGGAATCCGGGTCATCTGATTATCCGCAATCTGTTGAAGCGAGGATGCACTGACCATACTGGACAGGGAACCTTGCACCAGCTGGGGAGCATGACGATTCAGTACATCCACAGCCTGCTCGTCCATCAGCAGCTCGGAGAGCCGGGTATTCGGGGTATACGACGTCTGGAACAGCTGATCAGCCGGATAGCTGAACGTATATTGTCCCGAGCCGACAGTGATATGGACTGCATCGTCCTCCGTATCTACCGTGATCGCACCATCCATTTCATGCACGGAACGACCACTTTCCGACAGCTGCTCGATCTGTGCGCCATGCAGCAGAATATCGGCAGTCGTATTGACCGGCACCGTAACCTGCACTATCATATGCCCTTCTTCCATCTTCCAGTCGGATTCGATGCGACCATACATGGATTCATGAGCAGCACGGGCATGCGTCAGCTGACGGGTGCCAAACAGCGGCTCGATCCGTATGCGCTGGTAGGCTGGTTGTTCCGGCTGCTTGTCCAGACCGGCAATACGGCGATACATCCAGTCTCCTACTGCACCGTAAGAATAATGGTTAAAGGAATTCATATCATCGCTCCAGAAAGAGCCGTCCGGCTTGAGACTGTCCCAGTGCTCCCAGATTGTCGTTGCTCCCTGCGAGACCGAATAGAGCCAGCCGGGATACGATTCCTGCAGCAGCAACCGGACTGCTGTCTGGTGATAACCGTTATCCGACAGGGCAAAACACAGATACGGGGTACCGACGAATCCGGTAGTCAGATGATAGTCATTGCTGACGATCAGATCATTCAGATCGGCGGCAACGCGTATCTTCATCTCCGGCTCGACCAGATTGAACATCAATGCCAGTACATGCGCAGTCTGTGTCGGTGCAGCGATCCGTCCACGCGTAGTGACAAACTCGGCGCGGAACATTTGGACTACATCCTCATGCAGACGACGATATTGCTCCGCTTCCTGCTGTTTGCCCAGAATCTGAGCCGCTTCAGCAACCAGCCGCGAAGAGTAAGCATAATACGCTGTAGCGATCAGTGCGGTAGGTGTCGCTCCAATATAACTTCCTTCGCTGGCATCCAGTGCCAGCCAGTCTCCAAAATGAAAACCGGTATTCCAGAGAAATTCCTCTTCTCCCTGGGAATGGATGTAATCCACCCACTTTTTCATACTGTCATACTGCTCTGCCAGTAGCTGACGATCTCCATAGTACTGGTAGAACGTCCATGGGCAGATCACTGCCGCATCTCCCCATGCTGCCGAATTGGCGCCGCCAACAATATCGGGGACGACAAACGGAATACCACCATCTTCATGCTGCTCTGCCTGTACATCATGCAGCCACTTGGTGAAAAATGGAGCCCCCTGGTAATTGAACAGTGCCGTCGAGATAAATACCTGTGCATCGCCTGTCCAGCCCAGTCGTTCATCCCGCTGTGGACAGTCTGTTGGCACATCGAGGAAGTTACCGCGCTGTCCCCAGCGAATATTGCGCTGCAGCTGGTTTACCCGCTCATCCGAGCATTCAAATTCACCAGTAGAAGGCATATCCGAATGCAGTACTTCTCCGACAAATGCATCCAGAAGGAGTCCCTCTGTCTCCTGCCCGGGATAACCGCTCACCTGAATATACCGGAAGCCCATAAAGCTGAAATGGGGAGCATATTCCTCTTGCTCAGCGCCGCTGGCGATATAAGTAACGGTCTGACGAGCCGGGCGCAGATTGCCATAATAAATATTGCCGTCCTTGTCCAGCACTTCAGCATGACGGATCGTAATCGTCGTCCCGGCAGCGGCTGCGTTGAGAGTCATGCGGATACGACCGACCATATTCTGCCCCATATCCAGCACATGTTCTCCAGCTGGAGTTACGATGTACTGTACAGGCTGAATAGTCTCTGTTACCCGGGTTGGCCAGTTCTCTTGGGAGATGAGCGGCTCACAAGAGAGCTGCACGGTCTCTACGCCATGCCAGCTATGTTCGTCGAAGTCCGGGCTGCTCCAGCCGCTTTGCTCCAATCGGGCATCATAGGTCTCTCCATGATAAATATTGCTGTATGGAATCGGACCTATCGATGCTCTCCAGCCGGAATCGGTCAATACCCATTCCTCGGTACCATCGGTATAGCGTATGAGCATCTGCATCAGCAGAGCACGGTGTTCTCCATACGTATATTGCTTGTCGTCAAAGCCCAACTTGCCCCGGTACCATCCATCTCCTAGCCATGCTCCAACCGCATTGGCTCCGGGCTGTATGAGCGAAGTTACATCATAGGTCTGATACTGCATCCGGTGATGATAGCTTGTCCAGCCTGGCGCCAGTACATCTTTGGATACCGGCTGTCCATTCAGATACAGCTCATATACACCTACCGCTGTCGCATAGATGCGTGCAGAAGCAATCTCACCCTTTATTTCAAAGCTACGGCGCAGCTGAAATATAGGATCTGACTCCCTGTCGATCTGCTGTGTGTCGGGTGTTATCCAGTGGGCCTGCCATGCATCCGGACGCTGCAATCCTGTCTCCAGCTGTCCTGCAGCACTCCAGTCCGATTCATTGCCGCTTTGATCCCAGACTCTGACACGGAACAGATAAGACGTACATGGTGTCAGTTCTGATCCTGCATATGGCAGCTGAATCGACTGGTCTGTCTCCATACGACCGGTATCCCATAGAGGAGACTCGAATGACTGATCCTCGCGCTTTGTTACTTGCAGCTGATATGCTGACTGCCGGGTATTACGCTCGGTCGATTCCATTTTCCAGCTGAATCGGGGATGCAGCAGATCCGTACCGAGCAGATGATTCCGATATTCGCACTGTACTTCGATGATTTTTATCGTTCCCATAACCCAATCTCTCCTTTGGCAGACTTCGTTGGTTGAAGCTGATTCTGGTCAAGCCTGGTGTTCCGGTAGCGTCATGATTTTATGATAATAGTGTCTATACTGGTGGAATTTCTGCCTGCCTTACCCTTTGACAGAACCGGCCGTCATCCCTGCTACAATTCGCTTATTAAAAAATAAAAACAGCAGCAGCGGAGGGATCGTAATCAGCAGAATATTGGTGAACAACAGATTCCACTGGGTAACATACTGACTTTTAAAATTGTAGAGCGTCGTCTGCACGGTGACATTGGCCGATCCCGGCAGAAAATATAGCGGATTGGCAAAATCATTAAAAATGGTCACTGCACACAGTACGATCACGGTCGCGGATACCGGCTGCAGCAGCGGCAGAATAATATTGAAAAAGAGCCGGAAGCCGCCGCAGCCATCAATCACCGCTGCTTCATCAATCTCGCGTGGAATCGCTGCCATGAATCCCTTGTACAGCAGCACACAGAATGGGAAATTCAGCGCTACTTCGACGAGAATCAGACCGGGCATTGTCTTAAACAATCCCATGCCATCCAGCACCCAGATCGTCGGTACAATCGCAGGCGGAATAATCAGCCCGACCAGAATCAGCAGATCCAGCGTCGGAGTGAGTCGATCCCTGCGCCGCTGCATCACATAACCAGCCATGCCGCACAGCACTACAAGAGCCAGTACCGAGACAATCGTCAGTACACTGCTGTTCCAGAATGCCCGTAGCAGCATATAATTCCTTGCCTGCACAACGGTCATGATGTTCTCCCACAGATGATAGGTCGATGGCAGCGCAAGGCTTAGATCAGCTGATTCCTGCGTGCTTTTTAGAGCATTGACGATAATGAAATAAAAGGGGATCCAGAAGACGATAATCGTGAACAGTATGCCCAGCAGCTCGAGTCCCAATCGGCCCATCCTGCGCCCAAGCGGAGTAGAACCGGATTGTGCGTGACCGGCGATGTGCTCCGATGACTTGATCGTACTCATAGATCCACCTCTCTCTTGTTCAGATACCGGTATAATGGAAAAGCCAGCAACGTCACGATAACGAACAGAATGACATTGCCCGCTGTAGCAAGTCCATAGAATCCACCCTGATACTGTTTGTAGATAATCGAGGCAATGACATCCGTTGTGAATCCGGGTCCACCCTGGGTCATCGCCCATACCAGATCAAAAGAGCGCAGACCGCCAATAAAGGACAGAATAATAACTGAGTTGGTTGCCGGACGACTCAGCGGCACGATAATATTCCAGAACTTGTGCCATGCACCGCCGCCGTCAATTTGCAGTGCTTCATAGTAGTCCGGTGGGATCGACAGGATGCCAGCAATATAGATCACTGTAGCAAACCCCACCCCTTTCCAAACATCCACCAGTGCGATCGACAGCAGAGCAACCCGTGTATCTCCGAGCCAGTCCAGTCCGGGCAGCCCTGCCCAGCCAAGCGCAGTATTAATAATTCCCTGCGTAGGATGCATCATCATGCTGAACGCAATACCGACTGCAATCGTACTGATCAGGGTCGGGAAGAATATAACCGAACGCAGATAATTGCGTGTACGCAGCCGGGACGTGAGCAGTACCCCCAGCAGCAGCCCCAGGATGACTTTGAGACCACAGGTGACAACCGCGTAGATCAGCGTATTCTGAAATCCAATCCGCAGTGACTGCTCCTGGAAAAACATCACAAAGTTATCCAGTCCGATAAATTCCCAATCTGCCAGGGTCCAGCGGGTGAAGCTGAAGAAAAACGACATCACTGTCGGCAGCAAAAAGATAACAAAGTAAATCACGGCTGCCGGCATAAGAAACCAGTATGAATACGTACGTCTGAATACCCGGTTCACCAGAATCCCTCCTGTTCCTGCTGGTCGTAATGACGATTAGCGCTTAGTAGACGGGCAGCAGCTTACCAGCCTTCCAGTCCCATCTGCTTGGCCTGCTTCTCGACATCCTGATCGTAGGAGGCTGCTCCTTCCGGTGCTTTCTTGATCCCGGCACCTACTTCAACAGCAATCTGCGGTAGACCCGGTCCTTTGATCGGAGAGACAAATTCCAGCGCAAGCGAAGTCTTGTTCTGATCAAAATACGGCAGCATATCCTTGACTGCCGACGGTATATTGCCCGGCATCTGTGCATCCTTGACCGGATATGGTCCGGTCGGTGTAGATACGGTAGCGATAGCAGCGGCTCCCTCTTTGGAAGCGATAAAAGCGACAAATTTCTTGGCTTCTTCCACATTGCTGCCGTTTTTGTATACATAGGCGGCACCCGGCATCCATACGGTCAGTCCGTTTTTGTCTGCACTATCACCAGGCTGGGCGAAGAATCCGATATTATCGACCTGATCCGGGAAGTTCTGCTGGATCACCGGCAGGGCAAAGGACAGCATCGGGTACTGGGCACCTTTGCCCTCGGCCAGCATCTTGATGCCATTATCATAAGTGGCAGCGAGAAAGTCTTTGTTCCAGTAACCTTTGTCGAATACTTGCTGCAACTTCTCAAAACTCCGCAGCGCTGCAGGCGTACCGGCAAACGTCGCTTGATGTGCCGTGAAGTCCTTGGCAAAATTCGGCGCTGCCTGGGCTACATTGTACTGATCCGCCAGCAAAATAACCTGTGCAGTCCAGCTGTCTTTCATCGTTCCGATCACTGGTGTAATCCCTGCAGCTTTGATTTTCTCATTGTTGGCCATCAGCTCATCCCATGTTTTGGGAACCGATAATCCAAGGTTTTTGTAGATTTTCTTGTTGTAGAACCAGCCGCCGCTCATCGTAGCGCCTACCGGTGCACCGTATACTTTGCCATTCATGGATACCGTACTTTTGAAATCATCGGATATATTGGCTTGAAAAGCCTCTCCGGTCAGATCTTCCATATTCGCTTCCGGCGATAGTACTGTCATCAGGGAACCCGAATTGTAAAAGAACACGTCGGTCATATCGCCTGTCGCGAGCCTTGTTTTGACCAGATTATCACCTTCGCTGCCACCTGGCCGCGTCTCGACTTCAACGGTAACGCCCGGATTTTTCTTTTCATAGGCAGCTTTGAGTGCATCGGCTACATTGACAGCATCCTGCGAATTATCGGTTAACAGTGTCAGATTAGTGCCTGATGCGCCGCCGGTGTCCCCGCTCCCGCCATTACCGCAGGCAGCCAGCATTCCGGTCATCATCAATAGGCTGATCAAGCTGGCCATATACCTGATTCCACGCTTACTCATCTCATAACCCCCTGATTCCTGTAATGTGATGTACTCATGGAGTATGTACTCCCTGATATGATTATTGTAAAAGGGGACAAGATAAAATGTAAGCGTTTCATTTATTGGATTCATGTCTGTTTTTTTCATGTTTTAGTACCCTGGACGAAAACGCAGCGTAATCATCGTGCCCCGGTTTACTTCACTCTGCACCTCCAGTACACTCTCTGGTCCATAGGCCAGTTTCATCCGTTCCAGTACATTGCATAATCCATATCCATGGGTGATACAGCTGATATCCTCCATACCTACACCATCATCTGCGACAGTAAAAACCAGCTGCTGGTCATGATACGTTCCGGTCAGGGTAATCGTACCTGTTCCTACCTTGGGTTCCAGACCGTGATAGATCGCATTCTCCACTAATGGTTGGAGCAGCAGCTTCATCACTTCCATACCTTTGACCGTCTCTTCGACCTGTTCGACATAGATAAATCGATTATTGAAGCGAATATTCTGGATATTCAGATAATGCTCGATATGCTTGAGCTCCTGATAGACAGTGATCGACTCCTTGCCTTTGTTCAGACTCAGCTTGAATGTCTCCGACAGACTGACCGCCATCCGGGCGACTTCGTGATTATTTTCCAGTGTCGCCATCCAGTAGATCGAGTCCAGCGTATTGTACAGAAAGTGCGGCTTGATCTGCGCTTGAAGCGCACGCAGCTCGGCTTCTTTTTCCTTGATCTCGGTCTGGATCAGCCGGCGGTTCAGCTCTTCATTTTCGATAACGATCCGTTTGAATGTCTCGCCGATGGTGCCGACCTCATCACGGGCGAACCGATTAGGCAGCTGCAGGGTACCCTGTGTCCAATCCAGCATCAGCTTTTTGAGCTGCAGAAGTGGACGGGTAATACTACCGGAAATAAAATACGATAGCAGTATGGCGATCAATCCCATCATCGCTGCGATACCAATCGTCGCATAGGCAATCTGATTGGACTGCTCCAGCAATGTATGACGCTGGACGAGATGCAGGAAAGTCCAGCCGGTTGTCATATTTGTGTAACGGCTGATCAGATACCCATCTTGTTCATACCCGGTGATCCGCTCGGACAGATTACTTGTATAGGACGTAGTCACCGGATCATTGCTGCTGCTGTAGACGGTCGCAACGCCATCCTTTTGGGCATCCAGCGCGAGGAAGCGCTCATACGGTCCACTGCTCTGAAATACATTACCGAACAGCTGCTTGTCGATATTGATCACGAGCAGACCAATCGGCTTGCCGGTCACGACCGATTCATCCCGTACCAGCTTGACCGTAGAAAAGGAACGGTTGGTCTCCCCAAACACATCTGCCGGAAAATACAGCACTTTCCCCTGAGCTTCATACGCCCGCTTGTACCAGGCCGTGTAGGCAATCGTGGAGCGTCCGGTAGTCTCATATTGTCCGGTATCATCCGAACGTCCGATACAGGATACACGGAACTTCAGATCGAACAGGCAGATAGAGCGAATATACCTCGTATCCACAATCCGGTCCCCCAGAATCTGCTGCAGATTGCTGGTTGCCTCATCTCCAAGCTCACCCGAGGATGTCGGCGGAATCAGGGGCCGAGCATTACTGCGGCGCAGATTCGCACTGACCGCATCGTTCGTTACAATCGATAGATGCAGATTCTGTATGTTGCGAAATAACAGGTCCGCCACTTCACTGGAGGTCTGGAGATGACCCAGATTATTGCGGCTATTAATATCAGTGATCATATTCTTGGTAATATTCGAGGAAATGAATCCGAGCAGCATAAGCGAAGGTACAGCCAGCACAATCATCGCTACCAGAAAACGGGTACGGATACGGCGAAAACGAAACAGCGGCAGCAGTCGCTCAAGCAGATTCTTCATGGTTCTCCTCTTGTCTGACCACGCCCGTGGGATTCACGGTATTGTCCGGGAGTCATGCCGAATGTCCGCTTGAACACTTCACCAAAATGACGATGATTGTAATACCCGGTCTTCTCGCTGGCTTCGTGGACACGCATTCCTTCGATCAACAGCCGCTTCGCGTGTTCCATGCGGATCCTGGTCAAATATTTGATATAGGAAATCCCCATTTCTTCCTTGAACAGCAGACTGAAATAGTTGGCATTCATCCCTACATGTTCTGCCACTTCCGGCAGGGAAAGGCTTTGTCCATAGTGCTGCTCCATATAGACCGTCGCCTGCCGAACTGCATTATGCTTGCCCGGTCCGCGAACAGCTTCCATCACATGCAGCAGTTTTTCCATCCGGCTGCGGCACCAGCCGAACATATTTTCCAGCGTATCCAGGGTATTCAGTTCCTGATAGAGTATCCGCATCGACGGCAGCGCCTGGCTGGCATCTTCTCCGGTCTCTCTCAGCACATCTGCCCCGAGAAAGAGCAGCTTGAGCATTTCCTGCTCTACCCGTTCAGGCGTCAGGCGTGCTGTACCGGTCCACTGCTCAAACGCATCCAGCGAATGCTGCAGTCCATCCTGATCACAGGCGCGCAGGGAAAAGACAAGCGCCTCTTCCCACTCGGACAGCTCCGGGTGATCTTCCTTCTCCTCGCCTACATCCTCAAACCGCACCCACCCGGTCTCCGCGAAAAAACAGGCATAACGGAGCGCTTTGCGCGCTTCTCGCCAGCTTCGCGCAGCATCCGCCAGCGATGAATAGGTTCGGCCGGAGGCGTAGACCGATTGCTCTGTCTCTTCCAGCGTAAGCAGGTACTCCCATATGGGCTCGGTTTTGTGCTGATCCACATCAGCATTTTCGCCAGGAATCCCGAGATGAAACAAGACCAGAAGCTGCTCCTCCGCAGTGGATACCTGCACGACTCGGCAGCACGGATGCTCTATAGCAGGAGTGCTTTTGCCATTCAGGGCAATCACGGTTACACCAGCAATCTCTTGTGCCTGCAATCCCAGCTGCTGATACAGCTTGTTTTCCGCAGCAGCTCCGACGAACAGCAGGTCGAGTACTGCCTTTTCCAGCAGATCTCTACGGCTTGCTTCATAGCGCTGTTTCATGACGCCGAACTGCTGCTCCTTTTCGATTCGCTCCATTGTTTTTTTCATCGTGGCTTCGATTTTATCGATAGTAATCGGCTTTTCCAGATAATCGATTACGCCCAGTCCGATCGCCCGGCGTACATATTCGAATTCATTGAAGCCGCTGAACACAATGCATACCGTATCCGGCTTTTCCCGCATGACCGCTTCGATCAGCTGTAGTCCATCCATCCCGGGCATACGAATATCTGTCAGGATGATATCCGGCTGATGGCTTCGGACTAATTCCAGTGCAGTATGTCCATTATCCGCAGTTCCAGCCAGCTCCACACCATAACGTGACCAGTCGATCATTCGTTTTAACCCTTGCAGTACAATATATTCATCATCAAAAATAGCGGCTCGCAGCATAAATATTTCTCCTCCTCTTCATTTGTTAACGCTTACAAAATAGTGAATATTTATGATCGGATTATACATTTTGTAGTTGTATTCGTAGAGGATGCATCAAGCTAGTATATGTTAGCCATTGTAGGACCGGGCAGATTCATTTGGCAATAGCCGAAGAGTTGGCACAGAAAAACCTGATGGATGTCCATCAGGCTGAAGGTTAATCGTTACAGAGCGATCTATTCTTGTTTGCTTATGAGAAGAATACCGAGAAAAAGTAACGTACAGCGGCCATCATCACGACTCCTGCGATTACGGTAATAGACAGGCTACGGGTCTTGATCGCAATCAAAAAGGTAGGAATAAGTACAATAATGACCTTCCAGTCGATGTGCAGGGAATGTCCTTCCTGGATCAGGAAATTATCTACGACCAGGGCTGTCAAAATACAGACTGGAATATAGGATAGCCACTTGAGTACCGGTGCAGGCAGATTCAGATTCCGTACTACCAGGAAAGGAATCACCCGAGGTATCATCGTCACCAGCGCACAGCCAATAATGATCATTAATGTCGTCCATTGCATGCTCATTTCTCGGTCACCACCCCAATTGTTGCTACGATGACAGTAGCGATAATCACCGCCAGCTGTGACGATACGATCAATGACAGTAGTAGCATAGCGATCACCATATAGACCATCAATCGTAAATAATTTTTCAGCTTGGCAGGGACCAAATGGCCCAGCTGCAGGACGAGCAGTGCGACGAACATTGCTGTCAGTGCATAATCCATGCCAAATTGCTCCGGATCGGCGATCCAGCTGCCAAACAATGCACCTACTACACAGGAGACGATCCAGCTGAAATAAGCAATCAGATTCAGCCCGTTCATCCAGTGATCATTCAGTGGCTTGCCCTGGGCGATCCGGCTCGCAGCTACGCCGAATGATTCATCGGTAACCAGCAGTCCAATCCCCATATTCCGAAGCAGCGAATAACGGGTAAAATGCGGAGCCAGCGTTGCACTGAGCAGAAAATTACGCAAATTCACAATGAACGTAGTCAGGATAATAGCAGATGCAGGTGCATGTACAGCCAGCATTCCGCAAATAATAAATTGTGCTGCTCCTGCATACACGAGTAACGACATGATCCCCATCTCCAGTACACTCAGATGCGAAGCCGCACCTACGATGCCTGCAGCCAGACCAATACTGATATATCCAAGCAGTGTAGGAATGCCGTCTTTGACTCCGTCTGCAAAGGTCGCCTCTTTGTGCTCCTCTGCTTCATCACAGCCGGGTTCTTCCGGAGGCTGAAGGGAATATCCAGACTGTTCGATCTGTACTTTCCCGTGATTTTCATTATTGCATCCTGAATGTTGATGCACCGTCTGAACATTGGACAAGCTATCCACTCCTCGCTGGCTCATTGTTATTCTTGTATGCTAAAATGAACTAAAGTTTATTATAGTATACAATTTTCTAATATAACATACATTATTCTGTTATATTAAACAATAGCTAAGGAGAAAATAATGGAACCTATCCAAAGTGTAATTGCCAAAAATCTGGCACGCATCCGTAAAAGCAAAAATCTGACGCTGGATCAGACATCGGAATTGACCGGTGTGAGCAAGGCGATGCTGGCACAGATCGAGAATGAGAAATCCAATCCAACGATCAGTACCCTATGGAAAATCGCCAACGGTCTCCAGGTATCTTTTACTACTTTTCTCAAGGAAGAGGAGGTACTTGTACGCCGCGTCAACATGAATGAAGTGAATATGATTATGGATAGTGACGACAAGTATCGGGTATATCCCTTTTTCCCTTATCATCCGGAAAAAAGGTTCGAACTGTATATCGTGGAGCTACTGCCCGGCTGTGTACACGAACCCAAAACACATCCCGGTGAAGAGTATCTGATCGTCAAACAGGGGTCCATGATCGTCGATCTCAAGGGAGAGCAGTATGAACTGACTGAAGGGGATGCACTGCAATTCTCCGGTACGCATCTGCATGGCTACTCCAATCCTACGGCAGAAAAAGCCAGCTTTTTCATGATGATGCATTATCCGGATGATACACTGCAATAGCGGTTTTACTTTGTCGAAAGTAGGTGGTAGGTATGAAATGGCGTCCGTATACCTTGTTATGGGTTACCGATCTGTATTATGAAGCCAAGGGCCGCAATTATTACGAGGAAGATCTTTTTCTGACTTCGCATCTGCGGCAGTACTTTCGGATTATCCTCTGTCATCCCGAAGATACCGAACCTTTTGAAGGTGCCGTCGATCTAATCGTATTTCGCAATGCAGGACCGGTCGCACCCTATCAGGATCAATACGAGGCATTTCGAGATCGGATTCGAAAGCTGCAGTTGAGGACGTATAACAGTCTGGATGGTCGTGCCGATATGAATGGCAAAGCCTATCTGCTGGAACTGACTGCTGCAGACTACCCGGTGATTCCTACTGTTGATCATATTGATCAGTTGCGTCGGCTTCCGGATAGCACCGAATATATCATTAAGCCATTCAATGGTGCCGATTCGCATGGGGTGCAGCGACTACCTGCCGATCGAGTGCAGCAGGCACTCACTGCTTGCAGCCAGCGGATGCTTATCCAGCCATATATTCCGTTTGAATATGAAGTTTCCTTTTATTATATTGACCATGAATTCCAGTATGCCCTGCATGCTCCCGATCCGCAGCAGCGCTGGAAGCTGGAGCTATATGATCCACAGCCAGCCGATTTTGCTTTTGCCGAGCAGTTTATCCGGTGGAATCATATCAGATGTGGTATCCAGCGCGTCGACGCCTGCCGGACAGCCAGCGGAGAGCTGCTGCTCGTGGAATTGGAAGATCTGAATCCGTATCTGTCCCTGCTGGATATCCCGGTAAATTATTCCCGCCGCTTTATCAGCCGGATGGTACAATCTCTTAAGCAGGCGATCAGAGCATAACCAAGCCAACTCCATCGGCAATACTCCTATATAAATAGACTCAGCTGATCATTCCGGTATGATCGGCTGAGTCTATTTACATGTATCTTCTTCTATAGCTTTATTCAGAAAATGGAGATCAATTCTCTCGTATACGCATGCCGCTCTTCCGCAAACAAGGCTGCCTGCGGGAACTGATCCACCAGCTGACCATCCTTCATCACCATGATTCGCTGGCTCATCTGATGAACAGCCGCCAGATCATGGGAAATAAACAGATAGGACAGGTTCAGCTCGGTACGCAGCCTGGTCAGCAGCTGCAGCACCGCTCCCTGGGAGATCACATCCAAACTGGCCGTCGGCTCATCCAGTACGACCAGCTGCGGCTCGATACTGATCGCACGGGCAATCGTTACTCGCTGACGCTGTCCGCCGCTCAGTTCATGCGGATACCGATCAGCGAGTGTATCTGTCAGCTCTACCGCTTCCAGCAGCTGACGGGTCAGATGCTGTTCGGATGAAGGCTGAAAATGCTGCAAGCTCAGTTCCTTGCGATACTGCCGGTAAGGATCAAGCAGGGAGTCCCGAATCCTGAGTTTGGGATTCAGCGCTGCCGACGGATTCTGGAAAACGATCTGGATCTTTTTCCGATGAGGATACAGCTGACGGTCATTCATCTGTTCGATAGATTGTCCGTCCAATATAATGGAGCCACTATCTGTCGATTCCATCCGCAGCAGACAGCGGGCGAGCGTGCTTTTGCCGCATCCGCTCTCTCCAACCAGCCCCACACATTCTCCCGGTTCAATAGCAAAAGAAACTTCATGAAGCACACGCTTATCCGGTGCATAGGATTTGTTCAATCGATTAACCTGCAGCAGACTCATTGTCCCGTCACCTCCTGTAATCCCGATGGCAGCAGATTACCCGGCTTCCGCAGTGTCGGTGCCGCTTGAATCAGCTGACGGGTATATGGATGCTGAGGATGATCCAGAATCCGGTGCTTGCCGCCGGTCTCGACGATCCGCCCTTCCTGCATAACCGCCAGGCGACTCGCATACTGACGAACATGACGCCAATCGTGAGTGATAAACAGAATCGCACATCCGGTCTCACGCTGCTTCTGTGCCAGCAGTTCCAGAATCCGGTGCCCGGAGACACTGTCCAGTGCAGTGGTCACTTCGTCGGCAATCAGCACATCCGGAGAGAGCATTAACGCCATCGCAATCGATACCCGCTGCAGCTGGCCACCGCTTAATTGAAAAGGATACCTTCGGTACAGCTCCGGGTCCAATCCGACCGACTCCAGTGCCTCCATGCCCTGCTGTTTGCGTATAGCAGCCGGAGTAATACCGTGTACCTTCTGGTACTCATCCAGATGCTGTCCAATCGTACGAAATGGTGTAAATGAACCTTGATAATCCTGAAACACATAGGCCAGTTTGCGTCCCCGGATATCACGCATCTGCCGGGCGGACAGACTTAGCAAATCCTGTCCATGCAGCTTGATCCGTCCATCCATCTGCAGATTCGGAGGCAGCATCCGTCCGGCTGCCTGGGAGAGCAGACTTTTGCCGCTGCCACTCTGACCGACCAGCGCGAACCATTCTCCTTCATGTACGGTCAGGGAGACGCCATCGACGATCGTCTTCTCCCTGCTGCGGATAGTCACCTGTTCCATCGATAGAATCATGACTGCACCTCCCTTTTCACGTCAAAACGATCCCGTAAATAATCGCCCAGCATATTCGCCAACAGCACTACCGATACAATCGCCAGACCCGGATAAATCATCAGCTCCGGTCGCGACTGGAAATAAGGTCGAGAATCATTGAGCATCGCTCCCCATTCCGGTGTCGGTGGCTGTGCACCCAGTCCAATATAGGAGAATGCCGAAATCAGCAAAATAATCTTGCCCAGATCGAGACTCGCCAGTACGAGCACATGACCGATCACATGTGGCAGCAGATGCCTGCGCATAATTCGGGCTGGAGATAATCCGTTGGTACGTGCAATCTGTACGTAATCCTTTTGGGCTTCGGACAGTACAGTACTGCGTACGAGCCGGGCGTAGTTGACCCATTTGACGATGACGATCGCCAGCACCAGATTGCCGATTCCTGCACCAAGTAATCCGCTTAGTACGATCGCTACAATCGTATCGGGAAAAGACAAAAATCCATCCGCAATCCGCATAAAGATCCGGTCGATCCAGCCGCGGCTATATCCCGAAATGAGTCCAAACGGAATCCCGATCAACAGCGCCGCTCCGAGTGCGAGCAGACTGTAACCGAGCGTCTGCTGTCCCCCGAGCAGCAGTCGTGTCAGCACATCGCGGCCCAAATGATCCGTACCCAGCGGATGCAGCATACTGATCTCCTGCAGACGATCTCCAAGATCGGTCGTATTGGGATCATATTTCAGCCACCCAAAGGCATAGATCGAAGCCATAACCGTAATTAAAACAAACAGAAATGCGATAATGCCCTGCCAGCTGTGCTTGCTGTGTTTACTGCGTTTGGGTATCGCAGGAGTAGATAATTCTCTCATCAGCCGGCCTTCCTTTCTTTGAGCTTCATCTCGGGGTTAAGGTAGCGATAGGACAGATCCACCAATGTGTTCACGACAAATACCAGTGCGGCCATGACCAGGATATACCCCTGAATCAGCGGATAATCCCGCTGCCGGATCGAATCCACGACCAGTTTACCGATACCCGGATAGGCAAACAGTACTTCCACGACTACCACTCCACCGATCAGACTGCCCAGACTGACACCAAATACCGTAATAACAGGCGGCAGACTATGACGCAGAGCATGTACCCAGAAAATACGTGCTTCACTGTATCCTCTTGCGCGCGCAGCCCGTACAAATTCCTGGCCCAGCGAATCTAGCAGACTCGAACGCAGTAGTCGTACATACACGCTGGAAATAGCCAGTCCCAATGTCAACGAAGGCAACAGCAGCGAGATCCATCCATCCCGTCCCATGGTCGGCAGCCAGCCCAGCCGTACGCCGAACAGATCAATCAGGATCAACCCGAGCCAGAAACTCGGTATCGCCGCTCCTATAATCGATAGTAACCGGCTTACCTGATCGATCCAGCTGTTCCGATATAGTGCGGACAGCGAGCCGAGCGGTAGAGCAATCAGCAGCATGATGACCAGTGCGCCGCCTGTCAGTTCCAATGTCGCTGGCAGTCCGCCCATAATCATCTTCATTACCGGCTGACCGGTCACATAAGACTGTCCAAAATCCAGCCGTACGAAATCCAGCAGCCACTGCCCGTATTGAACGAGCAATGGCTGATTGAATCCCATCTCTTCTCTTAATGCCTCCACCTGCTCCTGACTGACGGACAATTCATCCACATTCAGAATCGTCAGCACCGGATCGCCCGGTGCCATACGGATAAACAGAAAGCTGATAAAGGTAATAAATAATACAAATCCAAAAGTCTCCAAAAATTTGCGAATCAGAATCCGGCCCATTACATCACATCCAGCTTGTTGGTAATCATATAGTATTCACTGCGCGTCGTGACCCAGTTTTTCACTTTTTCTTCGTTATACGCTACGATGGTCGACGGATGCAGAACAAAGGAATTAATCACATTCTCGTGTACATAATCAGCAGCCTTTTCAGCCAGCACAGCCCGTTTCTCCGGCTGCACCGTCCGGTTCAATTGGTCGATAATAGCCGTCAGCTTAGGGTCTTCTGCTCCACTAAAATTCAGTGCGCCATCCGGATGATAAGTTGCATTCAGATAGTAGCCTGCATCCCCGCGCGGTGCAGTCAGATTACTGTAGGTCGCCAGATCCCAATCCCGATTGGCAGCCATATAATCTTCCGGTGTATCGATCTGGCGAATCTCCACTTCAACGCCGATTTTCTTGGCATCCGACTGGAATACCTGGGCAATCAGCGGCAGATCGGCTCGTGCCGGATAAGTCAGCAGGGTTAGCTGCAGCGGCTTCCCATCCTTTTGCATCTGACCGTTGACCAGCGAATAGCCTGCCTGTTGAAGATAGTCTACTGCTGCGTCCGCTCCCATGGGAGACGGTTCATAGGTAGGTGCAAATGGCAGTGACGGCAGAAAAGGTCCGGTTGCTGCTTCTCCATGTCCCAGCAGAATCGTATCTACAATCTTCTGCCGATCAATCAATGCATCCATTGCCCGGCGTACATTAACATCCTGCAGAGCTGGGCGCTCCATATTCATCGTCAACTGATGCACCCGGAAAGTCGATGTCGATTCAACCTTGATACCCGGCTCGGCATCCAGTGTATCCAGACTCTCCACTTCAGGACGGTATACGATATCAACCTGTCCGGAGCGTAGTGCCAGCGAACGGGCATTGGCATCCTCGTTAAAGGCAAAGGTCACTCCATCCAGAGGAGATGCTCCATCCCAATAACTGTCATACCGTTTGACTTCCAGCTTGCTGCCGGGTGTGAACGAAGCGAGCTGGAAAGGCCCTGTACCGACAGGCTTATTCACTATATCCGTCTCGGTCACATCGATAATCGAAGTGTTAGGATTGACTAGTTCCGAGATAAATTCCGGAAAAGGCTGGTTCGTAACAATCTGAAGAGTATTCCCCTCTGCCTGGATGCTTTTAATTTTGAGTGCATTTTTGACAGCGACACTCTCTGTCATAGCGCGCTCTAATGAAGCTTTGACCGAGTCTCCTGTCAGAGGCTTGCCATTATGAAAAGTTACATCATCCCGCAAATGAATCTTCCAGTTCTGTCCATCCGTACCTTCCCAGCTCTCCGCGAGCCATGGTGCTACAGTCAGATTATCTTCATCCAGACGAACCAGTGTCTCCGTAATTCCTGCGCGAATCGGTACATAGCTGGAATCGACATGCGGATCAAGCGAGTTGGTAGAGAAGTTATAGAGGAAGCTCACATGCTTGCCTTGTTCCTTGGCGCTTGAAGAAGGAGAAGAACAGGCTCCCAGCATCATGACGACAAGCAGTAGTACCGCCAATCCCATTAGGTATTTGCTTCTCTTCCCTCTACCATTTCTCCATTCACATGATGAATGGCCTGGTTTGGAACAACCTGTCGCATATGTAGAGGTATATTCATTATTTTGCTGTCCTGAAGTCTGTATGGGTTGGTTTCCCCTGTTGGTTGTACCTGTCTTATTCACAATTGTTCCCCCCGCTATACGTCTCTATTTAGTAATTATTACGATTTAACATTGCTTTTTATCTTATCGTAATGATTACTATTTATCAACCGAAAAAAGCGGATTTATCGAATAAAATGAATTTATATTCATATCCTTTTATATGATTTGTGAATTTATTTTTATATGAATCTGTAGGGGATAGATGGCGTATCCACACTTAGCAATCACTTCATTTATACTTGAGTCTGGAGTTAGCCCTGTGATACGATAACTGGAAATATTTTCAGGAGGTGCTGTAATGGATCAATCTAAGACAGATTCGATTATGCTGGATATTCCGGAGCATTTTGAAAGTAAACGCCTGCTGATCCGCGCTCCTCGATCGGGAGACGGCGCGGCTGTCAATGAAGCCATACGGGAGAGCATTGCCGAGCTGCGTCCATGGATGCCGTGGGCAAAAGATATCCCTACCCCTGAACAATCCGAAGCCAGTATACGACGCTCACGCGTGGAATATCTGGAGCGTGAAGATATGAGACTGCTGCTTTTCGACAGAGATACCGGACTGCTCGTAGGCAGCAGCGGTCTGCACAAGATAGACTGGAACTGCCGCAAATTCGAGATCGGCTACTGGGTACGCACCTCTTGTTCCGGTCAGGGATATATCACTGAAGCCGTTCATGCGATTACCGACTTTGCCGTGCTGCAGCTGCAGGCGAACCGCATTCAGATTTGCTGCGATTCCCGTAATGCAGCCAGTATTCATGTGGCACAGAAGACCGGCTTTACCCATGAAGGAACGATTCGCCTGGACCGTTTGAATCATGATGGACACTTACGCGAAACGATGATATTCGCCAAAGTACGAGGAGTAGAATTTGAATAAATGCCCCTTCCCTTTTAATTCAGATACAAACGCAAAACGATGGATCATTCTGTATATACAATACGAATGATCCATCGTTTTATGTTTGATAACCCTATATCCAATTGTTGCCTGCATGAACGTTATACATACGTCTCATCTTGCTTGCTCGCCGTCCGATCCTATGGATAAAGGAGCGGCACCATGATGCTATTGCCCTCGTGCCCGATGTGTTTTTTCTTAGTACATATGTCTTTCCCGCGGAATCAGCAGCGCTGCGATAAAGTAAAATATTATGGATGTACCTCCGGTCAGAAATACGCTAATTACAAACAGCAATCTCAGAAACGTGGAGCTCATCCCCAGAATTTCTCCGAATCCACCCAGCAGCCCTGTCATCATCCTGTCATTGTTGGAACGATATAATTTGTTCATTTTCCATACTCTCCTCTATAAAATATAATAATTATGTCTACAGCAGAGCGTACTCTTCTGTAGTTATACCTGTACGCTGTCTCGTTGATATATGTGATACTTTTAGGATATAGGAATACAGGGGCCTTTCAAACCGTCCTGCGGCTGTTTTGCAGCTTGGACTTTGGTCGGGGATGCAGCTGGACCTGTAGTGATCTTGTACGAAATGAACGCTGAATTTTTCCAAATATAATAGTGATGAGCTCGTCCATATAGCTGCAATATGACAGTAGCAACAAAAGAAATAATCAGCAGATGCAGAAGCGATTTGTAGAGATAAGCCGGTCAGTCGATTGGTGAAAATCCAGAATGATCGGGGTAATAGACACTAGAGGTGAATATCATATGACACTACTATGGATCGTTGTATTTGTACTGCTCCTGATGGCTGCGGGAGTCTTCACACGCAAACGAAAATAGCTGGCTTTTGAGCCAAAGTAGAACACTAGTAAATCACCAATAGAACACAAAAAAGACGCATACGGGGTATGCGTCTTTTTCAATATAGGTTGCTGGCCAGGCTAAAGCCGGTTGCTGCGATTTACCAGCTGGTACGTGGTGAATTCTGAATGGCGTCTGTTGCTTTGTCAATATCTGTCATCATGTCACGGATGCGATCCAATGCTTGCTGAATCTGCTTCTGGTGTGAATCCAGACGGTGGGCAATCGAACGAATCTGTTCCTGTGATGGCGGGTTCGGAGCATGCGAGAGTTCAATTAGTTCTTTCTCAATCGCATCAATACCGATCAAACCGGAGCCCAAGATCTCGATACCAAATTTGGCTTTATCCGCAATATGGTCAATTTTGAGAGCCGTTTCCTTGGCTTTCTGATTGCCCCACCCGGATATGTAGTTGGGCTGTCCACCTACCGGTGGTGTATAGTCATTCATGGAGATAAGCCTCCTTATTTCTGGTATTTGTCAGTGATCTCATCAATCTTGTTGGTCAGCTTATCAATCTCATCCGTCAGGTTATCGATCTCGTCAGTCAGTTTGTCGACGTCTTTGATATTTTTCTGTACTTCATCGACATTGCCTCCAGCAGCAATAACTTTGGACATTACTTCCTGTGCGATAGATGTAACCAGAATCTGTACATGGTCAGGTGCATTTTGTCCAACCTGCGCAACCAGACGATCCATCAGCGGTTTGATTTGAGACAGTGTAGCAGCGGCGTTAGTCAGTTCACGTCCGCAAGAATTCAACTCGGAGTCGATTTTATCGGCTACACGGTCAATTTTGGATTGTGTGATTTGGTCGATTTCTCTAATTACTTTATCGATGTCATTGGACATCTCGCGTACTGCGCCTTTACCTACGAGCATTGGCATATCCCCCATTGGTTTACATAGTATTGAATCACTTTGATTATAAGGTACAAACTTTACCCATTCAATCAAAAAGAAGGAAAATCTAGCGTCTTTTTGACTAATTTGATTTTCCTGACTTTCTATATTACGGCAAACCTTCAAAAAGGTTTTATATTAAAAAAAACTTTTATTTTCTACGTGTATTGCGGCTTAACCAAAAGGCGAGTAATCCCGTTCGTACAATACACTTCCACTGGCACTGTACATCGTAATCCGTGACAATTGCTCGGCCTGCTGGTGCTGCTGTTCTTGTTCGTCTTGCTTATCCCGTTGTTCCGGTTCGATTCTGCTGTCCATGTAGATGATCTGCCCCTGCGCCAATTGCAGTGTAGACACCAGGCCACCCCGGTATTCAATTCGAATCTGACGGATATTGGGATCATGGACATATCCATACACACTGCGAAATGCAAGGCCTTCCTGATACTGATTGGGCAGTGAAGCAGCACCTCCCGAGTCAGCGATCTGTACCCTCATATCCCGGTATACTTTCATTATATCCATACTAAGTTCATACCATTTATCATTGCTTCGATAACCGATGATCAGACCGGCATAGGGAACCTTTTGATACGTTAGACTGTAACTGGCTGCTGTCGCTTGGCCAGTATCCTGGCGCTCTACCACATGGATATCATGGTCTGGTATGTCTATTTTGTATAATTTCCAAATCTCCTTTGCAATCAGGGCTTCCAGTGACTTTTCGCCGGGTACAGGCAGACGCTCCCCATAACCTGTAGAACCGGAAAGGGGATCTGAAGCCGTATCCCGGTTCAATCGGACTGCATTCGCATCGGCTGCACATACACACAGCAGCAGTACTACGACTATCGTGATCGTATAGATTTTCATTGCGTTGTTCTCCTTAGCTTTCAATTATGTATCTAACCATCATGACATATGCCCGCTCCATTATCCACCTTTTACCAAATAAAGAAATGCTAATAAGCATACATACTGAGCAACCGATTACTTTGACGTTAACGAACGAACCCTTGCCCTCTAGTTGTCTATTGCTATGCTTATGCCGGATTGCATAGCCAGTTTGACCTTGTGTGCACACCAGGTTGTATACTGAGGATGTAATTCCACTTGAAAATAAGGGGTCCAGCCATGAGTCTATACACGATGAAAGAAATAATCGAACAATGTGAAACCACGGAAGATGCATTGCGTTACTATGAGAAAATCGGTCTACTATCAGCCGTTCAGCGCAAAGCTAATGGTCACCGTATTTACAGCCCCGCCGATAAAGAGAGACTACTGCTGATCCAATGCCTAAAAAAAGCCAATATGTCCTTGGAGGAAATGCGTCCTTTTGTCGCTCTTCACCAGAGTCGTGAAGAAGCCATGCAGCCAAAGACAGAACAATTGCTGCGCAGCTACCAGGAGCGAATCAAGCAGCAGCAGGAACATCTGCAGCAGATATGGGATATGATCGAACACAAGTTGAATAGTGGCGAAAATCTCGCCTTTAAGCCTGCTTCGAACTGAGTAATTGATCTTACGATTCGCTGTAAGCATATGGATATGTATGAGCCTGTAGGCTTGATCATGTTACACTGGCAGCGACTAAAGCATTTTATATATGGACTGGTCCAGGGGTTGACCTCGTGTGTGGACAAGGTTGTAGGATGATAATCGGCAGCACACAGCTATCTACAAGAATATAAACGCAGCTGTTCGCCGTTATCATTTTCAATAGCAGAGGAGCCCTATGATGAATACAAAAGCAGAGATTGGCAAGACAGGAATTGAGATTAACCGGATGGGATTCGGGGCAGGAGTAGTCGGTAACACTATGATGTATCCGCATGTCACCGAAGAGATGGGACGTACATTAATAGACGCAGTATTACAGCAGGATATTCAGCTGATCGACACTGCTTTTCTCTATGGTATGGGACGTTCGGAAGAGCTGATCGGTGAGGCCATTCGTGCTTTTGGTAAGCGCGAGCAGCTGGTACTCTCTACCAAAGCATCTGCCAATATCCAGATGACCGCGACTGGAATTCGGGTAGATAATCGTCCGGCAGCACTAAGACAATCGGTAGAAGACAGTCTGAGACGGCTGCAGACCGATCACCTGGATCTATTTTTTGTCCATTTCCCCAATTCCGATACACCGCTGCATGAGTCGGCAGGCGAGCTTGACCGACTCCGACAGGAAGGTAAAATTCGTGCGATTGGCGCATCCAATCTAAATATGGCAGAGTTACAAGATTTTAATGCGGATGGATATATGGATGTATTCCAGACCGAATATTCCCTGCTGAACCGACAGGCCGAGCAGCAGCTGATTCCCTACTGTCTGGAGCATACCATCTCGGTTATTCCTATTTATCCGCTGGCTTCGGGGCTGCTCGCCGGACATTATACGAGAGAACAGACTTTTCATGATGTGTCCCGGATGAATAATCCGATGTTCCAGAGAGAAGCCTATCTTGCTAATCTGGAGCGGGTAGATGCGCTGAAATCGCTGGCTTCCGACAAGCAAATATCTCTCCCACAGCTGGCCCTCGCCTGGCTGCTTAACCGTCCTGGTGTAGATCTGATTATTCCGGGTGCTACCCGTCCGGATCAACTTGCTAGTAATATGAGAACGCTTGATGTTGTATTGTCCGGTAGTGATATGGATCAGCTCGATATACTGAGTCGGTAAGTAGTAGTATCATGATTGGCGTTTTGAGTTTTTGTTACAAATGAGAATGCAATAATACGTATAGCCCAAGCGAAGGCTGGTTCCTCCAGTACCCTCGCTTTTTTCATTTTCACAAGATCTTTCGTTGGGACACTCTCATTATTTTAACAAACAAATGTTTATTCCTTTTCTTTTCTTCTCTCTTCTTTCTTTACTATCTTCTTCCATCCTCATGATCCAGCACTTGTACAACAGAAAGGTTCATTTCTTACAGGGGTTGCTTTTCCAGATACATACCGTTAGACTACTATCGACCAACTTATTAAATCTATTTTAAAAAGTATAGCAAAGGAGCCTGTTCCCTCATGCGACCGTTATCCCATAGTACCCAGCAGGTTAAGAAAATCAATATTGAGCTGGTTAAAAATACACTTCGTACGACCGGCACAGGAACCAAAGCGTCTATCGCTAGTCTGACCCGGCTGAGTGTGGCTACCTGTGGCACTATTCTTAATGAACTGGTACAGACCGGCGAAATTCTCGATCTTGGACCTGACGAGTCCAGCGGCGGACGCCCTGCCAGTCGATATCAGTTCAATGCCGACTATGCCAGTCTGATTGGCCTTATTATCCGCACAGAGAGCGGCATCCACTCGATCACCCATGCCCGTGCCAATCTGAACGGAGAGATTCTGGAGCAGTATACCAGAGAATATGAAGTAATCAACATACCGGTCATTGAGCAGCTGCTGGATGATCTGCTCGCCCGATATCATAACGTACAGGCAGTCGGTATCGGGATTCCCGGTGTTGCCCATAATGGACAGATCGGTATTTGTGATGTTGCCGAACTGGCGGGACAGCCGCTGATACAGATTTTGCAGCAGCGTTACGAGGGTCTGCAGATCATTATCCAGAATGATATGAATCTGACGGTATATGGACTGTATCATGAGCAAAACTATGAAGAAGACAGTAATTTTGCCGTGTTGACATTCCCCGAGAATCACTATGCCGGGGCAGGTTTTATTATTGGTGGACGTTTGCTTAGCGGTAACAGCTTTTTCAGCGGCGAGGTATCCTATCTGCCATTCGGCATCAGCCGGGAAGAACAGCTAAGGAAGCTACATACACCCGAAGGCGTTCATGCACTGGTCGTTCATACCATCATCTCGATTATTACGATTATCAACCCGGCTGCCCTCGTCATTACCGGCAGCGCCATCGCACCCTCTATGCTGGAGCAGATCGAACAGGACTGCCGGAAGCAGATTCCGTCCGAACATCTGCCGCAGTTGCTGGTCCAGCAGGATACCCGGCATGAATATCTGACCGGACTGATCACCATGACACTGGAAAGCCTGACCTACCACATTCAGCTGATTGAGCGAAATTAATCGCCCTATTTTACCCATTCTGGAGGACTATTATTGTGAATGCACCTGAACGCAAATTTAACCGAATCTATGCGATGCAGCTGGCGACTATTTTTATCGGCTTTATCGTGTTCGGTATCTCGGAAAATATCAAAGGTCCGGCGATTCCCCGTATCCAGTTCGATTTCAATCTGGATGAACAGCAACTGGGTACGCTGCTGTCACTCAACGCGCTGGGTTATCTGATTGCCTGTTCATTTACCGCTATCCTGGTACGTCTATGGGGCATCAAGGCTGTCAGTATTATCGCCTTTGGCTCCATGGTCTTGTCCGGCGTATTCATCTATCTGTCCCATACCTATCCGCTGTTTGCTTCATCTTATTTCTTTATGTATATTGGCAACGGGATGCTGGAGATTGCACTGGCAATTCTCGGCGCACGAATCTTCGTCAAAAACACCGGAACCATGATGAATCTGTCTCATTTCTTCTACGGACTCAGCTCTACGGTGGCTCCGCTGCTGGCAACCGGCGTTATGTCCCTCTCGGTATTCGGTCATGAGCTGGACTGGCGCGGCATGTATCTAGTGATGCTGTCCCTGTGTCTGCTGCCGATCGTGTTTGCGCTGCGCAGTCATTTTCCCGGTGATGATTTACCGCATGAAGACCGCATTTCCATGAAAACACTGACCCGTGATCCTGCGCTGTGGCTAATGGTTCTGATCCTGTCCTTTGGCGTAGTATCGGAGCTGGCAGTCGGTGGCTGGCTCGTCAATTTTCTGGAAAAAGCATATGCCTGGGATACGGTAAAAGCTTCCGGTCTGTTGTCCGGTTTCTTCCTTATGTTCTCTCTGGGACGGCTGCTGCTGGGTCCACTGACCGACCGTATCGGATTCGTACTGTCCCTGATTGTATTCTCTGCCTTCTCGGCGGTATGTACATTTGTCGCGATTGCCGGCGGGGAACGTGTCGCTTTTCTGTTTGCCCTGTCGGGAGCCGGTATTGCAATGATCTATCCGACCGTTATGGCATTTATCGCACGCCGTTATCCCAATGGCAGCGATACAGCCATTACGTTTGTCGTAACCTGGATGGGCGTTGGCAGCGTGATCGGGAATTATGTGATCGGCTGGGTTATTGATGGAGTCAAAAATGCCTACGGCGCCCACACCTCGATTGGACTACTGCGCGGACTGCAGGCAGGCTATGGATTCATCGGGCTGTGTGCGGCAATTTGTGCGATATCCGGGGTTGTCTTATTTGGATATTTGAAAAGAAGACAGGAACTGATTTAATCTTTAGATAATTATCATGCTGGCACTTCTCTCGTTTGTATTAAGAAATTCAATTTCATTTTTGACAACAAGTGATAATTTCTAAATATGATCTTACGCATAAAGAATATATCCATACTTTATAATAAGTAAATAAGTCAAAAAAGAAGGGGAAAAACCTATTAAGGCTTTTCCCCTTCTTTTTAGCTCGGTATTTGGCTTTGAATTGCTTGATCCATTTTCCAAATATAAACTTTATATCCTGAAGAGTACCAACTACTAAGAGGTGCATTTTTCTTATCTCCTGTATGTTGTGTTACATAAAAATGACCATCTTTAAGCAATGTGATCAAAGCAGTATGATTTATATCCCCATCACCGTCAAAATCGGCATTTACAGGATCGCCCATAGCAGCTTTTGAAGCAGTTGGAGCAGTTTTTGATCTTATCGACCAAAATTTATAAAAACTATTTGCTCCACCCCAGCTATGAGAAGGTGCATTAATCAGACTATCAGCATAATACCATGATGTACTTCGATTTACTAAACCAGTCCACTCTTCCATACCTCCGGCTAATAGCGCTTGAGAAACAAAGTTAGTACAATCATTCCACTTTTTCCAACATTCTTTAGAGCCAATAGAACACTTGTTGGATTTTGCATAATAAGAATATGATGGGTTTCTTCCATCCCACCACTTATACGCATAATCGCGAGCTTTGATTGAACTATAACCATTAGAATAAGCTGATGGAGATATTAATTGTGCTGTGGAATCTTTATAAACAGACTGTTCTACTGAATTCTCATGATCAAGCAGATTTTTTTGATTTTCTATAACCTCATTTGCGGTAGATGGCATAGTAGCTTTTTCAGGATCAGCTACTGGCATCAATTCAATTAAATCAACAATTTCATTTGTAGAAATTTCATTTGATGATAATTTTTTCTCATAACTTTCAATCATCTTATTTTTTCTTTTATTTTCATAGCGATCCATAAATCTAACATATTTTAGTATAGAGTCTTGATCTGAAGAAGGAAATTGATCCAAAGTAACTCCCAGACTAGGGCGTGTTTTAAAACTAA
>NZ_AOIG01000038.1:0-1560 GCF_000346635.1 Paenibacillus shenyangensis
CCAGTTCCTGGGTCGGTTGTTCCCCCTCCAGTTCCTGGGTCAGTTGTTCCTCCTCCGGTTCCTGGATCAGTGCCTCCCGGAATTTCTACTCCATCGTAAGGAAGTGTTGCAATTTCAGTTTCAGTTCCATTGCTGGTTACTGTGACAGTCAGTTCACCTTCTGTTGTTGGGAAAGTAAAGTTGACTACTGCTTGACCATCTCCATCTGCTACTTCTGTACCGAGCAGGTTGCCTTCAGTATCATAAACTTTCACCGTGTCGCCAGAGGCAACATTGGTCACTGTAACTGTTCCTTGATCACCAGCTACATCACTCAAATCTGCTGCTGGAGCTGGTGTTGCTGGCAGATCTACTCCGCTGTATGGCAGCGTTGTGATTTCGGTCTCGTTTCCATTAATTAGTACAACTACTGTCAATTCACCTTGTTCATCCGGGAAAGTAAATGTCAGTGTAGCTGTACCATTCCCATCTGCTACTTCGCTTGCAAGTACCTGATTATCGGTGCCGTATACAATAACAGTATCACCTGAACCAACACCTGTTACGACTACAGTACCCTGATCACCACTTACATCACTAATTACTGCGTCAGGTGTTGAAGGTGTACCCGGGTTATCGATAACAACATCTGCATAGTCAATGGAATCTACCAGAATCACCGAACCATTACGCTCCAGACGAACAACCAGTGTGCCCTGAGCCTTGGTAAAAGTAACTGGAATACTCAATTGTCCATTTGCAGTAGCTGTAGCAGTCCCCATCAGTTCATCATTCTCGTCGTATACATTAACAACATCGCCTGCTTGTACTCCATCTGCACTTACAGTTCCTTGATCACCTGTTACATTTGTAAGTTCAGCTGTCGGCGTTGGAGCCGTTGGAAGATCTACTCCGCTATATAGCAAGGTAGTGATTTCTTTTTCGGTTCCATTGCTGGTAACCGTAACGGTCAATTCGCCGCTTGCTGTTGGCAAAGTAAAGTTCACTTCCACTTCACCGCTGCTGCCTGCTACTTGTGTGCCCAGCAGATTACCATCGGCATCGTAAACTTTTACAGTATCGCCAGAAGCAATATTTGTAGCTGTAACGGTTCCTTGGTTACCATCAATATCAGACAAATCAGCTGTCGGCGTTGGGGTTGCTGGAAGATCTACTCCGCTATATGGCAGGGTAGTGATTTCTTTTTCAGTTCCATTGCTGGTAACCGTAACGGTCAATTCGCCATCTGTGGTTGGGAATATGAAATTCACTACTGCTTGACCGTTGCTGCCAGCTGTTTGCGTACCCAGCAGGTTACTGTCGATATCATAGACTTTTACAATATCGCCAGCAACAATGTTGGTAGCTGTAACGGTTCCTTGGTTACCGTCGATATCAGACAAAGTAGCTGTCGGCGTTGGGGTTGCTGGAAGATCTACTCCGCTATATGGCAGGGTAGTGATTTCTTTTTCAGTTCCATTGCTGGTAACCGTAACGGTCAATTCGCCACTTGCTGTTGGGAAAGTAAAGTTCACTACTACTTCACCGCTGCTGCCAGCTACTTGTGTGCCCAGCAGATTA
>NZ_AOIG01000039.1:0-26905 GCF_000346635.1 Paenibacillus shenyangensis
GCTTGCTGTTGGCAAAGTAAAGTTCACTTCCACTTCACCGCTGCTGCCTGCTACTTGTGTGCCCAGCAGATTACCATCGGCATCGTAAACTTTTACAGTATCGCCAGAAGCAATATTTGTAGCTGTAACGGTTCCTTGGTTACCATCAATATCAGACAAATCAGCTGTCGGCGTTGGGGTTGCTGGAAGATCTACTCCGCTATATGGCAGGGTAGTGATTTCTTTTTCAGTTCCATTGCTGGTAACCGTAACGGTCAATTCGCCATCTGTGGTTGGGAATATGAAATTCACTACTGCTTGACCGTTGCTGCCAGCTGTTTGCGTACCCAGCAGGTTACTGTCGATATCATAGACTTTTACAATATCGCCAGCAACAATGTTGGTAGCTGTAACGGTTCCTTGGTTACCGTCGATATCAGACAAAGTAGCTGTCGGCGTTGGGGTTGCTGGAAGATCTACTCCGCTATATGGCAGGGTAGTGATTTCTTTTTCAGTTCCATTGCTGGTAACCGTAACGGTCAATTCGCCATTTGCTGTTGGGAAAGTAAAGTTAACTACTACTTCACCGCTGCTGCCAGCTACTTGTGTGCCCAGCAGATTACCATCGGCATCGTAAACTTTTACAGTATCGCCAGAAGCAATATTTGTAGCGGTAACGGTTCCTTGGTTACCATCAATATCAGACAAAGTAGCTGTCGGCGTTGGGGTTGCTGGAAGATCTACTCCGCTATATGGCAGGGTAGTGATTTCTTTTTCAGTTCCATTGCTGGTAACCGTAACGGTCAATTCGCCACTTGCTGTTGGGAAAGTAAAGTTAACTACTACTTCACCGCTGCTGCCAGCTACTTGTGTGCCCAGCAGATTACCATCGGCATCGTAAACTTTTACAGTATCGCCAGAAGCAATATTTGTAGCTGTAACAGTTCCTTGGTCGCCATCGACATCAGACAAATCAGCTGTCGGCGTTGGGGCTACCGGGAGAACTATTCCGCTATATGGCAGGGTAGCAATTTCTGTCTCTGGCTCACTGCCAGTTACGGTAACGGTCAATTCGCCGTCTGTAGTTGGGAATATGAAATTCACTACTGCTTGACCGTTTCCATCGGCTGTTTGTGTACCCAGCAGATTACTGTCGATATCATAGACTTTTACAATATCGCCGGCAACGATGTTGGTAGCGGTAACTGTTCCTTGGTTACCGTCTATAGTGGTCAGTTCTGCTGTTGGATCTGTTGTTGGGAATACGATTCCCTGATAATCGAAGCTGCGCACTGTTGTTTCTACTCCTCCAGAAGCCACTTTGGCAAAGAGTCGTCCCTGCGCTTTCAAGAATTTGAAGCTTACTGCTGCTTTACCGCTTCCATCTGCCGGAGCAGAACCAAGCAATTGATCGTCGTCATCATAGACCTTGGCAATATCACCTGCATTCATACCTGTTACGGTAATAACTGCCTGATCTCTCTGTTGGGAATCTACAACGATATCGGCTACTGGTGCGTTGGCTGGTGGGACTTCTTCAGCCACATACGTTACTTTAACTATATTGCTATCCATCTGATTGCGTGTCAGTTGTACCGATACCTCTCCGCCTCCCGGCAGCAGTTGAACCTGCAGCATTACCCAGCTAAATGAGCCAGCAATATCACTGCCCAGCAGCGTTCCATTCGCATCATAGACCCGAATCATATCGCCTTGCTGCAATCCCGTCACCTGGATGGTATCTTCGTTACCTGTCAAATTGTTAATACTGATGCTGGATGCGGACAATACTGGACCCGGCTCAGCTGCATATATTACATCTGTAGAGACGCTGGCCAGACCACTATGCTCTCTTGTAAAAGAAAGTGTACCGCCATACGGCTGCAGTGTCAGCCCAGCTGTAATATCGCCGTTGGTATCTGCTTTTTTGGTGCTGATCACATTATTGCTTTGATAAATGGTAACCAGGTCACCTGCTACCAGGTTCCGGATATTGACGTTATCCATATTTCCTTCATTATTCAAAATCGTAATATCTGACGCTGGAATCGGAGGTACGATTTCGGCTCCATACGCTACAGATACCGGATTACTTTCGATTCCCAGATAAGTTGTACTCACCTGTACAGCTCCGCCTGCCGGGATCAGGGTCAATCCAATGACCACCTTGCCACTGGCATCGGCTTTACCCGTACCCAGTACTTCATTATCCTGATAAACCGTAATGGCCTGATCTTCTTTGAGATCTGTTACAGTGACTATATCCTGATTGCCATAGTTATTCTGGGGTTGAACCTGACTTGCATCAACTGCGGGTACAACAATGGAACCGTAATTGATTTGTGCAGTCGGGCTCTCTACTGTATTGCGAACCAGACTGACGCCTACTACGCCGCCATTAGGAGCCAGATCCGTATTCACTGCAGCAACTCCATTGCTGTCTGCAGTACCTGTGCCCAGTAGTTCACCATGAGCATATACGTGAATGATATCGCCATTTTGCAGACCATTTACCGTTACTTTGGATGTGGCATTGATCAGATTCTCCACTTTGATTGCAGCTGGCAGAAGAGGATTGACTACCTCCGTGCTGTAGCTGACCAGTGTTGGAACACTTTCTACGCCATTTCGTACCAGAGCTACGCTAAGGCTACCACCAATAGGAAGTAAAGTTACGGGTACTTCCAGTGTCCCATCTGCTTGCAATTCGGCACTGCCGAGCAAATCTGCGCTGCCATATACTTTGACTACATCACCCTGTTTAAGACTACTGATTTGGACAATATCCTGACTGCCTGTGTTGTTATCGATATTTACACTCGCTACTGCAAGTGCTGGTACCATTTCTGCCGGATACAAGACTGGTGTTACGATACTCTCTACACCCTGCGAAGTTACACTGACACCGATCACACCACCTACAGGTACCAGTGCTGCGTTGATTACAGCTTGACCATTACTGCCTACAGTCGCTGTACCCAGTACTTTGCCGTTACCATATACTGTGATCAGGTTCCCTTGTGTCTGACCGGTAACTGTAACTGTATCGTTATTGCCGGAAGTATTGCTTACTGTAATATTGCCAGCTGACACAGGTGGTACCACAACTGCTCCATACGTGATAGAAGTAGCTGCACTCGCCAGACCATTACGCAGCAGCTCCACACTTAGACTTCCGCCCTGTGCATTTACACTAACCGGAATACTAACTGTTCCGGAAGCATTCGCAGTGGCTGTCCCAAGTACTGTACCATTGCCATATACTTTGACTACATCGCCATTATTCAAACCATTAATGCTTACATTCGTTGTTCCATTCAAAATAGGAGACAGGGAAATCTGATTGCTCAAAATAGCAGGAACAATCTCTGCTACATATACAACTGGTGTTGCCAAGCTCTCCACGCCTGCATGATTCACACTTACGTTGACTGAACCGCCTACAGGAAGCAGTTGTACAGGAATAGATACTTTCCCTTGTGCATCTACTGTACCTATGCCCAGTACACCTGTGCCGTCGTATACAGTCACTGTATCTCCTGCTGTCAGATTGACAGCAGCAACGACATCTGCATTTCCGGACAGATTTTTTACTTGGATATTACTGGAGAGAATCGCTGGCACTACAATAGATGGATAGTTAACCGTCGTTGTCGCGCTTTGCAGAATTCCCTGCTTTACACTGATATTTAGACTGCCACCAACTGGTTCCAGCAGAACAGGCAGTGTCAATGTATTGGTAACTGCCGGTGCAGTTGCTAGAACAGTACCATTGGCAGATACAGTGACGATATCTCCAATCGACAGATTTTTTACAGTCACCTGGGAAGTTCCGCCATACGAATTGGTAACCGTTACATTACCAGAAGCTACCGGCGGAATAATTTGAGCCGGATAACTGACTGGAGTTGCTGCGCTTTCTACACCGCTGCGCTTACGGGTCATATTAAGGTTGCCACCTTCCGGTGTCAGTGTTACGGCTACTGTAACCGAACCATTACTGTCTGCTGTGCCTGTACCAATCGCGCTCCCATTGGAGTAGACAGTCACCAGATCGCCTGCAGTCAGCCCAGTTACAGCTACTGTGTCCTGATTACCATATGAATTGCTTACACTGATATTGGCTGCCGGAATAGGGCTCAGTACAGCCGCCGTATAGATAAAGGAGGTCTTGGCACTCTCAGCTGTACCTCGCAGCGCGCTTACCTGAATGGTGCCGCCTGCTGGTACAAGTGCTGCCGAGACAGTTGCCTGTCCAGAAGCATTGACTGTACCCGTACCAAGAACTTCATTTTTATCGTTATAAATGGTAATGGTATCTCCCGGATTCTGACCGGTAATATTAATCGTCGAATTGCCACTGATTGCATTACTTACACTGATCTGTGCTGCGGTCGGTGGAGGTACTGCACCGATCACAGTGAAGGTTCCCTGTTGAGTCGCTTCCCCGATCGTAACATTCAGCAGATTTTTAACAGAAGCTCCAAAAGAGTAATTGCCTGCTGCAGGCAGTGTCTTGTTATTTAAAACTAGCGTATTGGAAGCTAACAAGTTGAGTCCCACTAAGGATGCGTTTAATGTTATTGTTCTTCCGTCACTACTGATTGCGTTCGCCGGAAGACTCGTTCCGTTAAACTTATCTGCTACAGTAGCTGTCAGTCCTGCAGGCAGTGTAAATACAGTACTTCCTGCCAGATTCAATTGAATACCGGGCGCATACGTAATTGTTAAATTAGTTTTCTGCCCTGCCACATTCTGTCCATTCGTTGAAGATATACCTAGTGTTCCATCTGCTGCCTGGACATGACCTGGCCAGCTGGAGAATACCAGAGCCACCACCAATAACATGGTAAACAGCGTATACCCTTTTTTCCTCATCTCTTTCTCCCCTTTTGCATGATGTCTTAGGTGCCATGCGAATAAAATGAAAGTATATTTACATGACGTATAACGTTACTTTCGCCTTTATTTTCAGTACGGATTATAGGTCTTTTCTCCTAATATAAGGTAATTATGTATGATTCTACTTTATTAGATTATTTACGACAAAAATAGAGCACAAAAAAAGACCACCTTATTTGCAAGATGGTCTTTCGTTTATACATTTGTACTTGTCCGTACAACTATAGCTCAATAAGGTAGAGTGTTGAGTTATCTACCCTATACTTTTATTAAATACTGCAGCAATCGCCTGCGCACGATCGGTTACACCCATTTTATTAAATATATTGGTCAAATGGTTCTTTACCGTATGCTCACTAATAAACAGGGTGGCTGCAATCTCTTTGTTACTGGACGCTTTGACAACCAGCTCCAGAACTTCCTTCTCCCGCGGAGACAGTCCAAACTGCTTCACAATCGCATCCAGTCCGCGGCCCTCTGCTCCTTCGGCGGTAAGAGTTTTGGTTGCCGGTGCTTTCTCTTCCACCAGATTGATTTCGGTCTGAAGCGTGTGTCTGCTCAGTACAAACAGACGGAATTGACTGACCAGTCCCTGATCTACACCATTAATCTGCAGATCATTTACCACACGCATATCATGATCCCCTGCTGTTGCAATAGCAAAAGCCAGTGCCATAATTTGTCCACCTTTGGAATAGGAACCGGTGCCAAGTATACTCTGGTCGTCCTGAATATGCTTGTAGTCTTCGATCATTTCTGCTTCCTGCTGGAATAAATGCGGGAAGCTGCGCAGCATTGAAGGATCGGTGCAAGACATCAGGCAGGCACGGCCAATAACTTCCGCTTCTTCCTTGATAATGCCGCCCCACATAGCAAATTCCTGTACAATTTTCTGGGCATCGGCTGTCAGCTGATAATGAGCGACATTCCATTCCCGAATAGCTTCATGCAAAATATGGGCAAATCGGTTGCTGTTCGACAAATACTGCTGTCGATCATGTACAGATTTCATCACAACACTGCCCATCATCGCCAGCGCCGACAGAATCTCGCGGCATTCTTCACCTTCCTGCTCATTGCTGACCGCAACGCACAGAACTGCTCTTGTCCGATCAGCGTAGACGATTGGATACTCCAGCATCAGCGAGAACGGCGTACTCGAATTAATGAAGGAACTCGCACCAGGTTTATCGCTATTATCGAGGTAGCGACGAGCTATGTCCTTGGCATACGTTTCGCCTTTGGGACTCTGCATTCCGCGCGCGACCATCTGTATTTTTCCATCTTCTGAAGAACGGTGTACTACAATGGATGCGGACGGATTCCACACCAGGTTCAGGCTCATGTCCACCAGCATGAACATGACACGCTGGATATCCTGCACCGATATAATCATGCGTGACAGCTCAATCAGCGGCTTAAAGCGCTGCAGCTGCTTTTCCATTTTCTCGTACGTAATATGATTGCCGATATACCAGCCCATCAGAGAGATCATTGTCTCTTCAAACTGCGGATTGATACTTGGGGTAGAGCGTTCTTTGAAACTCAGACCAAATAACAGTCCGTAGACTTCATTCTCATAACGAATCGGGAAACATTGTACTTCATAGACCGAATCCAACCCTTTTTGCTGGAAAAAGTGATTCCTGGGATCCCGTGATATATCTCTCCAGCGGCTCGGCTGCGGACTGAGTACCGCCTGTCCGAGGAAGCCTTCACCTTCATGAAATATTGACCCGCCCAGTGTACCCGAATTCATCCCCATACTATTCATAATCGTATATTTGCCCGGAGCGGTCTTGAGCGCAAATCCGAACACATCGGCCAGATCGCTGCTTGCCAGCACTGCTCTGGTAATCTCTTCAATCGGATTCCCGATATTCTGATCGGTAATCAATGTTTCATTGAGTGCATTCAGACGCTGAGTCAATCGATTTTCCTTAAAACTGGATTTCAAAATAAGCGATAGCGCTTTGGCAAATTTGGTAATCTTCTCACGCTTAAAAATCTCCTGATCCGGAGAAATTTCGCCAGTATTCTGAATCCAGCTACGCATTAACTCAATAAAGTCAGCAGGTGCACCGCTTTCCGGTTGCAAATAATTGGGATGCGTAATAATCGACTGCAGCGTCCCCTGCTGAATGAGTATACCGCCCCATACATACATGCCTGTATCGGATTGATCAACTGATACAGGAGCAATGAGCCATTTCACACCCGGTACCCATTGGTCGGACAAAATAGTATGACGGATGCCTTGCAGCTTATCGATCTCTGTTTTGAACATGTTTTGCAGTTCACTGCCATATTTGTCAAATACGGAGCCATCGTCAATATTAGAAGGAGCCGTTATCAGCTGACCCTCATGGTTGGTCACAAAGACCAGCAGATTGGTCAGCTGGGCATACGTATCCTGAAGTTCCTGGCAAATCTCTCTGGTGTCATTCATCATGTGAGTATCAATCATAAGCATTCAGATCCACTTCTGTCTGTATATAAGGAGCTTTATACCGATAGATCGCACGCATCCCCTGTCCATTCTTTTCCAGAATAGACATCTCCGCCAGACGGTTCAATGCTTGTTCCGTTACCTGCTGGCTGCGGCCAAGCCGCTTGGATAAGCCGCTGCTGGTCTCGATCGCATACGGGTTATTTTCAAAAAACAACGTGCATTCCATCTGTAATGTAATCACATCACTTTCTGCCACCATAAGGTCCCAATCCCTCCTTATATCAGTTGTACGAAAGGTTTCTCGGCTACATTTGCGATAATGTGTGGAGCAGATACACGTCCACTCGGAGATTTGGTTACCTGCAGATATTGGTAATTACCATCTACCCAGGTGCGAATCACACCATTACATGTGCGCTCAAGGAACGAAGCCGTTTCCGTACCAATCTCGGCAAAGTTGCAGTGTACTACAATGGTAATACCCAGTGAGCGCCACATCGACATCTCTTCCGCAAAATAACGAAGCAGGAAATCTTTTCCTCGCTCGGAAATAATCGTATTCAGATCATAATATACAAACCAGCGCTTGTCACACAAATCTTCACATTCAAAAATTGGATTCAGCCGCTCGTTAAGCACCTGTGCATATTCTTCATTGGTTACTTTATCCACACGAACAATAGCTTTCTCCAGATCCGCTTCCACTGCTCTGCGATAATGTTCAATAAAGAAAGCTTTTCCTTTGCGTGCTGCTTCTCGCAGTGATACACCGAATAGCTCGATTGTATCTGCAAAGGTATCCAGCGAGGTATTACCGGACATCATCGTCACCGTACAATCGTCATCTTTGATACGCTGGGAATAAATCGAAGACAGCAGATACCGGTAATTGGCTTTGCTGTTCGTATCAATCATAAATACGCTGCCTCGTGGAATACCACCTGCCAACAAATCATCCAGCGAATCGATACCGGTGGACAGCACTTCGGCTTCCCGAATCAGCATCTTGTCTTCCGCCATGGACAGAGAAGGCACAATATATACACCATTATGGATAAATTTGTAGGTATGTTCACCTTCCAGAATACGAGTGCCGCGCATTTTCAGCACTTCAATCGTCCGCTTGCGGTATTTATCCATCAGCGGTTTCAGGGACAGGCGTACAATACCATCACAGATATAATTCTCAAAAGGCATGCTCATACCTTCAAACTCAGAATATTCCCGAATAAAAAAGGACGTAAGCGAATGCTTGCGCATAATGTTACGGATGGAATACACATTCGTCCGTACGTGTTCTTCATCTCCCACCATTCTAAAAAGACTGATGCTGTCGATAACTACCCGCTTACAGCCGATCTCCCGGACAATCTGCTCGAACAGGCCATGAGGCTGGAGCATTTGTTCCAGCAAAATATCCGGTTCCATACAAATGACGCGCAGCTTGTTTTGCCTTTCCAGGTCCCGCAGATCCCAGCCAAAGCTGGTCATATCATCATAGATCTGCTCCGGAAGTTCCTCGAATGTAATATAAATTCCTGGTTCATCATGCTTAATCGCGCCCTCTACCAGAAATTGCATACCGAATGTTGTTTTGCCGGTTCCCGGTTCACCTTCCAGAATAACTACAGCTCCAGGCGGAACTCCACCATATAGAATATCATCCAGACCTGGTATACCTGTGTGAACAGCCTTCTTTTTCTGCATATATTGCTCCCTCCATCTGTAGAATATTTTAGTCAAGCAAGGGGTAGCTTTTCCTACGAAGATGACTGTACAGCAATTATAACAACCTATCATGGTTTGGAGAAAGGTATTTTCCATTTTTGTAGAAATAGAAAGGTGTTTAATCAATTATACCCTTTTTTTCCAATTATCAATGAGGTATTCACAATAAATTATTCTGCCCCGTTCCAGCGTCATCGATATTCTTCGATAGCTTCCCTGCTCAAAGAAAAAGCCGGAAACCATCCAAGATTTCCAGCTTTTGCCTTATATTATTGTTACGCACAATCGCAGTAAAAAGATTAAACTTTTTTACCTATTTTTTCATTATTATGATTGAGGCTCCAAAGCTTTCTTCAACTCATCGGAAGAATTGTTCCACCACTCTTCATTATGGCTGACCAGCAGCTGACGGAGAGCTGCTTTTGCTTCTTCATCCATTCCTTCCAGCATGACACGGCGTTTAATGGCATAGTCCAGCTTGTTCACATGCTCGGCGAGAATTTTCCAGCCTTTTTTCTCTTCTTCATTAATCCACATCTCACAGGCAGTCGCTCCCGCGTAATTAGCACCTTCTGCAAGTTTGTCTACGGCTACCCAGACCACCCAGACCTGACGGCCGCCTTCCACCTCTTCACGGTTTGGTGTAAACTTGATACCGCGCTCTACCTTGCTCTTCGCATGCATAGCGCCAATATCAATACGCGCTTCGCCACGATCTACTATTATAGGAGAAACATTATTCAGATTAATGGCACCTGCGCCAAATCCTTTATGTTTGCTGCTTTTGGTGCTGCTGCTGATAATATTAAGCGATACTGCTTTTTTACCCGGTTGGTTTTGTTCCATGAGTCTACTAACTTCCTCTCTGTATTGGATATATGAGTCATAACTGTTTATAATGGTAAAGTGAGTTTGTCCGGCTGTTTTCATTTATTACTGTACATAATAACATCATCATTATTGTAACGAATATTAGTTTAAAAGCCAACGAAAGTCGATTCCTGTCACTTTTTCAGAAAAAAAGAGATTTAATTGTCTCAAATGTATAAAGTTTACAAATTTATAACCGAAAAAGATTAAAGAACAGGCAAGCATAAGCCCAAATAAGTACGAACAGTCATCAAATGACAGACAAAGATTAAATTTTTTTAATAATTACAAAGCTGATAGTGACGGGCTTTCTCGCTTGCTAACGCATTCATTTACCAAGTTATCCTTAAAAAAGGATGAATAAACGTTTGCCAAAGTAAAAAACCTCTGTTAAAATAAATCCAGCGAGTTATTAGTAACAACTTTGTAAACTTTAACAATAAAGCTTGTAACTTTTGTCAGAAAAGATGAAATTTGTCGTGAATCGAATATGGACTACGGTGCAATCAATAAGTGTGAAGCCAAATTCCGTGGCACCGGGAAGCGGGGGAACCGTTTTGGGTGAATTGATCTTGTTTCGGAGGGATCATAGGGGAAACCTTCTACCGAATCCTTAAGCTAACCTCGCAGGCATTGGAAGGGGACAAATGATTTTGAATATGAAAAAGAAACTAACCGCCGCAGTAATGGGATTCGCAATTGCGTTTACTGTTATGGGGACTAGCAGTGCAAGCGCAAATTCCAAAATGGACCAGATCATCGAACCAGCCATGGGTACACCATATCGTATTGGTGGAACATCCTTCAGCGGTTTCGACTGCTCCGGATTTACTCAATATGTATTCGGTCAAATGAACATCGATCTGCCTCGTCAATCGACTTCTCAATACCAAGTCGGCGACGCTGTATCCAAAAATGATCTGCAAGCTGGGGATCTGGTATTCTTTAACACTACAGGGGCAGGCGTTTCTCATGTGGGCGTTATGGTAAGCAGCACTCAATTCGCACACGCTTCTACATCCAAAGGCGTACGAATTGATAATCTTGATATGGACTACTACCAAAACCGCTATGTGGGCGCTAAGCGTGTAATGAGCAACTTCTCTTACAGCAGCTATGCAGCCGAGTAATTAACAGCTATTCTATCTTTATATAGATTTCATTTACCAACCGTGAGAGATTCCCGCCAGAATCTTTTGCGGTTTTTTTATTGCTTATTTATAAGACGTAACAACCTGGGAATAGGTTACATATTTTGAGGAAATAATTACTATCATTTATAAGCCTACTGTTCAGGTAGTTATGTCTACTATATAGTACCCTGATCGTAATTATGGTAAACACTTTTTCCAGTAAAAATTAATATTTAATTTCTTTATACAAATGTGTTGGTTGCCCTAATAAAATGACCATCTGCCGGTTCCTGTTTATTTTGGATTATGAATAGTATTTCAATGTTAATGATTCTCTGCCGAAAAGCTTGAATGTCAACCGGACCACTTTTATAATTTGTAGTAAATACAAAGGATACGGTCTAAGCAAGCGAGATACCATTTATATACAAGGAGGAGATGCTGCTATGAGTCACCTTTCTACCCCTCATTTTCATACTGCTCCCCTCAATGAGCAGCAAGCTGCCGAAATATGCGAATGGGTGTATGAACCCCCTTATGATATTTACGGATGGATGTCCTGGGATCAGATGCAGGAGCTGGAGATCGAATTTGGAGATCCCGAACTGAGACAGCAGCAGTATCTGGCTGTATTGGATGCCAAAGAGGAATTAGCCGGATTTGCTCAGCTTTTCCCTTTACAACAGACTATTCGACTGGGTATAGGCATGCGGCCTGATCTATGCGGTAATGGATATGGTACAGAGTTTACGCTTGCAGTTGTGAGGACAGCTATTCAGCGAAATCCGGAGGCAGAGATTGATCTGGAGGTACTCACCTGGAATCAACGTGCCATTCGTACCTACCAAAAAGCAGGCTTTCATATTACCGATACGTATACACGGCGTACACCCGATGACATGAAGCCTTTTTATTGTATGGTGTATAACAAGCAGACTTCCTGAACCTATTTCCGGCAATAAAATTTGCCCATAGTAAAAAGCACAGTTCGCAGTCTATATGCTGCGAGCTGTGCTTTTTTGCGCGGGCCGCCAATATGCCGCGACCCTTGATTATATGATCCAACAGCGTATATATAAACGCACATTAATGATCGGTATTAGATCAGTGATACAAAAGTCATCTCTTCTTCACCAATCAGAATATTGATCCGGTGCGTATCCGGATCATGAATAACAATCCCACTGCCTACATGAATAACAGGCTCCGAACCCAATGCATAGAAGAGATCTTCTGCCAGCGCTTCCTGTACTTCGCGCTTCTCACTATCTTGAAGCGCTTTCCATTCTTCGGATTCCATATGAAAAAACATATAGCTGTCCGGTATCATATCCAGTGCTGCAGTCAGATCTGTCAGAATTTCCTCGTATTCGCGACCATGTTTAACTCCCATACCTTTCCTCCTTTCAACTGCTCATATTGTCACAATTGCCAACTTCTTTCCATTATAACTCAAAAAACTCTTAACAAAGTATCATATTCTGTCGATAAAAAAGTATCAGCTTTTTAAGTAACGCCATCATTCCATGGAAGAGAATGATGCAAGAAATAAACTATACTCATGGACGAGGTGTATTATGCAAATTTCAACAATTATTGGCCTGGCACTCGGGTTTCTATCCCTAGTTGTCGGGATGATCCTCAAAGGTGCTCCATTGGTCAGTCTGGTTAATAACCCGGCAGCTTACGTTATTATTTTCGTAGGTACTGCAGGAACCATCTTTATGGCCTTCCCAATGGTCGAAGTAAAACGTATTCCCAAGCTTTTCGGTATTATTTTCAAAGAAAAACCGCTTATGAGCAAAACTGAACTGGTAAAAATGTTCATGGATTGGGCTTCCATTACCCGCCGCGAAGGATTGCTGGCGCTCGAATCCAAAGTCGAAGAGATTGATAATACATTCCTTCGCAACGGTATGCGTATGATCATTGATGGTAATGATCAAGAGTTTGTTCAGGACGTTCTGATGGAAGATATTAATGCAACCGAAGAGCGTCACCGCTCCGGAGCTTTGATTTTCACCCAGGCTGGTATGTACGCTCCTACACTCGGCGTACTCGGTGCCGTTGTAGGTCTGATTGCTGCACTGGCTGACTTGAGTGATATGGGTAAACTGTCACACGCGATCGCCGGTGCGTTTATCGCAACCGTTCTCGGTATCTTCAGTGGTTATGTACTGTGGCATCCAATGGCCAATAAATTGAAGCGCCTATCGAAAATAGAAGTCGAAGTGAAGCTGATGATGGTCGAAGGACTTCTGTCTATTCAATCAGGCGTATCAACTATGGCCATTAGCCAGAAGCTGTCTGTATTCCTGACTCCTACGGAAGTTGCTGCTATGGACGCGGATGGAGGAGGTGGAACCAGTGAGCAAGAAGGGTAAACGACATGAACCCCATGAGGAACATGCCGACGAGAGCTGGCTGCTTCCCTATTCTGACTTAATGACTCTGCTGCTGGCCCTTTTCATTACGCTGTTTTCCATGAGTTCCATGGATGCTGCCAAATTCGAGCAGATGGCCCAGGCCCTTAGTGCTGCATTTTCTGGTGGTTCAGGTGTACTGAATGAGAATGCGATGGCTCCGACTGCCGGTAAAGTACCAAACAAAGATCCGCAGGATTCTACAGCATCTGCTGCAGCTGCTCCCTCGCAGGATACTTCCGCTTCTTCCAAGCAAAAACTGCGTGAACAGCTCAAAAAGCAGGAACAACAGGATCTGGAGAACCTGAAGCGCAAATTGGATAAGTATATCAAGGAAAATGGTCTGAAATCTCAATTGACTACCAAATTGAATCAGTCCGAATTGAGCATTACGATTAGCGATAATACCCTGTTCGCTTCTGGACAGGCTACCGTCAAAACCGATTCCCGCAAACTTGCCAAGTCACTCTCCACAATTCTGCAGGAGATTCCGAATTATGATGTCATTGTCTCCGGTCATACGGATAATGTACCGATCTCCAATTCTCGTTATACTTCCAACTGGAATCTGAGTTCGGACCGGGCACTTAATTTCATGCAGATTCTACTACTCAATAACAATCTGGATCCACGTAAATTCAGTGCGATCGGTTATGGTCAATACCGTCCGATTGCGAGCAATGATAATAATGTAGGCCGTGCCAAGAATCGTCGTGTTGAAGTCGCAATTGTCCGCAAATATGTAGACAATGATGTTAACCCTACGCTACAATCTCTAGCCAGTAATAAGTAACCAAGCATAAATTAGGCAATAACCTGCTTTTGAAAACAGGCAGATACAGAGCATTCTGTGTCTGCCTGTTTTTTTGATTTTCCGACTGACTCTTTGCTTATTACGATTGAAAAGAAACAAAGGATTGCCTACAATTATAGAAGGGCAAAAATAGCGATATTTCGACTTTTTTGACGATTTAATTGCGTATATTTATCCACAGAACGCTTACACAGCAAGGTTTTCCACAGCAAAATATAGTTATCCACAATTTTATCCACAAGCTGTTAACAACGAATATTTGTTCGATGTACAAGTACGATAAATCGCTATACCAAAAAGGAAGTGTTTTCAATTTTAATGGAACAACATACGCACTGGATGAGGGAAGCCATTCGAGAAGCAGAGAAGGCAGAACAGCTCGGGGAAGTTCCCATCGGTGCGGTTATTGTCAAAAATAATGAGATTGTCGGACGCGGTTATAATCTGCGTGAAACGACCCATGATGCAACCGCTCATGCCGAGATTCTGGCCATTCGGGAAGCAAGTGAATCGCTTGGTTCCTGGCGGCTATTGGATTGTACATTGTATGTAACGCTGGAGCCTTGTCCGATGTGCGCAGGTGCTATTGTGCAGAGCCGTATCCCTAATGTAGTCTATGGAACCATCGATCCCAAAGCCGGTTGTGCAGGTACTCTCATGAATCTGCTTCAGGAGCCGCGATTCAATCACCGTACCCAAGTGCTGGACGGTGTTCTGCAGGAAGAATGTGCCTGGTTGTTAACCCGCTTTTTCCGTGAACTGCGCTTGCGTCTCAAAAAGCCGAAGCCACTGCAGCCAGAGTAAAGGAGGTTCTAGCTATGTCGATTGAACTGTATAATGCTCGTAAAGGAATTCATATCCGTCAGCTTCAGCCGGATGATGCCAAATCCCTACTGGAGCTTCGTCTGCAAAGTCGTGAGGCGAACCAGCAGTATGAACCGCAGTACCCAAAGGACTTTTTCACCTTAGCCAGTCAGCTGGATCTGATTTATCGACGTCGTCAGGAGGCAGCTGAAGATCGCGCATATCTGTTTGGCATATTCATCACTGAGAATCAGGAGCTGATCGGTACTCTTTCGCTAAGTCATATCGTTCGCGGTGTAGGCCAGTTTGCCGAGATTGGATATTCGATGAGTCACCTTCAGCAGGGCAAGGGATATATGACTGTAGCTGTCGAGCTGGTACTGGAGTATGCTTTTCGCTCTCTTGGTCTGCATCGTATCCAGGCTGGCATTATTCCGCACAATATCGCTTCACGCCGTGTAGTGGAGAAATGCGGCTTCCAGGCAGAAGGAATCGCCCGCCAACTGGTTAAAATTAACGGCCAGTGGGAAGATCATCAGATCTATGCTATTCTTGCCAGTGATCTGGAGGAAAAGTCTTCTTCTATCTCCTACGAAGCACCTGTGTCGCTTTCCGATCCAAAGTCCAACTAAACTTGCTATTTAGCTTGAATCCGGCTGGTATGCTATATCCATGAATTAGGCATACCGCAGCACCGGGATTAAAGCACATTATACATTTTTCCTCAAAAGACAAAGCAAAAACCTCCCTGTTCGCCATGAACAGGGAGGTTTTTTTGAGACTGTTGAAGATACATATCTTTCTCCTACAGGCTGCTCTATTTATTCTGTGGATCTTAGTAACCCATTTCTTTTTGCAGCTGGTCCATGGTTACTACATCAGCACCTGTTGGGATGCCCAGAGTAAATGCTTGTTTTTCGTTGATTTTGGAATACTGGCTACTTCCTTCCAGTGCTACTTTAACATTTTCTTTGGTATCCGGATTAGCGAATACAGCATCCATTACCATTTGTTGATATACCGGGAAGTTATCATCGTTGATTGCTGTATTTACATGGAACTGGTTCAGTGTCATGTATTTATCCAGCTCATTTACGGATTTGGTAAATTCATTCTGGGAATCTTCCGATTGAAGCGACTTTTTCACTTCATCGATATCGGATTGTGTAATGTTCAGTGCAGAACGGTATTCTTCTTTGGACAGTACATCCAGTACAGCTGGCAGTGCCTGTTTTACAAAGATCGTTACTGCTTCTTTGGCATTTTCGTTGGTTACTGCGAACTGAACAACTTGCTTGGCATCTACGCCTTCAGGCAGAGCTGCATCTTTTTTATCTACATCTTTGAAGTATTTCGCTTGGTCGTATTTATCCAGTACTGCACTGGACAGCTCCTGGGACAGTTTTTGACTGGTTTGTACGCTTAGCGGTTTGTACTCCTGTCCTTCCATCTCAGCCAGTTCTTTCATGTCCAGCTTGAGGAATTTGCCGACTATCGTCTCTGGCAATGGCAGCATAGGGATTTGCGGGATTTTGACATACAGCGTGTCCTGCGTCATCACCATTGGAACTTTGATATTGATTGCGCCATCACTCAGATTAACGTTCATTGTCATTTCCGTTTGCATTGGGTTACTCTGATATGCACCGGTCATGGAGATCTGTGCATTTTTCAGTGTATTGGCAATCTGCGCATTGGTTGGATCTGTTGATGCTGCGCCGTCAGCAGATGTGAATGCCAGATTCGTAATTTTAAACTGGGTTGTCATTGCATACGATGTCATTTGTGCAGCATTGGTTACAGCTGCTTTTACGGCTGTTTTCGGTTCTTCTTTTTTCGTACAGCCTACCAGTGCCAGTGTGAATACCAGCAGGATCGCCAAAAGGCTTCCAGTCAATCTTTTGTTCATGTTGTTACCCCTTTCGTTTGTGTCCATCAATGAAGTATTGCTCCATGTCTCGCAAGCAAACGTTTTACGGACTCCGCATCCATGATAAACCATTTTGACAGTATTTTAAATGACAAACCTAAAATTGGTTGCAAATAATTGCAAAATGATCAAATTTCACCTGAAATTCGGCTTTTTACCGACCGATTCCAGATTTTGTTTCATGCAAAAGACGATGCAGGAATCTCTAGTGAATATCCCTTTTCTTAAAACGTCCACCTTTGACATCATGAATATTACCTACTGCCATAAACGCATTTCCGTCAAAATGATTGACGATTTCCTTGAGCTTGGCTTCCTCCAGTCGGGTAATGACACAGAAGATAACCTTCTTCTCTTCTCCCGAAAAGCCGCCTTCTCCGGATAAATAAGTAACCGTTCTACCCAACCGACTAATAATCGCATCGCCTATATCATGTGTACGTTCGCTGATAATCCATACCGACTTGGATTGATCCAGACCATCGATCGTAATATCAATGACCTTGGTCGCGATATAGTAGGCGATAATGGAATACATCGCTCTGTCCCAGCCAAATACGAATCCTGCTCCGCACAGAATAAATACGTTCAGGATCATTACAATTTCTCCTACAGAGAAAACCGTTCGCCGGGATAACAAGATAGCAATAATCTCTGTTCCGTCCAGGGAGCCGCCGGAGCGCAATACAAGCCCCGTACCCAATCCGAGAAACATGCCTCCAAATACAAAGGCCAGTACCGTTTCTTTGACAAAGGCTTCGACCGGATGTAGCAGCAGCGTGCCGGTCGACATGACGGTAATTCCCAGCAATGTAGACAATGCAAACGTCTTGCCAATTTGCTTGTAACCAAGAATCAGAAATGGAATATTGAGCAGAAACAGAAATACTCCCAGCTTCCATCCCGTCAAATAGGACATGATGATCGATATCCCTGTAATTCCGCCGTCTGTAATGTTGTTAGGTACCAGGAACAGCTCCAGTGCAGCGGCTACTGTGGCAGCCCCCAGAATAATCAGCAGCGAGCGAATCAGCGTACTTTTGAGTGAACGTCTTCCGTGTTCTACCGGTGTGAACTCGGATACCGGAGGTTGTTTTACAGCCATGGCTTTCCTCCTTTTTCTATGTACGTACTTTCATGCTATATGGTGGCAACTTTTTTCCAGCTGTCCGAAAATGCAAAACGTTCACCTTTATATTATGGCATAAAATGGATGATCATCCTATATAAATCAAGCTATCTGCCACAAAACACAAAAAAAGCCGCTCCTGTTAGGAACGACTTGGTTATTGTAGATGTATGGCGGAGAGGGTGGGATTCGAACCCACGTGGGCTTGCACCCTAACGGTTTTCAAGACCGCCCCGTTATGACCGCTTCGGTACCTCTCCATTAAATCCTAATATTGCACAACACAAGTATCATAACATACATCTTTGTACATGACAACTTTTATTTTGTTTTATTACCAATCACTTCTACACCGCGCATATAAGGACGCAGTACTTCAGGTACGATTACACTTCCGTCTTCCTGCTGGTAGTTCTCCAGAATCGCTGCTACGGTACGTCCTACAGCCAGTCCCGAACCGTTCAGCGTATGCACGAATTCTGGTTTGCCTTTGCTGTCTTTGCGGTAGCGGATGCTTGCACGACGCGCCTGGAAGTCCTCTACATTCGAGCAGGAAGAGATCTCACGGTACATATTGCTTTCCGGTAGCCATACTTCCAAATCGTACGTTTTGGCCGCACTGAAGCCCATATCAGCCGTACAGAGTGCCAGTACACGATAAGGCAGACCCAGCAGCTGAAGCACACGCTCGGCATTGGCTGTCATTTTCTCCAACTCTTCATAAGAAGTCTCCGGTTCAACCAGCTTGATCAGTTCGACCTTGTTAAATTGATGCTGACGAATCAGACCGCGCGTATCACGTCCGGCGGCACCGGCTTCAGAACGGAAACAAGAGCTGTACGCAACATAATGCTTGGGCAGATCTTCTTTGGACAGAATCTCTTCACGATGATAGTTGGTTACCGGTACTTCAGCTGTTGGGATCAGATAATAATCGGAATCCGTCAGTTTGAACAGATCCTCCTCGAACTTCGGCAGCTGTCCTGTACCTACGAGACTATCGCGATTAACAATGTATGGAGGAAGAATCTCTTCATACCCATGCTCTTCACTGTGCAGATCCATCATAAAGTTGATCAGCGCGCGCTCCAGGCGTGCACCCATGCCTTTATAAAAAGTAAAACGGGAACCTGTTACTTTGGCTCCGGCTTCAAAATCCAGAATACCCAGATCCTGAGCTACATCCCAATGTGCTTTTGGTGTGAAATCAAATTGACGGGGTTCACCATCACGTCGGATCTCTACATTATCGTCTTCCGACGCACCTACAGGTACACTGCTATGCGGCAGGTTGGGAATAGAGAGAGTCATTGCATCGATCTCTGTCTCGAGATTACGAATCTCCTCATCCAGTGCTTTGATCCGATCAGAGACCTGACGCATCTCCAGAATCAGTTCTTCGGCATCCTCTTTGTTCTTTTTGCGCTGAGCCACTTCTCCGGATACGGTATTCCGGCGGTTTTTCAGCTGTTCTGTCTCTTGCAGTAGTTCGCGGCGCTTGGTATCCAGTTCCGGGAAACCTGCGATCAGGTCCAGCGACTTACCACGATTTTGCAGCGCAGTAGCTACGCGATCATAGTCATTACGCAGTATTTTAACATCTAACATAAATAACCCCTCCTAATAAAATAACCTTAACTCCCGGTTCTCTTTTTCGCCGACAGGGCAGCTCTTCTGCAGCCACCTGTATAGGCGGTAATCTGCCGGAAGCGCAATACACTGTACCGGGCAAGCGAGAACTTGCCGCCATCCGCAGAGAATCAGGTTCTACCGGCGGAAGCTGCCAAGAGTTAAGGTATGGTCAATCCTGTATATTCCTGTTTGCATACATTTCTCTATACATCATAAGTCTAATAGTCCATCCTGTAATGCGTTAATAAGCCATTTATTGGGCAGTAGCCAGAGACTGTGCCACCATATCCACAAAGTACTGATGAAGACGATAATCATCGGTCAATTCGGGATGGAAAGAGCAGGCTAGCAGGTGTCCTTGTCTTGCTGTGACAATCTCATCGTGATACACAGAGAGTACTTCGACTCCTTCGCCAACGTCCTGGATAAGCGGTGCACGGATAAATACCGCACGGATCGGCTCATCAATTCCTTTAACATCCAGATCGGTCTCGAAACTCTCACGCTGTCTGCCAAACGCATTACGGGATACGGTCATATTCATCAGGGACAAATGTGCCTGATCGTGACCGGCAATTCGTTCCGCCAGTACAATCAACCCGGCACAGGTACCGAACAAAGGCTTACCCTGAGCAGAAAACTGCTGCAGTGCTTCAATAAAGCCGTATTGGCGCATCAGCTTGCCGATCGTTGTGCTCTCTCCACCGGGAATAACGATCCCGTCGATCTCTTCCAGCTGCTCAACACGCTTGACAGTAACAGCTTCCGCTCCTGCCAGCTGAAGACTTCGGATATGCTCTGCAACGGCACCCTGTAGTGCCAAGACACCGATTTTCATATGCAATCCTTCTTTCTTACCAGCCGCGATCCTGCATGCGCTCACCTGGAGTTAATTTGGAGATTTCAATACCTTTCATTGGAGCACCCAGATTTTTGGATACTTCTGCGATCAGCTTGTAATCATTATAGTGCGTAGTAGCCTCTACAATCGCACGGGCGAATTTCTCAGGACTGTCGGATTTGAAAATACCGGAACCTACGAATACACCGTCAGCACCCAGATGCATCATCAATGCTGCATCCGCCGGTGTTGCCACGCCGCCTGCCGCAAAGTTAACGACTGGCAGTTTGCCGTTCTCGTGTACGCCGATCAGCAGATCATAAGCAACACCCAGGTTTTTCGCTTCCGCGTACAGTTCATCTTTGGACATGTTCTGTACTTTGCGAATCTGGCTGTTGATATGACGCATATGACGTACCGCTTCTACGATATTACCGGTTCCCGGTTCGCCTTTGGTACGGATCATGGATGCACCTTCACCGATACGACGCAGTGCTTCTCCCAGATCTTTGGCACCACATACGAATGGTACTGTAAAATCATGTTTATCAATATGGAATACTTCATCAGCCGGAGTCAATACTTCACTCTCATCAAGGTAATCGACACCCAGTGATTCCAGTACTTTAGCTTCTACATAGTGACCAATACGTGCTTTGGCCATAACAGGAATGGAGACCACTTTCATAACTTCTTCTACAATGGTAGGATCAGCCATACGTGCTACTCCACCGGCAGCGCGAATATCAGAAGGTACACGCTCGAGAGCCATAACCGCTGTAGCACCAGCAGCTTCGGCTACTTTTGCCTGCTCCGCATTCATGACGTCCATAATGACGCCGCCTTTTTGCATTTCTGCCATACCTCTTTTAACTCTCGATGTACCAGTTTCCATGTCCATGCCTCCTGATTATTTCTATAAGCATTGTGCATAGCATAATGCTGACTTCCTGATAATGATGTGATTCCGTCAGCTTACGCCATGGAAGTCATACGCACTGCCAGCGCGGATTGCAGGACAGAATCTAACTCATAATTTTACATGACACTTCTGCAATATACAATACATTTACTTCGAGCAGGTAAAGTGAAAAAGCGGCTATGAAAGAAAAACAGAACGTCTTTCCAATACACACTGTACATCTATTTCACAGCATGGTACAGGTTCAATTAGAACATATTTTTAACAGAATCGAACAGATCGCCAAACAGATCACCGATCGAGCGGAAGAACAAGCGCAACCAGCTTCCTTTTTCGACGGGTTCAGCAGCAATCAGGTTAACCGTAGTGACCTGATCCTGAGCGATACTGTCGTTTTTGTAAGTGTATGTGATTGTTCCAAGCGCTTTGCTTGCTGCGATTGGAGCAGTGCGTGCTGCTTCATCAGATTGAGCTACAGTGTACGTTACGTTTTTTGGCTCTGTGCCTTTTGGTACGACTACGTTAACAGCCGCATCGGTAACAACAGGCACTTCTGTTGCTGCACCTTTGACTACCGGAATAGTAGCTAGACCAGATACAGCGGATTTTGCACCAATGATTTGTTTGACTTCAAAGTTATCAAAGCCATAATCAAGCACTTTTTTGGTTTGTTTGAAGCGTTCTGCTTCCGTTTCCGCTCCCATAACGACACTGATCAGACGCATGCCATTACGTTCAGCTGTTCCTGTAAAGCATTGCTTGGCTGCTGCGGTGTGACCTGTCTTCAAACCATCCAGACCTGGATAAGCGTATGCTTTGAAGTTGGTGATGGATGAGTTGGATTCCAGCATCCAGTTCCAGTTCACTACAGGATCTTTATCTGTCGGACGGAATTTGAAGGATTGAATACTGGTCACGTCGCTAAAATCAGGATGATCATCAACAATATGACGAGCCAGAATCGCTGTATCCATTGCCGACATTATCGTTTCTTTACCATCATCCGGACGGCTTGCTTCCGGCATATCTGCGATATTTAAACCAGTCGCGTTGGCAAAGTGAGCTGTTTTCATACCAAATTCTTTGGCTTTGGCATTCATCAATTTAACAAAATCTTTCTCTGTACCGCCAATTTGTTCAGCCAATGCTACAGAAGCATCATTGGCTGATCCAATTGCCATAGCCTTATACAAGTCCAGTACAGTATGCTTATCACCTGCTGCAAGGAACACACGTGAGCCGATTTGAGCAGCAGCATTTTCAGATACGGTTACCACATCGTCCCATTTCAGCTTGCCTTGTTTGACATAGTCAGACACCAAGTATTCTGTCATCATTTTGGACATACTTGCTGGTGGTAGAGCTTCATCGCTATTGATAGACAACAAAATTTTACCGGTTGATGCTTCCATCAATACGGCAGATTTCACCTGTAATTCAGGTGCTTTGATATTAGATACAGCTCCTGTTTTGGTATCAGTAGCCGCTGTGGATTTGGTATCTGCGGCCTTCGAATTGGTAGCAGCTGCTGCCATAGCAGTTGTAGGAATAATCGTGGACATACAAAGCATATTTACAAGCATCAGTGATGCTACACTTTTTTTGATCAATTGACGTTTCGACTTCTTACCTTTTTGCGTTAATAACTTGCGTTCCAATGTATTAATGCTCCCCTCAAAGTCATAGCTTATGTTGTTCATGTAATATACAGTATTCGGCGTTTATGCATTTTAATGATGCAATCATCGGTAAATCTCCAGATCCGAATGATTACAGTCATCTCTTCCCGGATAATTCAGCTATTCAATAGACTACATAATAATCTATTTTGTAAAATAGCTGCTTATGTAACAGGCATAACATACGGAAAAGCCCAATATCACAATGACTTTCTAATTTTAGCACACGCCGCCATGCAAAAAAAGACAAGCTTGCTGAAAATCACAAGCTTGTCCGAACGTCAATAAAAATATAAAACGCCAGCCAGGTCGCTTAATCAAATTTTGTAACAAAAAGAGAATATATGGAACGTGTCTACTTCTTCTATATCACTTTTGCTACATCATTTTATGAATATGACCTGACTGACTATTTAAATTTCATTTCAGCTGCTGTCCATATAAATGCTGTTCATCACAAGTAGTCAGTACTGCTCTGCTAATAATAGCTCTCTTGTGCTGAGATTCTATTACAGAGAGTAGTTTGGTGCTTCTTTTGTAATTTGAATATCATGCGGATGGCTTTCGCGCAGACCTGCACCGGTAATGCGAACAAATTGTGTATCATTGCGCAGCTCGGACAGATCGGCTGTACCGCAATAACCCATACCTGAACGCAATCCACCAATCAGCTGATGAACCGTATCGGACAATGGTCCTTTGTAAGCTACACGGCCTTCAATACCTTCCGGTACGAGTTTTTTGTCATCATCTTGGAAATAACGATCTTTACTGCCCTGCTTCATCGCAGCCATGGAACCCATGCCACGATATACTTTGAAACGACGACCCTGATAGATCTCGGATTCGCCCGGGCTTTCTTCCGTACCGGCAAACATACTTCCCAGCATAACCGCATCAGCGCCTGCTGCCAGTGCTTTCGTAATCTCGCCAGAGTACTTGATACCTCCATCGGCAATGATCGGCACGCCATATTCACGAGCCACGGTTGCACAGTCATAAATAGCTGTAACCTGTGGTACGCCAATACCTGCGATAACACGAGTTGTACAAATCGATCCTGGACCAATACCTACTTTGACAACCGAAGCGCCTGCTTGAATCAGATCGCGCGTAGCTTCACCTGTAGCTACGTTGCCCGCTACAATTGTCAGTTCAGGGAACATGGAACGCAGCTTACGAACTGCATCCAAAATATTAATATGATGACCATGTGCAGAATCAACCACGAGCATATCAACACCCGCTTTAACCAGTGCTTCGGAACGTGCAAAAGCGTCCTGAGATACACCTACAGCTGCACCGACCAGTAGACGCCCTTGAGCATCTTTCGCTGCATTTGGGAATTGGATCGCTTTTTCGATATCTTTGATGGTAATCAGACCTTTGAGGATATTATTCTCATCCACCAGAGGCAGTTTCTCGATTTTATGCTTTTGCAGCAATACTTCCGCTTCCTGCAAAGTAGTACCTACCGATGCAGTAACCAGATTTTCGCTGGTCATCACTTCACTGATTTTCATATTGTAATCATGAATAAAACGCAGGTCACGGTTTGTAATGATACCAACCAGTGTATTATTTTCATCTACAATAGGTACACCGGAGATGCGATATTTAGCCATTACTGCTTCAGCATCAGATACCATTTTGTCCGGAGTCAGAGAAAATGGATTAGTGATAACGCCGCTTTCGGAACGTTTTACGCGATCCACTTCTTCTGCCTGTTGTTCAACTGACATATTTTTGTGGATGACGCCAATGCCGCCTTCACGTGCCATAGCGATAGCCATTGCAGCTTCCGTTACTGTATCCATCCCTGCACTGATCAGAGGGACGTTCAATTTTACATTTTTACTTAGTGTTGTAGCGACACTCACTTCTTTTGGCAATACTTCAGACTTACGCGGCACTAACAAGACATCATCAAATGTTAGTCCTTCTTTAGCAAATTTTGTTTCCCACACGAGGATGTTCCTCCCTTTATTTGATTTGATTCCTATTGTACTGAATAACTCATTCCGCTCGCCTACTCTGTACAGACTTCCAGGATCATCTATAACAAACCCTCTGAAATCTTCCGTTAAAGCTATTTTCAGAAGTATTCAATCAACCGGATACTCTATTAAAACCCTTAAATATCAAGGAAATGTACGCCTTGAAAATAAGTTTCTGAAAATATATTATTGCCATCTTAGCAAAGGGGTTATAGGCTGTCAAGAATGTTCGGGGAATATCGCTTAATTCCAAGTCTTTGCTCTTATAAGGAGTACTTTTGTCCACTCTCCAAGGACATTCCTGTTCATAATTCTTTTATGTATCTAAAGCGTATCATTTTTGTGGCGTTTATAATTATTCTATAGCCACTCCGTGTTTGTCCTAACTTAGCTACCTCTATATGTATTCTTTGCTAATTCTTTGATAATTCTTTACTCGTTCTTTATGAACTCTTTACTTGCTCTTTATGAGCTTTCATCGACTTTTTTTGTATTTTATTTATGCTCTATCTATGTTGCATCTCATTTTTAGTATAATCCTGTTTATCTCTCGTCTTTCCACCTCTATTTTGATTTTTACCTTATGATATTTTCCATTTATCATTAATGAACTACAAATCATAATCCAGCTCATAACTTTTACTAAATAATTCATTATACATGTATTATCATAAAAACACTTTCAAATTACTTCACTACCATTCCCAATTAAAAGTTTATCCAATTTTTTTCCATAATTATGAATAAGCACTATAATATTGGGTACTTTATAAACAAACCACTTTAACCTCGAAAGGAGTTTGATTATGAAAAAGGGTATTGCTTCTTTACTCGTTGGATCTGCTCTATTGATTGGTACAGGTACTGGTGCATTGGCGGCTACGAACATGGAGGAAGTAACTGCATATTTGAATGATCAAATCAAAGTAGAAGTAAATGGAAATCCAGCAGCATTGCAAACAGCTAATGGTACTGAGGTAACACCTCTTACCTATAACGGTACAACTTATCTTCCTGTTCGTGCAACAGCCGAGCTTATGGGAGCCAATGTCGTATATAATGCTGCTACAAGTACAGTTCAACTCACTACTGCTACAGGAAATACGTATGCAGGTAATGCTGCTTCAACGGGCACCACTGATACCAATGGTACTACAAATAATATGAGTGGAACTACTACAGCTCCTGCTACAGATACAACTAATAATGCAGGTACAACTAATAATGCAGGTACAACAAGTACAAATACGGATACTACTGGCACTACTAATTCATTTACTGAGACCACTAATAGTGGTACTGTAAATGGCAATGGCGGTACTGTAGATTCTACTACAGGCGGTGAAGTAGAAAGTCCTGCATCTGGAACAAATGTAGATTCTACAACTGGTGGATCTACTAACCCGAGCCAGGATGACGATTCTATAGGCGAAGATAATTAATATATCCTATTTAGTTCCGATGATATTATAAATAAATGAAATATGAAGTGGTTAAATATACTTCAAAATTTCAATTGACTACTAATTAGTACCACAATAAGGCTCTTTCCTGATGGAAAGAGCCTTATATTTATAATCTTATTTAAAAAATATATACCTATATCTGCCCAAAATTACGAAAAATCTATATAAGCTTACAAAAGCCAACAAAAAAGACGCTATCCAGTG
>NZ_AOIG01000040.1:0-21093 GCF_000346635.1 Paenibacillus shenyangensis
CATCTTGTAGGGTACAGTTTACTATGGCTACTCTTCTTTTAATGCATCCAGAATTTGACGGGCGAGTTTATCGCCGATCGAGAGAGGCCGGAAGTCTTCGACACTAGCTTCTCTTATTTTTTTAATGGAACCAAAATGCTTGAGCAGCAGCTTACGCCGCTTTTCTCCGATACCCGGAATGCTATCCAATTGGGACACGATCATCGACTTGCCGCGCTGCTCCCGGTGGAACGTAATAGCAAATCGGTGAACCTCGTCCTGAATCCGCTGCAGCAGGTAGAATTCCTGACTGTCACGAGCCAGATTGACCGGTTCAGCCGGATCACCGACCATCAGTTGGGAGGTACGGTGCTTCGCATCCTTGACCAGTCCACAGACCGGAATGAATATTCCGAGTTCGTTTTCCAGTACATCGGCAGCAGCAGAAATCTGGCCCTTACCACCATCGACTACAATCAGATCGGGCATCTCCAGATTCTCTTTGAGCACACGTTCATAGCGACGGCGAATGACTTCACGCATTGTCCCGTAATCATCCGCACCTTCAACCGTCCGGATTTTATACTTGCGATATTCCTTTCTGGCTGGCTTACCATCGATAAAGACAACCATCGCCGATACCGGATTAGAACCCTGGATATTGGAGTTATCAAACGCTTCGACACGATGCAAATTGTTGAGACCAATCGCCTGTCCCAGATTCTCGGCAGCTTTGGAAGTACGTTCTTCGTCACGCTCAATCAGGCGGAACTTCTCATCCAGCGAGACTCTGGCATTATCCTGTGCCATTGTAATCATCTGACGCTTCAGGCCGCGGCGTGGAATCAATACTTTGATACCGAGCCACTGCTGCAGCATCTGGGCGCTGCTTGGAGCATCCAGCTGATCTCCTCCGGCTGCTTTGACACTTTCCGGATCACTTGCATTTTGCTGGTCAGAACTCGACGCTTCAGTTAATTCAGCGGCTTCGGCTTCCATTTTGGCAGACTGCACAGCATATTCTTCGCCTGTCTCGGCAACGCGATCAGCCATATCATTCATGCCTGTTGAGCCGTCTCCATCATTCGCGTTCAGACCTTCTTGTTCTGCAGTATCCAGTGCCTTGTCGCTGGCACTCTCCAGATCGGCAGAAGCTTCCATCGCCGGCAGCAGAATTTCCTGCGGCATTGCCGGGTTATCGCTATAATACTGGGTCACATACGACATAAAGTCGTTATACGGCTCTCCATAAAAAGGGAACACCGAAGCATGACGCTCAATCATTTTACCCTGGCGCACATACAGAATCTGTACACACATCCAGCCCTTGTCGACAGAAAAGCCGAATATATCGCGGTCCCGGGCATCTGCCATCGTAATTTTCTGCTTTTCCATCAGTGCATCAATATTGCGAATCTGGTCACGCAGTTCCTTGGCTCGTTCAAAATACAGATCTTCAGCGGCTTCTTCCATTTTGCGCTGCAGATCTTTTTTGATCTCTTCATGTCCACCGCTCAGAAAACGGGTGATCTCCTGACGAATCTCATCATAAGACTTTTCCGGCACTTCATATTCACAGGGCGCCAGACACTGTCCCATATGATAGTACAAGCATACTTCCTTGGGCATGACTTTACATTTGCGCAGCGGATACATGCGATCGAGCAGCTTTTTGGTCTGCTGGGCAGCAAATGCATTGGGATAGGGGCCAAAATATTTGGCTTTATCTTTGAGCACACGCCGGGTAACTTCCAGGCGTGGATGCTCTTCATTGGTAATTTTGATATATGGAAAAGTCTTGTCGTCCTTCAGCAGCACGTTATATTTGGGCTGATGGGTTTTGATAAGGTTACACTCCAGAATGAGTGCTTCCATATTACTGCCGGTTACAATATATTCAAAATCGCGGATATCTGCGACCAGACGCTGGGTTTTGCCATCATGACTGCCTGTAAAATAAGACCGGACACGGTTTTTGAGTACTTTGGCTTTACCCACATAAATGATCGTGCCTTCCCGGTTCTTCATCAGATAACAGCCCGGCAAATCCGGCAGCAGGGCGAGCTTATGGCGGATATTCTCTATCGCCTGCTCCTGCTCGCGAATCGTTTCCATATGTGAATCCATAGACTTCTCCTTCCTGTCTTTCACTGGTGAATCTTGCGATTACTGGGTGTCTGTATATTATCGCAATATATGGGTCTCTTACTTTGACAAACAAACCTGCAGATAAGTTGATCTAAAAGGGTAAAGCAGCATTCCAGCGAACGATATAAAGTAGCTAGAATAAAGGGTCTGGAATAAGCTATCTAGAGTATCCGCTGCGAAAAAGGATTGGACCACGTCCTCCGGTTAAGCCTGGAGATCCTTAAGGAGTAATTGGAAAGGGGGATCTCCAGGCTTAAATGTCGTCCTTTGGTCCAATTCCTTTTCCTTCGCTCCGTGCTTGATTGCTGCTGCTCTTTTATCTATGCTGGTTCGCATTCGCCAAAGAAAAGATCTCAAGATATATTGTTGAGAGATAGGCAGACGGTATATTAACATGTATTACCCCTATAAGGGGGATTTGTATAAGGGATGGCGATTGTGTAGCCTCTATTGCGGTATCTGCTGGTAATTCTAAACAATGGTTACAAGCATAGTGTGTGAATGAAGATCCTTATTAGAGACAAATTCGTTTTTAATGCCTTTTCTATTATAGCAGTTCCAGAAGGGAATCGGATAGGTTTATGGCAACATACGTTCTTGTAATTCATTGTTCAACTATTATTTGAAGATATATTTTAAAGAATGAATATACCATTACTGCATGCATCAGACAGAAAAAACCCCCGGTATTTACCGGGGGTTAATGCAGTACCGTCAGGCTGTTCCAAAAGGATCAGCTGTCTTATACTGCTTATCGTTATAGCGAGGCAAAATTATTGATGTTTTGCCAGGATGGATTTCAGGGAGTCTTTGGAGTTCAGACCTACTACTTTATCTACAGGTTGACCATCTTTGAAGAAGATCATTGTAGGGATACTCATTACGCCGAAACGGGAAGCTGTTTCAGGGTTTTCGTCTACATTGACTTTAGCGATTTTTACGCTGTCGCCAACTTCAGTTGCCAGCTCGTCCAGGATTGGAGCAAGCATTTTACAAGGACCGCACCATGGTGCCCAGAAGTCTACCAGTACTGTGCCTTGTCCTTCTACTTCATTTGTAAAGGATTGATCAGATACATTAACGATTGCCATGGAAATTTCCTCCTTGAATACCTTTATTTGAATTATTCATTATTTAAACAACTATAGAACCTATTACACCCCTATTATAACACAGGAATAGAGATTCCGAAACAGATAATACGAATTTATTATACTTATCTATATTTTAGTAACTATTATACTTTTAATTACTATAATTTAAAAATAGTAATTATTCACCCGGAATATCGCCACGTTTGTTCTCTCCGCTAACACTGATTACGTCCACGAAGGGAGCGATTCGGTTCATGAGACGCTCGCCTTTATACCGTTCTTCCCCGTCTTTGTTGGTGAAGCTAAGATGCTGCAGCAGCGCCTCCAGCGAATAATTGGAAGTATAAAACGTAGGTTTACGTTCCATCCGGTAATTCAGAATAGCTCCCAATACATGATCACGTACCCATGGATTCAGATTCTCTGCACCTATATCATCAAAGATCAATAGATCCGTATTTTTCATAATCTCGATCGTTTCTTTCATCCGGTTGTTATCTTGGAACATCGATTTCAGATCTTCCACAAATTCCGGCATATATACAATCACGCCGGTATAGCCGGCTTTGGCCAATTCATGCAGCATATAAGACATCAGAAAAGTCTTGCCGGTACCAAAATGTCCGACCAGATACAGCCCTTTGGCAGGCAGTCCATTCTGCTTTACTTCATTAATGTAATCAAAAATTTTCTTCACCGCCGGGACGCGTTCGATATCTTTGGAAACGATCTCCACAGCGTTATATCCTTCATTCAGCGCGCGATCATCCACATAAAAGCTGTGAATTCGCTGTCTGACCTGCTGTTCATGCTGTCTGCTCAGCTGCTTCTGGCAGGGTGTCTTACGTTCATGCAGCCTGACTCCTTCTTCGGAAGACTGCACACTTAGCTTGGTGTAATGCCCCTGAAAATCATTCGGGCATTGATCGAGTCCGGGACAATTGTCGCAGTTACGCTGATCCCCGACATACTGGTACAGCTTGCTGAGATTGGTCATCAGCTCCTGATCGGTCAGCTCCGGATGCTGGCTGCGAAGCTCCAGCACCAGCGGGTCCGTGAACAGCTGCGTGGCAATCTTGTTCGATTGTTCCCGAAAGCGCGTACTCTTCATCTGCCGCAGCAGATCACCGATGGATTCCATGGTGTGTAGCCCCTTCCCGTTTGTTCAACTCTTACTTATAACTGTCTGAGGTATAAAAGACAGCCATCCTTTCTCTATGCCCGCAAGTACCTGCTATGCGGGGAATATGGCAGAACGAATCCGTAATACATAGCATTCGTTCTGGCCAGTACCTGCTGTGTAGAACGGTCTTATCCGCCATTCTTGCCGGACTGCATCTGCTCTGCCATACGCAGAACTTCTGCCAGCTCCTCGTCGGAGATGCTGGACGTTTTCCCCTGCGACCCTTCCACAATCGGAATCTCCGGCTTGGTGCGTGCCGGCGTGCGTCCATAATTGCGTCCGGTGCGCTTGGCTGTTCCTCCTGCGGCTTCCTTGCCTTTCAGCTTGGCCTGATCGCTGATCCGCAGATCCAGCTTGTTCTGCTCGCGTACATAGCGAACCGCTTTTTCGTACGTATTGACCTGCTGGTTCAGCATATTCGTTACGATCCAGTCGACGAATTTGCTGCTCAGACGTTCACCTGGTTGGGACATTTTGACGGCCAGCAAATAATGAATAAGCACATTCATTACTTCTTCAGGCAGCTTATAATTAATATCGATATGCTCGAAAATATCATTAATACTGTTTGGTACACTTCCCGGATAGAACATCTCCAGCATCCGGGTATACGGCTGATTGCGCAGCATCATATTATATTGATGAATATCGCATTTGCCGGTAAATTGTCTTGGCACTTCCAGATAGTATTCCATCTCTACCGCGTGTTCTACCGGCAGATCCTGAGTCTCCTGCGCCGGTTCCTGATGCTGCTGACGCAGAGATACCACTTTGGCTTCGTGAATCTGCCGCTCTTCCATCCGCTTTTTGCCCTGACGGAACTGCAGATTCGCCCGGCGCTGAATCTCTTCCTCGGCGAGCTCGCCATCTGTAGTAAAGATCCCGTCCTCATCCAGCATCCGGCAGATATCCTGAATATCCAGCTTGTATTTATAGGCAATATAGCTGAGCACATTCATCTGCTCCGGCTGAAAACGCAGCTTCTCTACAAACTGCCGATTGCGCGAGCCACGCGGGAAATAACGAATAATATCCGCATAGTTAATCAGATCGTCTTCACTCAGCTTGGGCTGATTGCTGCGAGTCTGCGTACTCACTTCGGTCAGCGCCTGCTCCAATTCGTAGTCGATCACATGCGTATTCAGCTCAAATATATCATAGAATGGCTGTGAGATATTTTCTTTCTGTACCGACGGACTATCCCAGCCTTCAGGCTGTCTCCCAAAAAATTGCTCACGCAGCGACAATACGGCAAACTTGCCGATCTTGTCCCGCAGCAGCAGTGTCAGATGCTGTGTCCGGAAAAACTCCCCCGGGGACAGCGGCTGCTGCAGTTCGTATTCATATATATAATCATCCTGATCCGGGAAATAGACCCGGCTCGTCTGGAGCAATCCCACAGCCTCCAGCAGGGATGCCTGTTCCATCAGCTGCTTGCGTCCACGTTCCCCCGGTTCCAGACCCAGCGTAAGGAATAATCCACGCTGCTGTTCAACCGGCGAATAACCTACCTGCTGTGCGTTCACATGATCGCACAGCAGCCGGTACAGACTGATGGCGAACGCTCCGGTGAGCGGCTGGTAGACCAGGTTCAGCATCCGTTCGTCCAGGCTGCCCAGTCCAAATTCGCGGTATACGCAGTAACGATGATTCTCTGTAAAATGAAGTAAATTCTTGATGCGCATATTCCGCCCCCTTTCTGCTGCACCCATTTATACGGAATTCTATTCTACCACAAAACGCTCACTTTCCACTCTGAAAATAAAGTGAAAATATGGGCGGAATAACCACTGTGCTTCAACATGATCTATTGTTTGCAAGAATGCACATCAATAACGTTTTTTGAATGAAGCAACCATGAACAGACTGTGAAGTGAATTGCCCTGTCCATCTCGTTCGGTTACAATAATAGGGTCAGGTTTTGCAGACCAGGCGCAGTCATTTCTACTTTGCGCCTTATTATATTACTGGAAATACACGGTTAACCAACTTACACATACAGGAGTGATTTTTTCTATGAACGAAGCCGTAGCTACACTGGAAGGCTGGTACGCCCTGCACGATTTCCGCACAATCAACTGGACGGCATGGAAAGCAGCCGACGATGAAGAACGTGCAGGTGCACTCGAAGAATTGAATGCACTTATCCATGAATGGAATACGATCAGTGCCGAAGGAAGCGGCAGCACGGCAGTCTACAGCATTGTTGGACAAAAAGCCGATTTTGTAATGATGCATCTGCGCGAAACGCTGGAAGATCTGAATAAGATCGAGACCGAATTTAACAAAACAACCTTTGCTCGCTTTACTGACAAAGCATATTCCTATGTGAGCGTAGTCGAGCTGAGCAGCTACATGGCAGGCAAGAGCGAGGAAGATCCTATGCTGAACCCGCAGGTTGTAGCCCGTCTCAAACCGGCGCTGCCTGCTTCCCGTTATATCTGCTTCTATCCGATGAACAAAACACGTAATCTCGGCGATAACTGGTACATGCTGCCGATGGAAGAACGCCGCGAGATGATCCGCAGCCACGGTCTGATCGGCCGCAGCTATGCCGGCAAGGTAAAACAGATCATTACCGGTTCGGTAGGTCTGGATGATTGGGAATGGGGCGTTACCCTGTTCTCCGACGATGCCCTGCAGTTCAAAAAGCTGGTCTATGAAATGCGCTTTGACGAAGCCAGCGCACGTTTTGGCGAATTTGGCGCTTTCTATGTGGGTAGCCTGATGGACAGCGAGAAATTCGAAGAAATGCTGAAACTATAATTTTCGTTTTATATATTTGGTATTTATATAATGATCAAGCCTGCGACTTTTCCGATTTCTGGAGGGTTGCAGGCTTTTTATTTTATTTGTGAAAATACTTACTTTTTAATAAGTAAAAAAGTCCTATTTTTCTCAATAATTTTTGTCGAAAAATGTAACGTTTATTATGATGTCCGACGATATAGAATTAAAGTTCATTACCACTCGTAATTACCAACAATCATTAATTCAGGAGAATAGAAAGAGGGAGATCTCATGTCTTTGAAACTCAAGTTAATTTTACTCGTTGTTTCCGCAGTTATTCTGATTGCTGTACCTGTAGGCACTATTTCCTTGTATGCGCTTAATCAGGAAGCAGAACAATCTGTTTCCAGCGAATTGAAAAGTACAGTAGAAACGGCTGTGAGCCAGACACAGGGCTGGATCAACACCAATAGCAAAGTACTGGAGACAATGGGAACATTTATCCAGAGCAATATTCCGCTGAATGAAGTAACAACCAAACATCTGGCCGTATACAAAAGTGAACTCAATAATGGCAACATCTCAGACCTGTATATGGGCCTGAAAAACAACAAAATGATAGATGGCAGCGGATGGGTACCTGACAAAGGTTACGATCTTCGTACACGTCCATGGTATATCAATGGTAAAGCAGCCAATAAGCTGACTGTCAACGAACCTTATGTCGATCTGATCAGCAAAAAATTCTCCGTTCCGATCACAATGCCCATGAAAGACGCCAATGGTGAATTTGCTGGTATTCTGGCAGAAGATATTTACCTCTCCACCATCACCGATTATATCAACAATATCAAAACACCAGGCGGTTTTACTTTCCTGCTGGATCAAAAAGGAACCGTACTCTCTCATCCCAATGCTGATTTCGTCAGCAAACCTCTTGCCGAGCAGGCAGATTACAGCAGCATCGCTCCATCCATGCTTTCCAGCGATTCCGGCAGCATGACATACAACTACAAAGGCGATGCACAGCTCGTCTACTATCAAAAACTTCCTGGCACTGGCTGGATTGTAGCCACTTCCATTTCAGAAAAATACGCATTCGCCGACTATGTACAACTTCGTAATAAAATTATCCTGCTGCTCGTTGTAATTACTATCGTACTTGCCGTACTTGCTTTCTTCTTTGCAACACGCATTGTGAAGCCGCTGAACACTCTCCAGCAAAATGCACAGCGTCTGGCACAGGGTGACCTGACAGTACAGGTACCTGTCAAAGGCAAAGATGAAATCGCTCAGCTAGGCACAGACTTTAATACCATGTCTGCCGCTCTTCGCAATCTGATCGAGACTGTCTCCCACTCTGCCGAAAATGTAAACAAAGCTTCTCTGCAAATGTACGATAATGCTTCCAGCTCAGGTGATATCGCTCAGCAAATCTCTACCGTTATTGAAGAAATTGCCCGTGGTGCCAATGATCAGGCAGAATCTATCCAAGTAGGAGCCGAGATGGTTATGGGCATGACCCATTCCCTGGAACAGGTATCTTCCCATGCCGGACAGGCTGCCAGCATGATCGAAGAAGTAAACGGAGCCATGACACGTGGTACCGATGCAATCACACAGCAAAGCTCACTGGCACAGGCTGGTCAGGAATCTACCAAACGTGTAGAATCATCCAACTCACTGCTCATTAACAAACTGGAAGAAATCGCTAAGATTACGCAGGTTATCCGTGAAATCAGCAGCCAGACCAACTTGCTGTCACTGAATGCCTCGATTGAAGCAGCACGTGCGGGTGAGCACGGACGCGGCTTCGCAGTAGTCGCCAGTGAAGTCCAAAAGCTGGCAGAACAGGCTTCTCACTCTGCCGAAGATATCAGCGCTCTGCTGGTTGAACTGCAGGATGCCGGCAAACAAAGCTCTACAGTACTGGCTTCCTTCCGCGAGACTACTGTACAACAGCAGCAATCCATGAATGAGACCCGGGAATCGTTTGAACAAATCCGTAGTTCGGTAGACGGTATCATCGGCCGGATCACTCAGGTTCTCTCCGGTGTGAATGAAGTACAAGCTGGCGCTCTTCAGGTATCCGACGTTATCACAGGTCTTGCCGCTGTAGCTGAAGAAAGTGCAGCTGCTACCCAGGAAGCGGCTTCTTCCACCATCGAGCAGACTCAATCCATTTCCAGCATCTCCACATCATCCAAGCACCTGACCGAGAGCGCTGACCATCTGCTGCAAGAAATTGGTCAATTCCAGGTTAATACGCAAAATGGCGAGAGCTCTTCCCGTTAATAAAAAGCCGATCATTCGCTTTCCGATCATGTGCGTCATATAAAGATTCTCATAGCAATCATGGTAATACTCCAAACCGTAATACTGCGCTATCAGAAGTCGCTAGACTATTTTCTTACTCTGTTCTCTCCTGAATAGACGATTATAAATTAAAAAGAGCAGGCTCCTCATCGGAGCCTGCTCTTTATTTGGACCTGCATATCGTATTGCATAATTCACGGAAAGTACGGTTATTCAGCAGCAGTCCCGTCATTTTTTAATGAAGCGAGATATTCCTGCTCTTCACGGTCACGTGTCCGGCTTTTATCCTTTAACCGCTCGATGGCCGGCTGGATCAGAAGATCCACTTCTTGCTGAATCACATAAGCCAGATCATAACGGCTCTGATCTTCCAGAAAGGAACCGGCTTCCATCAAGCCGTTGTAACGGTCCAGCTCGTCACGCGTCAACAATCCACGTACCTGAACGCTGCAATGACGCATCTTACAGGAATTTACCTTTTTTCAGTGCCAGAGATACGCCACCGATGATGAACAGCCAGCGGATATCAATGACTTTTTTCAGCTGTGCAGCTACCCAGCCTTTGAGCTTGCGGTCGCCTACGATACCAACTGCTTCGCCTTTACCCAGGGAAGCAACTGTACCTTTGTTGCTGAATGTGAATTTCTTCGGTTGTTGTCCACGAATAGCTGCCAGAATGTTCTGTGCTACTACTGGTCCTTGCTGCATGGAGATTTGTGCAGTTGGAGGATATGGACGTCCTTCCGGATTGAACATCAGGGCGCTGTCACCGATCATGAAGATATCTTCATAACCTGGTACATGCAGATATTCGTCGATTTTTACGCGGCCGCGCATCGTCTCGAAGCCAGCTTCTTCCACGACACGGTTACCACGGATACCACCTGTCCATACGACAGTGTTAGCCGGGATTTTCTCCATGTCATCGCCAACGACAACGCCGTCAGGCTGACATTCTTTGATGGCTACGCCGATTTTGAACGTAACGCCTTTGTTTTGCAGTACTTTCATTGCGTATTCTACCAGTTCAGGATCGAAGCCTGGCAGTGCAGTTGGAGCTGCTTCTACGTTGTAGATTTTAACTGCGGAACGATCGATACCATGTTTTCTGCACAGCTCGGCTACACGATCAGCCAGCTCGGCTACGAACTCGATACCTGTGAAGCCGGCACCGCCGACAACAAAGCTCAGGCGCTCCGGTTTTTTATCTGTTTTGTAAGCTACGAATTGGCTTTCGATATGCTCACGGATTTTGCGGACGGAGTTAATGCTGCGGATCATCATTGCATTTTCCATCATGCCCGGGATACCGAATGTTTCCGGTTCGCCGCCCAGGGAGATAACCAGGTAATCGTAAGACAGTGTACCGTCTTCCAGAATTACTTTTTTCTCCTGTGGGAGGATTTGTTTTACATTGGATTTTACCAGATCGATTTTGAATTCGTCGATCAGCTTGGAGATTGGCACATACGCGTTTTCTTCAGCGTCTGTACCTGCTGCAGGCATATGCAGGTGAGTTGTGAAATAATGATACTCATGGCGGTTAACCAGGGTCACATCTGCCTCATTATAGTTCAGTTCTTTTTGAAGACGTTGTGCTGTCATGATGCCGCCGTAACCAGCGCCAAGAATGACGATTTTTGGAATGCTACTCATGTCTGTTTTCCCCTTCCAATTTGTTCAATTGAGCATTAGAAAATGCTAAATCATAATGATATTCATTACGTGCATTATCCAGCTGCCCACTTATGTTAACGACAGACAGTCAGACACTGCACTGAAACGATATAAATTATTTAACCAAACCTGGGATAATGGTTCTTCATTCTGGCAGAAACTTGTATATAAATTTCACGGAACGTTGTACGCAATTGTGAAAATATACACAACGGGTGGCAGAAATAGAGATGCTGTCTAAATATTGCTATACGATATGTCACATTATATTGTAACCTTTATGCTCCATTTTTTCAAAAAAAATTTGCTTTTTTTTCAAAAAACTGTCCGTTTTCTGTCACAAACCATTATCGACACAACTGAAATGATAGCTATTTTCGCTGAAAAGATCAAGAGAAAATTTAATTTTCAGTATATTTCATGTAAAATTTAATCTTAATTTTTCAGGAATTGCATAATGGGTATTAATGGCTTCACAATATTGATCATTTCCTTCCTTTGAAAATCGTTCTCAACCGATTATAATGAGTTAAGATTTGATTACTTATGGAGGTGTGGTACGGTGACATCTACAACCACCGGAGCAATGAGCGATATCCTTATTATTGGTGGAGGTCCTGCAGGCATGTTTGCCGCTTTTTATGGCGGTATGCGTCAGGCATCTGTCAAACTGATCGAAAGTATGCCTCAGCTGGGCGGACAACTCGCTGCCCTTTATCCTGAGAAATATATTTATGATGTAGCCGGCTTCCCGAAAATTACTGCCCAGGAGCTTGTCAACAACCTGCAGCAGCAGATGAATCTGTTCGATACAGATATTCGTCTGGAAGAAAAAGTACTGAACGTAGAGAAAAAAGGCGACCGTCATTTTGTCGTTACCACAGATAAAGGCACACATGAAAGCAAAGCGGTTATCATTACTGCAGGTGTAGGTGCATTCGAACCACGTCGTCTGGAACTGCCTAATGCCGAGCAATTCGAAAAAGCCAACCTGCACTACTTTGTCAGCGACCTGAGCCGTTTTGCCGATAAAAAAGTACTGATTAGCGGTGGAGGCGACTCTGCAGTAGACTGGGCATTGATGCTGGAGCCCGTAGCCGCTGAAGTGACACTCATCCACCGCCGTGACAAGTTCCGTGCACATGAGCACAGTGTAGAGAACCTGATGGCATCGAATGTCAAAGTAGTAACGCCAACCGAAATCACTGAACTACATGGTGAAGAGCGCATCGAGCGTGTAACCCTTGCCCATGTGAAAAGTGGCGAAACCCAGGAGATCGAAGTGGATGACGTGATTATCAACTTTGGCTTCCTCTCCTCGCTCGGTCCGATCGCTGAATGGGGAATCGAGATTGAGAAAAACTCCATTATCGTTGATTCCCGGATGGAGACAAATGTTGAAGGTATCTTTGCTGCCGGTGATATTACGACGTATCCGGGCAAGCTGAAGCTGATCGCGGTCGGTTTTGGTGAAGCACCTACAGCTATCAATAATGCCAAAGTATATGTAGATCCGGATGCCAAGCTGTCTCCGGGACACAGCAGTAACATGAAACTCTAGTAATGCACAGATTTTGACTGGAATGTCCTGCTGATAGGGACTGCTCTATTACACAGTTCGGACCGGATACAAGCGCTTCTTCCTTTCCATGATCATGAACGGACAGGAGAAGCGCTTTTCTTCTGGACAAAAAGCGGAGCTATCTCCCAGATCCTTATGTCTATTTTGAAATATTGAACAGTACCGGATCGATACTGGCCAGTTATCTTTGTTGATGTTCTGGCTGTCAGCGCTTCCGATGTTGCCAAATTGTTCACCTTTTCCTTGGATTCGCGACTGATTTTTATCGTATAGTATAGAGAAGTTTAAAATTAGATTATTGCAAATCAATTTGAATTGGAGATTGTTCAAATAAAGGAGGTCTATCGGCTTGAGTGTTGGTGTATACTTCACCCTTCGGCTTATTATTTCACTCATGCTGCTTATTATCGGTGGCATGATGGTAGCGCTGGGCGGCAAGTTTTTCAAACAAAACAGCAAAGCGGCAGGCGTAGGTTTTGTGATTTTCGGAGCGCTGGTTATTTCACTCGCTGTCCGCGGTGTCATGCTGAGTTTTTGATCCATGGATTGTCGGTTAATCGTATAGGTTTATGAATAGGGAGGTGTGGCCTTGTGCAATGGTTGGCAATGATTACAATGCTGATTGATCATCTGGGCTATGCCTTTTTTTCTGATGAGCGGTATATGCGGATCATCGGACGGATCGCATTTCCGATCTACTGCTATCTGCTGGTCGTCGGATACCGGCATACCCGAAATGTAAATAAATATCTGATTCGGCTAATGGTTATCGCACTGCTTTCCCAATTTCCGTTCATGTTCGCTTTTAATATTACGAATCTGAATGTAGTGTTCACCTTGCTGATCGGTTTGCTGCTGCTAATTCTGCTGGATCGCATACCTTCACGACTGTTCCCGGTATCGATTCTGCTGGTTGCCGTTTTCAGCTTGGTTGCTGAAGTACTGCATACCGATTATGGTGCTTACGGTATTCTGCTGATATTGATTTATCGATATGTACCGGGATATGTGATGGTACTTGCCCATTTTGCGCTGACTCTTATTTTTGTGCTGGCTGGATATACGAGTCTGATTCAGATATACAGCATATTCTCCACACTTCTGATTACCGCCCGCACAGAGCTGCGTCCGAACTTCTCACTTGTCGCTCCTCCGCGCTGGTTATGGCGTGCCTTTTACCCTGCGCATCTGGCAGTTATTGCCATTATCGTTCAAGGACGCATGTACGGATATTTTTAAGAAATCGGATGATAACGATCACATATTTCCATTATACAAGTATAAAGATTGCTCCCTGTTCTACTGCTTTTTTGAACCGATTAACCGGGATTGGTGTTGTTCCCGGTTTTTTCTAATTTTATATAAAAAAGCTATCGCCATATGCACAGTCATGGAGTATAATCTTTACCGGAACAATTCCGCCGGTTGAGGCGGTTTTAAATATAGGAAGGGGCTCCTCCATGAAATCCAATAAAAAACATACGTTGACCGAAGACATTCACTTTTTTACTGCTGGCCTATCCGGCAGCCTGATTATCGTATGGCAGGAAGATCCTGCTGGCGTGTATTGTGAAGTCGGCCGAGGGTATGTAGAAGCCTATACGAATAAATATGTACGTGTACGCAATCTGCAATCCGGTACCAAAAGTCTGTACAGTCGCGATATGACCATGTTTCAGACCGATTGATTCCTGAACGCTATATATCCATTTTCTTACCGGCAGCAGAATGATCTGCTGGCTGTTTAGCCATCTTCTTTTCCGTTTATTCGTAACGGAGCAGAGGATGGCTTTTTGGTTATTGGGAAATACATATACTTTTGAAAATGATGGGAACAATAGCTGAATTTCTTTTGGCTGCTGTTAATCAAGATAGCCTATTGAAATAAGTATTCTATTCACAAGGAATTCATATTGCGAATCTATACTACATATTGTAAGCAAGTCATATGGCTTGCCCTATCATCTATTATCCAGGAGGAATACCATTCATGAAAACAATAAAAGTATTATCCAGTCTTGCCCTATCTGCTGCTTTGCTGGCAGGGTCGCTAACGTCATTCTCTACAGCCGATGCAGCAACAACGACCAAAACGGCTGCTTCTACAACAACAAAAACTGCAGCTAACAACAAGAGTGTCGTTATCGGCAAAATTAAATCGATTAGCAGCGGCAAAATTGTAATCTACCAATCTTCTACTCAACCCGCTATTCCTTCGGGTACGGAAGGCTCTACAGCCCCCAAAGCAGGCGAAGCTCCTCCAAGTGGTGAGGCTCCCCCCCCTCCAGCAGCTGGTGAAGCCAAAACCAATACTGGTGGTCAGCCTCCCGCCCAGACATTTAGCACAACAACAACTACGCTCACGACTACCAGCGCAACCAGTGTAGTGAGCGTGATGCATGCAGCAGGCAGGACCAAGGCAACCGAGACCAAAAAGTCGCTCTCTTCCCTCAAAGCCGGTGATGTTGTATTCATCACTCTCGCATCCGGTAGCACGACCAAGATAAGCAAAATCGAACTTATGCCTGCCCAGACAGCTGCCAAAACAAAAAAAACCACTACGAACAAGACAACCAAATAAGTAGTCTGTCCAAGCCAAACAGCCACCTGTACCGGATACAAGTGGCTGTTTGGCTTGAACGGAGAGTACTTATTGATCCTGGATATTCTGTAATGCTCTATATTTAGCAGATTCAGACTGGGGATGTCCGGTCATATCATCAAGCCGGTAAATCGGGGTAATAACAACTAATACGTTATACTTTATTTATAAATATTAAGGAGGGCTGCTCATGTCTGAACGTACTCTGGCGATTAGTGATATTCATGGTGAACTCAGCCTTCTGGACCGTCTGTTGGATGACATCGATTATCGACCGGAGCGGGATCAACTCATTCTGCTTGGTGACTATGTAGATCGCGGAAGCAATTCGCGCGGTACACTGGAGCGTGTCATGCAGCTTACCCGTGAGGGAGCTATTGCACTGAAGGGAAATCATGAAGACCTGATGTTCAATGCATTGACCAGCGGCAGGGAAGCAGACTGGAACCGCTGGCTTAAGGTAAACGGCGGACTGGCTACACTTCTCAGTTACGGATTTACGCGTGATGAATTGATTACATTATCTGGCGAAGACTTTCATTTACCGGATCTCCACAATGATGAGCTGCAGCAGCATCTGGAATTTATCTCAGGACTGCCGCTGTATTACGAGACGCCGGATTATTTATATGTGCATGCTGGTGTAGAACCTGGCAAAACAGCAGCCGAGACGACAGAACGTCAGCTGTTTTGGATACGTGAACCTTTTCATACCGGCTATGATGGAGAGCAGCTGGTTGTATTTGGGCATACGCCTACTTTTTATCTGCATCAGGATGCTGCCAACTTCAATATTTATTATGGGGTGAATCGGATTATAGGTATTGATGGCGGAGCTGCCTATGGCGGTCAGCTGAATGCACTCGATACGACCAATGGTATCTCCTACGAAGTGCACAAAAAATAAGGTACAGGGCATACTTACTCCCTGTACCTACTGTTGACTGCTTCCGCAGCAGTCTGAATCTCAGTAAGTGACTGCTCATCATGCAAAGACGTATGTTGAAGTGCTTTCATGAGTTCATTAACATGCTCACTTGTCTGATTGATATCAGCGGTGTCAGGATGATGACCTCCTGCTGCATTAACAGCATAATGTTGAATAGCAGTATGTATTGGGATGATATCACTTTCGAGTATAAGCAAAGGCTGTTCCTGCGGATGCTCCGCAGAGGCATTGATCAGCTTAATTTCATTTACAGCTTCACCTGCGTAACCTGCCGCCTGTACGAGCGCTTTATTTTGGGCTGCTGTCGAGTGTGCCTGATGATAAGTCTGCAAGGATTGATCCGTGTGATACAGTCGATTCTTGAAAAGGTCATAATGGTTCTTGGTCTCTTCCTGTCCGGGCATACTGATGATTCGTTCATGATACTGCTTCAGGTTAAATACTATGGAAATCACCAAAAGTATGGCTAACATTACTATGATACGAGATTTCAATTTGCTGTCCTCCTTTGCCAATGTATTTTGATGCCTACCCCAATATAACAAAAAAACAGCATCCTGATATTCTCAGATCCAGATGCTGTTCTTTAAATCATTATGCTGTTCATCATGATCATCCATGAACCACTTGCTATACCAACGCCAAATTAATCCTCACAAGGCTGGGCAAGTACTTCGTCTTCTTTACGTGTACGGAAAGAAGCGCCGCATCCGCAGGTAGCAATTGCGTTAGGGTTATTGATCGTGAATCCTCCGGCAAGACCCGATTCTTCATAATCTATTTCCAGACCATTCAGCAGTCCAAGATCTTCCTTGTTAACGACAACCTTCATCTCCTGAACATCCATATATATATCCTGCTCTGTCTCTTCACTGTCAAAGCCCATGGCATAAGAGAATCCGCTGCAGCCGCCGGCACTGACACCTACACGTACAAACAGCCCCGGAATATCCTGTGCCTCCATAATTTCCTTCATACGTGAAGCCGCTGTATCACTAATTGTAATCATTCGTATTCCCTCCTTTTCCTCTTTCATTATACTCTTCTGCTCCAGTCCTCTCAAGGATGAATACCTTGTTAAAACCTTCATTTTTTAAGTAATTGTATTGCCCGTGCCTGATGAGAGGTTTATAATGAATAGTGAACGATGACGTGAAATGTCGAATTTCTGTCAAAAACAATTACGTTTTTAGCCTTATTTTTCGTTGTAACTTTTTTCACAATTATTGTTAATATGGATGACTTCTTATGTACATTGTTGTATATTGAATATTAGGCGTTATTTCAAAAATGATATAGTTGTGTCGAATGTTGTGACAAATCAAAGATAACCGAATCATAAATATAGGCTTCTATTATTCAATAGTGCCAAATTGGTGTAAGACAGGACAAGAGCGTCTTACGGGATTAGACACCAGAGACAGAAGCGTCACAGGAGAACAGGAGGAATATAGCATGTCCACCCTTATTACACCACATACCGATACACGGATGGCAGAGATTATCAATAAAGTACGCGCAGGTGAGCGTTTATCCCTGGAAGATGGGGTATATTTATACGAGAGCGATGATATTTTGACGATTGGGCAGCTGGCTAACGAAGCCAATATGCGCAAGAACGGCAAAAAAGTATATTTCATCGAAAATATGAGTCTTTACTTCACCAATGTATGTGAAGCTCACTGTGCTTTTTGCAACTTCCGCAAAGATGAAGGCGAAGAAGGTTCCTACACACTCAGCGGGCAGGAAATGGTCGATTATGTGAATCAGCATATTCACCCAGGCATTCGCGAATTCCATATTGTCGGCGGTCACAATAACAATGTGCCTTTCCAATATTATGTGGATTCACTCAAAGCACTGAACGAAGCATTCCCGGATGTTACCCTCAAGGCTTACACTGCAGCCGAGATTGATTTCTTTACCCGGATCAGTGGTCTGGGTATCAAAGAAGTACTGGTTGAACTGCAAGCAGCAGGTCTGGAATCCCTGACTGGTGGTGGTGCCGAGATTCTGTCGGACGAATACCGCAAAAAAATGCGCGTCAACAAAGCCAATGTAGACCGCTATCTGGAAGTACACCGCACGGCTCACGAGCTGGGCATGCGTACACATACTACCATGCTGTACGGTTCGATCGAGACGTATGAGGATCGTGTAAACCATATGATCCAGATTCGTGAACTGCAGGATGAGACTCATGGCTTCCAGGTATTTATTCCATTATCCATGCAGCCAAAAAGCAAAAACGCTAGCATTATGCGTCGCAACTCGGCTTATGAAGATCTCAAAACGATCGCGATCAGCCGTCTGATGCTTGACAATATTGATCATATCAAAGCTTATTTCATTAATATCGGTACCCAGCTGACCCAGATGGCTCTGGCGTTTGGCGCATCCGACGTACACGGTACAATCCTCAAGGAACGTATCAGTCACGCTGCAGGAGCCCTGACACCGGAAGGTCTGACTCGCAAGGAACTGATCTGGCTCGTTAAAGGGGCAGGTCGCATTCCGGTTGAGCGGGATACCTTCTATAACGAAATTCAAGTGTACGAATAACCGTTAATCTGCGCGAGCTTCACCGCTTTCGCGGGCAATACCTTTATCCGCGCTTTGCATTTCACTATACACCGGGCTTTACTTAATTGAACAGGCATGTTAATCACATGCTTTCTCATTGAAGTAAAGCCCGTTTATCCGCCTGCCGATAAACTTATTATAGTGTCAGGCGATTGGCATTACCCGGTCTCGTTATTGGCTTCCCTGCGCCGGATGATGTCAGTATACATTATCGTTTCCAAGCTATGTAATTCTATCCGGGAATCTATTACATTCTCAATTAATCACACTGCATAAAGGGAGAAGATATCATGAAAAACTTAGTCATTCTCGGCGGAGGGTATGGTGGAACCACCCTGCTGCATGAGCTGCTGGACACCAAAATTCCGGCGGATACTCAATTAATCCTGGTGGATCGCATGCCATTCCAGGGACTCAAAACCGAATATTACGCACTCGCGGCAGGAACCTCCTCCGATATGGAGCTGCGTGTCAAATTCCCTGTTCATCCGAAGCTGTCTGTTCGCTACGGCGAAGTAAATGGCATCAATATGGATGAGAAAAGTATTTCTTTTGCCGATGGAGAACCGCTGGAATACGATCAGCTGGTGATTGCACTGGGCTGTGTCGATAATTTCCATGGTGTACCGGGAGCCGATACATTCACTTCTACTATTCAGACTTTTGAAGCTACTCGCGAGACATACCGCCGTGTGAACAACCTGCCACCTCAGGCAACTGTAAATATTGTTGGTGGCGGACTGAGTGGTATCGAGATTGCTGCCGAGATTCGCGAAAGCCGCGAAGATCTGCATGTTCGTATTCTGGATCGCGGAGAAAGACTGCTGTCTGCTTCTCCTCCACGCCTATCCAAGTATGTACAGGATTGGTTCAAAGAGCATAATGTAGAGATTCGTAACAAAATCAATATCAGCCGCGTTGAGGAAGATTGCGTCTATAACGGACCGGATGAGCGTATCCCGGCAGATATTACGGTATGGACCGCAGGTATTCGTCCGGTACCGCTGGTTGATGAGCTGAACGTGAATCAGGACAACTCCGGCCGCGTCATTCTGGATGATCTGTACCGTATTCCAGGCCGTCCGGAAATCTTCGTATGTGGTGACTGTGCATCCCTGCCATTCGCTGCCAGCGCACAGGCGGCTGAAGCACAGGCAGAACAGATTGCCAATGTTATCGTTGCCGGCTGGAAAGGTGAACAACCCAAAGTACAACCGCTCAAGCTCAAAGGCACACTTGGCGCACTCGGTAAGCATGCAGGCTTTGGTTCAGGATTCGGATTTGGTGGCAAAAGTTCCGTTACCGGCCGTGTACCACGTCTGCTGAAAAGTGGCGTGCTCTGGATGTCCAGACATCATTTCGGTTAATAGGCCAGGCACTGTCGTGCCTTTGACTGGTGATATATTGCATAATTGTGGTTAATCGGCATGTCTGTAAATACAAAAAAGCTGATCTCAATCAAGATCGAGATCAGCCCAGGCATCCGCCTCATTAATTTTATCCATAATTAATGTATATAAGGAATCCACATCTTCCGATGCGACAATTTCTCCGTTAACGAGTGCATACGGCATGGCATAACATTGACCGCAGTTCCCCAGACAACCGTATTCGATTACATCGTAATCGGGATGATTATCGAGCTCCTTCATAATGCGATCTGTGCCATTATGCATATTGCTCTGGCAAAATTCAATAATCGGTCTCATGTAATACGCTCCAATCTGTGTCCTTTCAGTATAGCGATAAAGCTGTTTTTTTATCCTGCCGATCTGATCTATTTTATCATGTTTAATGCAGATTGTGACGGGATCATGTCTCATTTTCAAAATAAATTTGAAATGAGTATAAAAATCAATGGCACAAATGCTGAAATTGGTTTACTTTTATATTATAATATACTTACGAAAGGAGTTGAACAATATGAGTGAAAGCGTACAAGCTGAAATGTATGATGAAGTAATGGAAGTTCTGGACAAATTGCGTCCATTCCTGCAGCGCGATGGCGGTGACGTGGAACTGGTTGATGTTGAAGACGGTATCGTCAAACTGAAACTGATGGGTGCATGCGGTAGCTGCCCAAGTTCTACAATCACACTGAAAGCCGGTATTGAGCGCGCCCTTTTCGAAGAAGTTGAAGGTGTGGAAGAGGTAGTGCAAGTATTCTAAGCCGTTCCTTTTCATGCATTGATCTATAGGCAATTGCCACCAAAAGAGACCCTTCGGATGGTAAACTGTACCCTTTGTAAA
>NZ_AOIG01000041.1:0-19272 GCF_000346635.1 Paenibacillus shenyangensis
TTTATAATATATCATGTGAGTTTGTTTTCGTCAACACTTTTTTTGAAATAATTTTGTTGGCTCTTATTTCTATAAAGTATTGACTGTTAGTCATTAAAATAATGACCGTTGCTTAATATATCATGGTTTTTTTATAGAAGTCAACTATGTATTCAATATTTCTGTTTTTAGATTTGGTGGTCGATTTAACATGGTTTGCCTGCTTCATACTTTCTTACTCTTTGTATCACAACAGAGTATTTGTACACTCTATCGATTAAACTAAATCGCTGATGGATGTTTGAGTACGGTAAAGGATGCTGCATTGCTTTCTCACAATATATGATGCTAAAGAGGAACAAAAACAGAGTTCTTCTTTTTGTATTTCGCCACTCACTCACGTGTTCGCATCATTTACACACAGCGTAGGCTGCGGATCTCTTTCATAGGAAGATATTTGGTAATCTACCGACCTACTTTTTGACTCGGTGATGCTTGATCAAGTAGCTTTATTTCCTTTTCAATTCAATTAGCTCTACTACTCCTACAATTATCACTGACAAATTCAGCAAATGACTGAAATGAATCAATCCATTGAGGTTATGGGCAACTTCGGTAGTCTGGACTAGCTAATACAATATCCCGTAGCTAATAATAGACAGACTCTATTAGCCCTATATGATAAAAAAAGGCATCCGTTTCCCATTTATGGGTGAACAGATGCCTTTTTTTGAAAGACTTCATAGGTATATAAAAAAAGATTATAGTTCTCTGCGCCCTTCCAGTGCTTTGGACAGTGTAACTTCATCTGCATATTCCAGATCCCCGCCGACTGGCAGTCCATGAGCAATACGGGTTACTTTGAGATTAAACGGCTTCACCAGACGCGAAATATACATAGCTGTTGCTTCGCCTTCAATATTCGGATTAGTTGCCAAAATTAGCTCCTGTACCCGTTCATCACTCAGACGATTCAGCAGTTCTTTGAGTTTGATCTCATCAGGCCCTATACCCTCAATCGGTGAAATAGCGCCATGCAGTACATGGTAGTAGCCATCAAATTCACGGGTACGCTCCATTGCGACCAGATCCTTGGGTTCCTGTACCACGCAAATTACAGAAGCATCTCTCGTTTTGTCCTGACAGATCCGGCATGGATCTGCATCGGTAATATTACCGCATACGGAACAATAGTGAAGATTCCGCTTCACATTGACCAGTGCTTTGGCAAAATCGATCACGTCATCCTCTTTCATACGAAGAACGTGAAAGGCAAGCCGACCTGCTGTCTTCGGCCCTACTCCCGGCAAGTGCGTAAAAGCATCTATCAATTTAGCAATCGGTTCGGGATAATACAATACAGCGATCTCCTTTGAGACCGGTCATTTGGCTAATGCCGATCTGTTATTTTAGAACAGGCCAGGAATCTTCATTCCGCCTGTGAATTTACCCATATCCTGGTTTGCCAGCTCTTCTGCTTTGCTCATTGCATCGTTAACTGCTGTCAGTACCAGATCCTGCAGCATTTCTACATCATCCGGATCTACAGCTTCTGGCTTGATGTTAATAGATATAATTTTTTTGTGTCCGTTGACTTCAACAGAGACTACACCGCCACCAGCAGTACCCGATACGGTTTTGGAGCCCAGTTCTTCCTGTGCTTTCAGCATTTGCTCCTGCATTTTCTTCACTTGCTTCATCATTTGATTCATGTTACCCATTCCAATCATCTCCTCTAATAAAGTATAAGTGTATCTATCATTATTCCTTGATTACAACAAGTTCCTCGCCAAACAGCTGAATAGCTTCATCCACTAGAGCATCACTATTGGCTGCTTCCTCATGTTCAAGCTTGAGTTCTTCACCAGGCTGCTCGCTTGTTCCTTCAATAGCGTCCATCCAGTCTTTTTGCATCATCGTTACGAGACGATAAGAACCGCCCAGTATTTCATTTAATACTGATTCGATAACCTGCTTGTTGGCAGACTTCTCGATCGTCTCCCGGTGCATATCATGTTTGAAGGCTACCAAAACAGCATCTTCGTGGAAGGATACAGGGTCACAGTTTACAAACCAGGCATGGATGGTAACCTTAACTTCCTTGACACGCTGCAGCACTTTGCTCCACGAACCGGAGATTTTGGCAAAGTCCTCATGATTACGGTTGGAGACATAATGTGGCATTTGCGATGGAATCTTGGCAGCAGCAGATATTCTCGGAGCCGGTGCCCGTCTGCCAGTATTGCTGGAAGCAGCTTCTCCTCCAGTAGAGATACCCGATTTGAGCGCTTGATCCAGCTTTTGCTCCAAGGCTGCCAACTGCTGCTTGAGCTGCCGAATCTCGCTGGCATCTGCCGAGCCCCCACTAGTGGTGACTACTCCAGCTGAATTCTCAGAAGCATTACCACCCGGTATACTACTCAGCTTGAGCAGCGCCACTTCAAACAGCATCTGTGGCTGCGTAGCATATTTCATCTCCGTCTGATAGTGATTCAGCGTATCGATCATGGCAAACAGCTGTTCTTTGGTAAAAGCAGCCGCTGTCTCCCGGAAATTTTCAGGGTTCAGCATGCGTTCTGTCAGGTCACCAGCCTGCGGAATCATCTTGATCATCAGCACATCACGGAAATAGTATAGCAGATTCTCCATGCATTTCTCTGCGCTTTTGCCTTCCTGCATAAATGATTCTACCATATGCAGTACCTTGCCTACATCATTCTGCAATAATGCCGAAGCTAATTCGGCAAACTGCTCCGAGGCAATGCCGCCGGTCATCTGGAGTACCTGCGGATAGGTGATCTTGCCTTCAGTAAACGAAGACACCTGATCCAGTATACTCAGCGCATCCCGCATTCCTCCATCGGACAGTCGAGCGATATACTCCAGGGCATCCCGCTCCGACTCCAGACCTTCCTGCTCGGAGATCAGCTGCAGACGTTCGGTCTGCTCTTGCAACGATACCCGGCGGAAGTCAAACCGCTGACAGCGTGAAATAATCGTCGCTGGTAGACGATGAGGCTCTGTCGTTGCCAATATAAATACCACATGGCCTGGCGGTTCTTCCAGTGTCTTGAGCAGCGCATTGAACGCTTCCGTCGTCAGCATGTGGACTTCATCTATAATATATACTTTGCGCCGGACTTCGGTAGGCGCATACTTTACCTTTTCTCTAAGATCCCGTATTTCTTCTACACCCCGGTTGGAGGCAGCGTCAATCTCCAGTACGTCCATAATATTGCCTGAAGTGATCCGTTTACAGGTCTCACATTCATTACAAGGCTCAATAGCCGGGCCTTTTTCGCAGTTGATTGCTTTGGCCAGTATTTTGGCGGCAGATGTCTTGCCCGTACCTCTGGGACCATTAAACAGATAGGCATGTGAAATACGCTCTTCCCGAATGGCATTCTGCAGTGTCTGAATGATATGCTGCTGTCCTACCATGTCCTGAAACGACTGCGGCCGCCAAGCACGATAAAGTGCGATATGTTCCACTTGCTTACCCTCTTTCTTGTATATGGCTACCTTTGACTTCACTACTTGTCAAAGATGATCTGGCATAAAAATAATGTTATAAAAACAAAAGAACTTACCTTTAATTATACTATAAATCAGCATCAAGCAAAACCTGCACACCCTAATTTCACAAACAAAAAACACCTGTTGCAGTACGCAAAAGGTGTTATGAATAGCTTAGTTATATACCGTGCACCTGTCTTCGATAATTGCGATCCAAGCGGTTCTTCTGAGCGACAGCTCAGGGTAGGCACTCCCTCGGCACAAGAACGAAACTGCTTATGGCTGCTTCCTTCCGGACCTGACCAGGTTCACAGGTGTTCCTTGCGAAGGACCCATCCGTCAACACTGCGCTCAGATACCTGCCTTACATCGACAATACCTAGGACAGGAATTCAATCTCGCTATAGCGGATTGCGAGTTATAGGGCACCGCTACCTCCCCATCTAGCACGGCATTAAGTAATTATACCTGACACACGTAGACAATGCAACTATCCATTAGATATGTTTTGCCAGGTCAGTTGGTTGTCGCGGAAGCCGTAGTAGAACGGGTCGTACGTCTGCCTGTACTGCCAGAGCCAGTGCTGGAAGACGTAGATGGTTTCTTGGTACCGGAACTGCCGTTTTTGCTATCTTCCCGGGTATCAAATGTAGCAAGGAACTCCTGATTGGTCTTGGAATTGCGCAGCTTTTTGAGGAAACCTTCTACAAAGTCCTGGCTGTCGTTCATATTTTTGCGGATATGCCAGATCGTATCCAGTTCTTCCTTGGCAAGCAAATCTTCTTCGCGGCGCGTACCGGAACGACGAATATCGATTGCCGGGAAAATACGACGCTCGGACAGTTTGCGATCCAGATGCAGTTCCATGTTACCGGTACCTTTGAATTCTTCGTAGATAATATCATCCATACGGGAACCGGTGTCGATCAGTGCCGTAGCCAGAATCGTCAGACTGCCGCCTTCCTCCACATTACGCGCAGAACCGAAAAAGCGCTTTGGACGATGGAATGCTGCCGGATCGATACCGCCACTGAGTGTACGACCAGATGGTGGAATAACCAGATTGTATGCACGTGCCAGACGAGTGATACTGTCCATCAGGATAACAACATCTTTTTTGTGCTCTACAAGACGCAGTGCACGTTCTAGTACCAGTTCCGCTACTTTGATATGATTCTCGGGCAGTTCGTCAAATGTGGAAGCAATAACTTCACCTTTGACAGAACGCTGCATATCCGTAACTTCCTCCGGACGCTCATCAATAAGCAGCACAAAAAGCTCAATCTCCGGGTTGTTCGTTGAGATGCTGTTCGCGATTTCTTTGAGCAGGAGTGTTTTACCGGCTTTGGGAGGTGCTACGATCAGACCACGCTGTCCCAGTCCGACTGGAGCCAGTACATCCATGATCCGTGTAGAGAGTTTGTTGGGAGCTGTCTCAAGAACCAGCTTCTTTTGTGGGTAAAGAGGAGTCAGCGCAGGGAAATGAAGACGTTCTGCTGCCTGTTCCGGACTAACACCATTGACGGCGTTTACCTGAAGAAGTCCGAAATAACGTTCGTTTTCTTTGGGAGCACGGCATTTACCGGATACGAGATCACCGGTACGCAGATCGAATTTGCGAATCTGTGAAGCCGAAATATAAATATCTTCTGCACTTGGCAAATAGTTGATCGGCCGCAGGAATCCATATCCTTCTGGCAGTATTTCAAGTACACCCTGCATGAACATTAGTCCACTGCGTTCAGCCTGCGCACGTAGAATTGCAAAGATCAATTCCTTTTTTTTGAGCTGTCCATAATACGGAATCTGGTATTGCTTGGCCAGTTTGTATAAGTCGGTCAGCTTCATTTCTTCCAAATCGGAAATTTGTAAATCCATACAATAACCACCTATTCAATTTTATAGAGAGTGTTGAGACAACCGATAGAATAATGTTGGGAATAATCAGAAGATTGAATTATACGGAGTGGATACTTCCAAATTCATTCATAGGATAGCATTACCCATTTTGGGAGGAGATATTCAAGAGGTATGTATTTTGGGAAATACAAGTGAATTCTCCTCCCTGTAAGAGGGACAATCAAATTAAAGAGTACGCGTTTCCAGCGTCTCTCTCCATACATTGGCACCCAGGTTACGCAGGTTATCTACAATGTGGTCATAGCCACGATCGATAAACTCTACACCGGATACTTCGGTTACGCCTTCGCCAACAGTCAGACCGGCAATCACCAGCGCTGCACCTGCACGCAGATCCATCGCTTTGACTTTGGCTGCATTCAGTTCGCCGCCTTCAATAATAGCCGAACGACCTTCCACCTTAATCTTGGCACCCATACGCGCCAGCTCTGGCACATGCTTGAACCGGCTGCTGTAGACGAAGTCACTTAATACACTAACTCCCTGCGCCTGTGTCAGCAGACTGGTCATCGGAGATTGCAGATCAGTGGCAAAGCCCGGATACGTAAGAGCCTTGACATCTACGTGATTGTAGGAAGCCTTGCCGAGAACACGGATACCCTCATCCAATTCGTCGACATGTACACCCATTTCCAGCAGTTTGGCTGTTACTGCTTCCAGATGCTTAGGAATAACATTGTCAATCAGAACATCACCGCGCGTTGCCGCTGCAGCGATCATATACGTACCTGCCTGAATACGGTCAGGAATAATGGAATGTCGACAGCCATGCATTTCGGAAACGCCCTCAATACGGATCGTCTCTGTACCTGCGCCCTTGATACTTGCGCCCATGGCATTCAGTAATGTTGCTACATCTATAATCTCAGGCTCTTTCGCCGCGTTTTCGATAATTGTATGGCCTTTGGCTCTTGCTGCCGCCAGCATAATGTTAATGGTCGCACCCACACTGGCTACGTCCAGATAGATTTTGGCTCCACGGAGCTCTTTGGCATATAAATGAATCGAACCATGTTCGTTGGTAACCGTTGCACCAAGTGCTTCAAAGCCTTTGATATGCTGATCGATAGGTCTTGGTTCAAAGTTGCAGCCGCCCGGCAAGCCGATCGTTGCTTCTCCAAAACGTCCAAGTAATGCACCCATCATATAATAGGATGCCCGCAGCTTTTTGACAGGTCCGTTGGGCATTGGAATAGATCTGACACTGCTTGGATCAATACGCATCTGGTTCTCTAGCTCATGCCAGCTTACGCTCGCACCCAGATTCTCGAGAATTTCCGCATAAACTGCCACATCGCTCAGAAGGGGCAAGTTATCCAGCACGACTTCTGACTCGGCGAGCAATGCCGCAGGAATAAGCGCAATGGCACTGTTTTTTGCACCACTGATGGTGATAGTTCCCTGCAGCGGACGTCCGCCACTGATCATCAATTTTTCCATAAAGCTTAGTATCCCCCTACGTGTTTTGCAGCCGATAAAACGACACGTGCTGTTGATTTTTTGACGGTTAAAATGGAAAGACACCGGCTCAGCGGTGTGCTCTCCATAACAACCTATTTAATTAGACCTTCTCCAACTGGAAAAGTTCCGGTTCATTCTGTTTTAACTTCTGCATACTGTAATATACACTACGCCTATTCAAAAAGCCAATTACGCTTTGTTGCTTGTACCAAACTCGCGGATTTTACCGATAACGGTTTGTTTGATTGCATCGCGACCTGGAACGATGAAAGTACGTGGATCGTAAGCTTCTGGTTTGTCAGCCAGTACTTTGCGAACCGCTTTTGCAAATTCGATCTGGTTCTCGGTATTCACGTTGATTTTGGAAGTACCCAGGGAGATCGCTTTGTCGATATCGTGTTTAGGGATACCAGTACCACCGTGCAGTACGAGTGGCAGTTTAACCGCGTCACGAATTTCTTCCATTTCTTTGAAGCCTAGGTTAGGCTCACCATGGTAAGGACCGTGTACGGAACCCAGTGCTGGTGCCAGCGTATCGATACCTGTTTCTTTAACGATGCGTGTGCACTCTTCCAGGTCAGCGTACATGATACCGCCGATAACGTCGTCTTCCTGTCCGCCTACAGTACCAACTTCAGCTTCTACGGAAACGCCTTTAGCGTGTGCATATTCAACTACTTTTTTCGTCATTTCGATGTTCTCATCGATTGGGTGATGGGAACCGTCGATCATAACGGAAGTAAAGCCAGCATCAATCGCTTCTTTACATTTGTCAAAGCTAGAACCGTGGTCCAGGTGAATGGCTACTGGAACTGTAATTTTCATATCGTGAAGCAGACCTTCTACCATTTTGACAACAGTAGTGAATCCGCCCATGTGACGTGCTGCACCTTCGGACACACCCAGGATTACTGGTGATTTTTCTTCTTCCGCTGCACCCAGAATCGCTTGTGTCCACTCCAGGTTATTGATATTGTATTGACCAACTGCGTATTTACCTTCGAGCGCTTTGTTTAACATGTCTGTCATAGATACTAATGGCATAATGACATCCTCCTCAAAAATGTTGGGTATGTCCCAGAATGTGTAAGCCGCTACTGCATACGTGCCTATTATAACATAACCCACTTCAAATACTAAACAAGCAATTTGAAAAGAGATATGCGCCTTCGCACATTCAAATCAAATGGTTTGCAGCCATAATATAGGCTTATTGATCCACACTTGTGCCGCGAAGACACTGGTCAACTGCCTTACGCATATCGTCAATATCGAATGGCTTGGTAAAATGTCCAATCGCTCCCAGATCCTTGGCTTTCTGGATAATATCCAGCTCGCCGTAGGCAGTCATCATAATGACATGAATCTGCGGATGTGTAGACTTGATATGACGAAGAATCTCCAGCCCATCCATACCAGGTATTTTCATATCCAGCAGTACGAGGTCGGGAACTTCCTGTTCTACCACTTCCAGCGCCGCTTTGCCATTGGCTGCCTGGAACATCTGATAGCCCTCATTACTGAATAATTCAACTAGCAATATCCGAATTCCATTTTGATCATCGACAATTAATATTTTTTTCTGTTCCATCTGTCACCTTTCCCTTCGTCTGTGCTGATCGGTTCTCCTGTTGGTACATTGATCCACTATTCAGAACGATGACGAGCTACAATGATTCTGTTTGGATTGAAATGTAAATCCTTACTTTGAATAACATAATATACACTTTCGCTTTTTTTCGCGTAAATCCTGCATCATTGCGAAAAAGACAGTGCATACTACGACAAAATATGCCTGATATGCATTTACCGAAGCTTCTTAATGACTAAGTATGAAAAGGATATATGTCAACAGCCTGTTTACCGTATATCTATTCATGCAGTTTCATTATACAAAAAAACCACCTGCATCTTCTTAAAGATACAGGTGGTTGCCAAAAATAAAAATTAAACGTATAATCTTAAACCCGACGCTCTTATGATTGATGAGCGATGGAAGCTTTGACGAATTCACGGAACAACGGCTGTGGACGGTTCGGACGGGATGTAAATTCCGGATGGAACTGTACAGCCAGGAACCATGGATGATCAGGAACTTCCACGATCTCTACCAATCGACCGTCCGGAGAAGTACCGGAGATTTTCATGCCGACTTTTTCAATCTGTTCGCGGTACTGGTTGTTGAACTCGTACCGGTGACGGTGACGCTCGTATACCAGCTCTTCGCCATAGCATTCCATGGCCAGGGAACCTGGTTGCAGCTTACAAGGATACAGTCCCAGACGCATCGTGCCGCCCAGATCTTCGATATCCTTTTGTTCCGGCAGAAGGTCGATAACCGGATAAGGCGTAGCCGGATTGATTTCGGAGCTGTTCGCACCTTCGAGACCTGCAAACGCACGTGCATACTCAATAACAGATACCTGCATACCGAGGCAAATACCGAAGTAAGGAATCTTCTGCTCACGAGCATAGCGGATTGCATTGATTTTGCCTTCAATACCACGATCGCCGAAGCCGCCAGGAACGAGGATACCGCCGATGCCGCCAAGCTTCTCAGCTACATTCTCGTCTGTCAGTTCTTCTGCATCCACCCAGCGGAGTTTTACATCTGCATTGGCATGGTAACCAGCATGGGACAGGGATTCTACAACACTCAAATATGCATCATGCAACGCTACATATTTACCGACAATTGCGATTTCAACGGTTTTTTCCAGGTGCTGAATACGGTTCAGCAGTGCTTCCCATTCCGTCATGTCCGGAGCTGGTGCATCCAGTTTCAGATGATTCACAACGATATCGTCCAGACCTTCTTCACGCAGGTTCAATGGAACTTCATACAGTGAAGATGCATCACGACACTCGATAACTGCGTTGGCGTCGATATCACAGAACAATGCGATCTTGGCTTTCATGTCTTCGGACAGCTCATATTCGGTACGACATACAATAACGTTAGGCTGGATACCGATACTGCGCAGTTCTTTGACACTGTGCTGGGTTGGCTTGGTTTTTACTTCGCCTGCAGCTTTGATATAAGGGATCAGTGTTACATGGATATACATAACATTGTCGCGGCCTACATCACTCTTGATCTGACGAATAGCTTCGAGGAATGGAAGGCTCTCGATATCACCAACCGTACCACCAATCTCGGTAATAACAACATCCGAATTCGCTTCGCGACCAGCACGGAAAACGCGTTCTTTGATTTCATTCGTAATATGCGGGATAACCTGTACTGTACCACCCAGATATTCACCGCGACGCTCTTTACTGATAACGGAAGAATATACTTTACCTGTCGTTACGTTACTGTTCTTGGACAGGTTAATATCGATAAAACGCTCATAGTGTCCCAGATCCAGATCGGTCTCGGCGCCATCATCCGTTACAAATACCTCACCGTGTTGATAAGGACTCATTGTTCCCGGGTCTATGTTAATGTAAGGATCGAATTTCTGGATCGTTACTTTCAAACCTCTGTTTTTGAGCAGTCTGCCCAGTGAAGCAGCTGTAATCCCTTTACCCAGTGAAGATACAACCCCACCTGTTACAAAAATATACTTTGTCACAATATAACCTCCTAATTATTATCCAGACATTCAAATCAGCATCTCACCACAATAAACCCTACTTGGTTCTCATAACAACCAGCAGAACCTATACAAAACCTTCTACCAGCTTATCGACCCATCGTAATATTTTATCGCAATCAGGATGCTCAGGGGGGAGATATATCCCAAAAAAAACAAAAAAAGTGACACCCGTAGCCACGGGGCACTTTATTTATTTCAGCAAATTATGCGCTGCATATATGTTGATTTATAGTTTGATTCATAAGCCCATGCAATAGTTTACTCTGTTCTGTAATGCTGTGTCAAGACATATCCCGAGAAAGATGGATAGATATTTACTTTGATGTCTTCGGGACTGCATAGCGCCTGTACGGCATTTATAGATATGTCTTAATTCGGTTCATTGGATATTCATTTATAGCATTTACTTATAAAAAAAACCTGCCCTCTACATAAAGGGCAGGTCAGGGGATTAACGGTCTTCGTCCGTGTCTTCCTCTTTGAATTCGGTGCTTTCCTCGTCTTCGTCGAAGTCTTCGTCCTCATCTTCGTCTTCAATGACCAGGTCTTCACTATCTTCTTCATCCTCGGAGAAGATCGCTTCATCGTCATCGTCGTTTTCATCTACATCGTCGTAGTTGTCATCTTCGATTTCATCATCTTCATCGTTGGTATCGGCTACATCTTCGTTATTGAACTCATCATCTTCAATATCATCATCGTCGTTATCGTCGTTGATAATACGTGGACGTTTGGCGTTCGCTACCGGATCTTCAGCGCGCTCCAGTGGATACCAGCGCTTGAGGCCCCACAGGTTGGTACCTACACAGGCAAAACGACCATCAATATTCAGCTCGGTATACAGCTGGGCGATATATTCATTAATTTGCTCTTCCGTATAACCGCGCAGTTCAGCAACTTCCTTCATCAGGTCACGGTAATACAAAGGTGTATTAATTTTTTTCAATACCGCAAAGGCCAGATCCACCATAGGGATCTCATGCACTTTCTCCGGATTGATCTTTAATTCTTGCGGTGTGCTCACTTACGGACACTTCCTCTCGGATCCAATTTCAGTCTGCTTATTTGATTCTATCCCGACATTCTACGGATAGGAATGAAAAGGCTCTACGATACATTATACAAAATGCTGAGTTAAGTAAACCCTATTTAACTGTAAAAATCAAGTTTTTTACAAAAAACAACAGGTATACTCCATGATCGTAGGGTAAAGCACATAAAAGCGGCTAATTCCGCCTGCTTACATACGGTCCGGTGCAGATACGCCAACCAGACGCAGTACATTGGCAATAACGATACGCACACTATCCAGCAGGGCCAGACGAGCCAGCGTTTTCGGCTGATCTTCGGTCAGGGTACGCTCTGCTTTGTAGTAGCTGTGCAGTATGGATGCCAGTTCATATACGTAGCGGATCAGGCGATGCGGCGCAAAGTTGTCCGCTGCCAGTGAAATCTCCTGTGGCAGCTCACCGAGTTTTTGCAGCAGTGCATATTCGTGCTCTGTCGTCAGCTGGGTGTAATCAATCTCGGACAGTTCCGGCAGTGTAATCCCCTGCTCTTCAGCCTGACGGAAAATACTGCAAATCCGCGCATGCGCATACTGCACATAGAATACCGGGTTCTCATTGGATGTAGAGACCGCCAGATCCATGTCAAAGTCCAGATGGGAATCAATACTGCGCATCGCAAAGAAATAACGAACTGCATCCACGCCCACTTCGGCCATCAGATCTTCCATCGTTACCGCTTTACCGGTACGCTTGGACATTTTCACTTTTTCACCGTTCTGGAACAGGCTGACCATCTGTGCAATCAGCACGGTTAATTTGTCCGGATCATTACCAAGTGCCTGCATTGCTGCTTTCATACGCGGGATGTAGCCATGGTGATCGGCTCCCCAGATATTGATCATACGATCATAACCGCGGCCGTATTTGTCTTTGTGGTAAGCGATATCGGGAGTCAGATACGTGTAGGTACCATCGTTCTTGATCAGTACACGGTCCTTATCATCGCCATAAGCTGTTGTGCGCAGCCATGTTGCGCCTTCTTCTTCGTACACTTCGCCGCGCTCGCGCAGTTCACCCAGAGCATCGAGTACCTGACCATTTTCATACAGGGACGTCTCGCTGAACCAGATGTCAAAGTTCACACGGAAGTCTCCCAGGTCACGCTGGATTTTTTCCATTTCCTTTTTGAGACCGTAATCACGGAAAAAGGAAGTCCGTTCACTGGAAGACATGGACAGCAGGCTATCACCTTTTTCAGCTACCAGCTCTTTCGCGAAACCGCGGATATCTTCACCGTGGTAGCCGTCTTCCGGCATAGGTGCATCCTGTCCCAGTTCCTGCAGGTAACGAGCTTCAATAGACAGGCTCAGATTGGATACCTGATTACCTGCATCATTGATGTAGTATTCCCGGGTTACCTGGTAACCCGCAAAATCAAGCAGGTTGCACAGGGAATCGCCGAATGCAGCGCCACGTGCATGACCAAGGTGCAGGCTGCCTGTCGGATTGGCACTAACAAATTCGACCTCTACCTTGCGGCCTTGGCCATTGTTGGTACGTCCGTATTTGTCGCCCTGCTCGTGGACGGCCTGGATGACTGGATACAGGTAATTTTTGTTGAGAGTAAAGTTGATAAAACCCGGACCTGCAATCTCGGCATGCTCAATACCACCCTGCTGAAGATTCAGGTTGGCAATAATGCTTTCTGCCAGCATGCGCGGATTCTGCTTGGCAATACGAGTCAGCTGCATTGCAATATTAGTGGCCAGATCGCCATGGTTTTTGTCTTTGGGCACTTCAAGCGTAACCTCCGGCATCTCTTCCGGACCTACAATACCTGCTGCGAGTACAGCTGCATGTACGGCTTCCTTGACGGAATTACGGCTTTGTTCCAATGGATTAACTGTCATTGTCTAATGTTCCTCCTGTATCTTGCACTTCATAAGATTAATTCTCCGGGTACTGGCTGTGCTACCGGAGATTATTGCTATCGGTCTATGCGTTAGGGCGATCACCGGTAGGGGCCTTAGCCGCCTGTATGTCCAGACTGACCTTGAATGTACCGTTCAGCTGTTCATGCACATACAGTTCATATTCCCAGGTGACTTTACCCATATATCCGTTCAGTTCGTTATGAATCAATGAAGTATGGGTAATCAGGGCGAAACGGGTAAAAGGCGATCGGTAAAATCCGGTCAGCTGTTCTCCCTGACGGAAGGACTGCTCCGCTTCTACGCCGCCGTGACGCATAATCTTGATCTCATCCTTGCTGATCCTCACTGTTGTACGGACTTCCTGCTGTGTGGATTCGGGTGTTTCGGTATAGCGAATATAAATGCTGCTGCCTTTCTCAAAAGCCTGACCGGTAAAATGGGTGATGACGCTTTCCCCATTCTGGTCACTGCGCAGCGTCAGATGTACCTCGTTCGATTCTGTCATAAAACCCAGCTCCATTTTTGGTATGACTCCATCTTGGCTTGTTGAATATAGAACATTTTCACGATAAATTCAATAAGCACAGTCCCTTCTATTGTACCATTATATTGAAGCGAAAGCCGCTTTTTCCGACAAAAAATAGCAGGTTTCTGCTGAATCGGTATTTGTCATTCATTTCATATGGCCAAAGGGATCATGCCAGAGTGATGCGTGAGTGATCCCAATCAATATTTACGCAAAAAGACCTGTATATCCCGGCGATAACGCAGGATATACAGGTCTGATGTTATTTTACTTGCACAGGTCTTCGACGAACTTAGGCAGCGCAAATGCTGCTTTGTGCAGGCGTGGGGTATAGTATTTGTTACTTTCCATTTCCGGAATGGAAGTTTCATCCACTTCCAATGGATCGTATTTTTTACTTCCCATGGTGAATGTCCACAGTCCGCTCGGGTAAGTAGGAATGTTGGCTCCGTATACACGAACGATCGGGAAGATTTCTTTTACGTCTTTGTTGACTTGCTGAATCAGATCCGCTTTGAACCAAGGGTTATCTGTCTGAGCGACGAAGATACCGTCTTCTTTGAGCGTCTCGTAGATTCCTTGATAGAATCCTTTTTCGAACAGTGGAGCTGCAGGTCCTACAGGCTCTGTAGAATCGACCATGATCACATCATACGTATTTTTGTTCTCGATGATGTGCATGTAACCATCCGCTACCATCACTTCTACACGAGGATTATCCAGTTCGCCAGCGATTTCTGGCAGGTACTTTTTGGAGTACTCGATTACTTTGCCGTCGATCTCAACCAGAACAGCTTTTTCTACTCCCGGGTGCTTCAGCACTTCACGGATTACACCGCCGTCGCCGCCACCGACAACGAGTACATGCTTCGGATTCGGGTGCGTGTTCAGGGCAGGATGAGCGACCATTTCATGATAAACGAACTCATCTTTGACGGTTGTCATTACCATGCCATCCAGCACCAGCATGCGTCCGAACTCTTCGGTATCGATCATTGCCAGATCTTGAAAATCAGTTTTCTCTGTTACCAGAGTCTCGCGGATTTTGGCTGTAATGCCGAAAACCGGCGTTTGTTTCTCGGTATACCATAATTCCATATTTATTACCTTCTTTCGCGTATATTCAACTGAATCAAGGGGATAGTCCTTATCATTCATTTCGCATTATACGCGATATAATCCCGGACTGCAAAAGGAACTTGAGTAGCTTGGGAATGCAGGACTTTTATAAGAACAAGCAGGGATTTTCGCGGTAATTATAGACAACGGATTTGTCGTTCTATTCATTCGTTACAAAGGAGCTGATTATAATGAACGTTCACGAAATTGTACAGCTGACAGCACTCGAAGCCGCTCCGCGACTACTTGGTAAAATCATCAGTAGAATCACCGAAGATGGCGAGATCCGCTGCCGGATTATTGAGACCGAGAGCTACGGTGGCGTTGAAGACAAAGGCAGTCATGCCTACGGTAACCGCCGAACTGCGCGTACAGAAATGATGTTCCGGCAGGGCGGTTATGCCTACATTTATCTGATCTATGGTATGTATCATTGTCTTAATGTGGTTACCGGTGAAGAGAATGATCCACAGGCCGTGCTGATTCGGGCAGTTGAGCCCTTGACGCCCAAGGATGAGCAGCTGATGCTCAAACACCGTCCGGCTGCAACGCGTCAACTCAAAAACATCTCCAATGGCCCCGGCAAATTGTGCCAGGCTCTCTCGATCGATAAATCGTGTAACGGATTGCATCTGCTGGCAAGTGGCGGAACACTGCGGCTGGAAGATACACCGGAGGATATCTTTTACGATATCGAATCCGGTCCGCGGATCAATATTGATTATGCCCAGGAGTATGCAGCCAAACCATGGCGTTTCTATATCAAAAATCATCCATATATCTCTGCCAAAAATAACACTCCCCTTCCTTATATCCTCGAACGTCCACCAATTTTGTGATTGCCGATCAATGTACTGTAAGATGATTTTAAAAAACCGCTGGAACGGAGTCATTACTCCGCCAGCGGTATATGATCAGCTGATTGCTCCAGCCATTGATTCATCTGTTCTACGGTCATAGGTTTGCCGTAATAATATCCCTGCATAATATAACAGCCTTTGGATTGAAGAAACTGAATCTGCTCGACCGTCTCTACGCCTTCTGCAACCATCTCCATATTCAGGTTATAGGCGATAGCGATAATCGTGCTAATAATCGACTGCTTGGACGCATGATCAATGTTACGGACAAATACCTGATCGATTTTGATAATATCGACCGGCATCTCGTCCAGACTGCCCAATGAAGAATAGCCTGTACCAAAGTCATCCAGAGAAATTCCTACGCCCTGCTGCTGAATCTGCTGCAGCTGGTCAACGGTACCTTCAATACCATTCATAGCAATCGATTCCGTGATCTCCAGTTCCAGATATTGAGGCTCAAGACCGGTATCAGCCAGAATCTGGGCGATACGTTCAGGAAATGCGGAACATTCAAACATACGTGCTGACATATTGACCGAGATCGGTATATGAATGCCTGCAATCTGTTGCCAGATCTTGTTCTGCTCGCATACCTTTTCCAGAATCCAGTCTGTCATTGGGATAATAAGCCCTGTCTCTTCAGCAATGGGGATAAATTCGCCCGGAGATACAATTCCCAGTTGCGGATGCTTCCAGCGCAGCAGTGCTTCCATACCTGTAAGCCGGTTATGCCGGGAATCCCATTTGGGCTGATACACGATAAAGAATTCTTCCTGCTCCTGTGCATTGCGCAGATCCTTTTCCAGTTCCATTCGGCGAATCTGGCGCTGATTCATATCTTCGCTAAAAATGCTGTATTTGTTCTTGCCCGTGTTCTTGGATACATACATTGCCGTATCCGCAGCCCGCATCAGAAAAGTCCGTTCGAATCCATGCTGGGGTACAAGCGAGATACCAATGCTACCTGTAATAAATAGCTGATTGTTGGCCAGATGATACGGCTGCTTGATCGAGTCCAGAATCGACTCGGCCAGTTGAATCGTCGTATCCACTGAACCGGTACTGGAGGCGATCAGGAATTCGTCACCGCCAAGCCGGAAAACGATTCCCTGGTTTTTCACGCACTGCTGCAACCTTTTGGATACTTCTACGAGCAGTTCATCTCCTACATCATGACCCAGCGTATCATTAATGGACTTAAAACGGTCCAGATCGAGAAATAAAACGGCTCCTTCTGTCTTCTCTGTAAATTCCTTGGCAAAATAACGCTGCAGTCCATGACGATTGGGTAGACCGGTAAGCGGATCACTATATGCCATACGTTCCAGTACATGCCTTTCCACAAATACCGCTGCCCAGGAAGCAGCCAGAATAAACAGGGTTACAATAGCTACTGCAGAGATCAAAAGCATCTGTCCTGCAGGAGGCGCTCCCTCCAATTCCTGCTGTGTATAATGAAACTGGGCCGCTGCCATACCTACATAATGCATACCGGAAATGGCGAGCCCCATCACAATCGCACTATAGAATTTCCAAGTGCTGAAGCCCGGATGATTACGAAAGCGGCGAAACAACAGCAAGGCGGCGTAGGAAGCTATCAAGGCAGCAGCCAGCGACAGCAGCCAATAGACCGGATCATACGTAATCATTACGGCTGTATGCAGAGCTGCCATACCTGTATAGTGCATAGCTACAATTCCAGCTCCCATAAGCGCGCCACCCAGACTTATTTTCCAGAGACGGGTTACTGCTTCCAATGTCACATAAAAAGCGATCAGCGAAGCCAGAATACTAAATACAGCGGACAGAGCGACCATTTTTAAATCATAGCTCATACTGAGGTCTGCCTCCAAAGCCAGCATCCCAATAAAATGCATGGACCAGATACCGCTGCCCATGACAAAAGTGCCCAGACTCATCCATAGGGTTTTGTTCCTGCCCGTGGATTGGCCAACCTTACCAACGATATTCAACGCTATATAGGAAGCCAGAATAGCGATAAGAACAGATAGCGCTACGATGTACGGATTATAGTGTGCGTGTATATATTCCATTGTTCATCTACCCTCCTTTACTCCAATTACAACCATACAAACAAAGCAGACAACTAATCCGCCATTAGGTACAAAGCAGAATTACATTCCTGCAAAGGATACCGCCACTTCTCCATTTCTGCTTACTTACTAAACTGTATAGTATATAAAACGGCATTATCATGCTTTTTTGTGATAGTAGATTGTTCTGGGCTATAAATATAGGAAGCTATGGAATGAAAAGAATGGTGAACACCCTTAGGTGTCCACCATTCTTGTACAAGCTATAGTATTGATATCAAAATTACTCGGTAATATTGAACTTGGATGACATCCGATCCATCAGACGAGCAATCACGGTTGCTGCTTCAGCCCGTGTAGCATTATCGGTCGGAGCAATTTTACCACTTGGTCTTCCGACCAGAATATTTTCTTTGACTCCTGTAGCCAAAGTATCTCTAGCCCAATCAGAGACCTGCTCTTTATCGCTGAAAGCACCCAAGGTCTGTTCGGAATCTGCAGCGAATGAGCCAGCAGGATCAAGATAATTCAAAGTGTTACTAATGATATGCGACATTTCTTCACGTGTAATTTGCTTATCCGGTTGATACGTACCGTCTGTATAACCATCTGTAATACCTGTTGCACTTACAGCCGAGATCGCATCATGATGCCAGTCATTGGCTTGTACATCCTTGTAGCTGGATGTACCTGAAGATGCGCTGTTCAGCTGCAGCAAATTATCGATCATTTGCGTAAATTGCGCACGTGTAATCAGTGCATTCGGATCGTATTTGTTATTGCCTACACCGTTCAGGATACCCAGATCCTGCAAACGATCGATGTTTGCCTTAGCCCATGAATTATTCACATCTACGAAGCGGGTTTTGGCAGCAGACTTCAGCGTAATAACAGAACTATCTGCAGTATCGTTCAACTCAGCTGCTGTTCCTTCTCCACTAGCTGCTGTTACCGTATTGGTATCTGCTGGTGCTGCAGCTGCTGATCCGCCACCACCACCGCCAGCTCCTACTTCGGCTGCTGGTGTTACTGCTCCAATACCTGCTGCGCTGGTTACACCGTTATCGGCCGGAGCTGGTGTTGGTGTTGTAGCAGCTGGTGTTCCACCTGTTGGTGTGGCTGCAGTGACAGGATTAGTTGCTGCTGGTGTACTTGGTACAGTTCCTCCTGTTTCACTTGGTACAGTACCTCCGTTTTCACCAGGTATGGTTCCTCCTGTTTCACTCGGAATACTACCAGTGGTTCCGCCATCGTCATTACCGGAACCAGTTCCTGGGTCGGTTGTTCC
>NZ_AOIG01000042.1:0-17561 GCF_000346635.1 Paenibacillus shenyangensis
TTTAGTTTTAAAACACGCCCTAGGTAGTTCAGTTGTTTTGATAATTTAGTAATTTCGATCTCCATACTAAAATCTCTTCTCGCGTTTCTTCTTTTCGCTTCGGCAGCTTGCAGGTTTGATAAAGAACGAATCAGAGCGATCAAAAGCATAAAGTTAACAACAAGTGATCCACGCTTGTATTTATATCTTCTCGATAAGTCGATCAACTGATTCCGCTTTGTACTATTTTTAAACCGATACTGATAATTTTTAGGACGCTGCGTAAAGTCAAATTCTCGAAACTGTATTCTCTCTTTAATTTTTTCTTCAGTATATTCAGCTCCCAAGGTTCTACCTCGCACATTACGTTCCATTCCTGGTGCTTTAAAAGTCATGAACTTCACATTTCCCTGCTTCATTACATAACCACGCGCACGCATCTGGTTCATAAAATCTTCAAATGAAGAAGAAGCTTTTATCACAGTATCAATTTCTGCACGAATATGTGCTTTCCACGAACTACCTTTTTTTTCTTCATTCCATTCTTTATAAGATTTAGGAGTAGAATTTTCATTAAAAGGAATAATACTCAAATCATATTCTTTAGCAATAAGATCCGAATAGTCTCTGGCATCTTTCAGACTTTGCCTGCAAGCATTAAACTTTCTTCCCTCAATAGAAACAGAATTAATAATAACATGGTTATGAATATGTCCTTTATCCATGTGCGTACTTAATACGAACTGGTACTTATCATCAAACATTTTCTTTGCCCACTTTAATCCAATTTCATGAGCTTGGTACGGATCGTTAATTTCATTTTCTTTGAATGATTGAATAAAATGAAATCCAAGAATACCTTTTTCTTTATCATGCATTTTTTTATTAGCCAGCATTTGTTTATAAGCCAGCTTATCGTTTGAAGCACAATTCACTCCAGTAACTAAACATCCGTGATCTGTTTTTTTATCGTTTACAATATACCGCAATGATCGGTTAAGACTTGTCTTAATTGTCAGCTGCTTAACATATGCCAAATTTTTCACCCCCCCTTATAAAACTCTTCTATTTGCTTATAGATCTTATTGAGCTGATTTTTTAAGAAGCGTATATCTTCATATGGAACAGATTCAATTTGATTTGCTCGATGAGCAACCTGATTAATATTATTTCCGATTTTGTTAACCTCATATACTAACGTATCCACAGAGGTGAAATCCTGCTTTACAATGATTCCGTCAACCGTCATTTTACGACAGTACTTACTCCTATCTAGGACAGCAGCTTTAGATTTTTGATCAATAATGTTTAACTCTTCTTCCGTGACATAGAATTTCACCAGTTTGTCTCGTGTTCTTTTTTTCGCCATTCTGTTCACCTTCTTTTCAGGGGTCTTAGGGCGCAGCCCTAAAATGCCGGGTATTAGGGTGAAACCCTCACAAGCAATCTTTTCGGAAGTGTGATCACACTTCCAATGCTTGCTTATCTTTCTAAATACAACGATAATACTACATAATTTTATTCCCTACTACATATGTATCATTTTTTACATAATAGTTTACGAATTAAATGTAACTATGTTAGGCTTTTTCTTCTTGGCCAACACATACTTAATTACACAACTAAGGAGATACATCATATGCCTAAAATTAAGGTGAGCAATTTACTAGCCGCAGCTCTAAGCGTTTCCATTATTGGTTCGAGTTCAACGGCTTTTGCCAGTAGTAATGAATCGAATATAGAAAACAATAAAACATGGACAGAGTCTGCTACGGTAGTAAGTGTTGGAGAAAATATTGGAGATCTTAAAAATACTTATGAATACCATAAATCACAAGCTGAAGATGGTAGCACAACTGTTAAGTTAACTGTCAGCAAGCATTATGAGCTTTCTCCTGAAGCTACTGTCATCCAAAAAGAGGAATTTTCTGATCATACAGATACTTATGAATTTAAAATAGATAATGATGGAGAATATTTTGTTAATGGTGAGAAATTGACTCAGCAGGAATTGAATACTCCTATAACTGCTCCAACACAAAATACAGATTCACTTTTCTCAACAATGGCTGTAGCTTCACAAGACACTGGTGGAATACCATCTATTACACATTATTATGGTGATTTTACTAACTATCATCTTTCAAGTTATGATGGCGTAAGTATTCTTGGAAACCCTAAAGGCAGCAATCATACAGCGAGTGGAAAAATAAGTAATCCTTATGTTCAACGAGCTATGTCTTTGATTGATGGTGCAAGCAGCAACATCAAAACTAGGGGTAGCGTCAGGAAAATGCGGATTTACAACGCTAAGCACATTTTCGAGACGATTCCCCCATTTTTAACAACGTTAAGAAAATTTCAATGGTCTTAAAGAATCTAACGAGACCATTTTCTCGGAATTAAAATGGTATTCTCCTAGCAAATTAATATGTTCCCAACCTAGAGGCGACATATGGTGCAATAATTCTTCATTAAAACTACTAGCCTGTTTTTGATATTCAACTGCTTTTGTTAGGTGTAAGGTATTCCATATACTGATGGCATTAATGATTATGTTTAAGGCACTGGCCCTTTGCAATTGATGTTGTATAGTCCGTTCCCTAAGCTCACCTTGTTTTCCGAAGAAAATAGCTCTTGCTAATCCATTCATGGCTTCTCCTTTATTCAATCCTCTTTGTATTTTTCTTCTTAATGATTCATCCGATATATAATTCAAAATAAAGATCGTTTTTTCTATTCGGCCCATCTCACGTAAGGCCGAAGCCAAGCTGTTTTGTCTTGAATAGGAACCTAGTTTCCCCATAATAAGGGATGCTGAAACTGTTCCCTCTCTTATAGAATGAGCTAATCGCAAAACATCCTCATAATTTTCTTTAATGACCTTTGTATTTATTTGTCCACGTAAAATGGCTTCTAATTTTGGATATTCACTTGCTTTATCTATTGTAAATAATTTTGAGTCTGATAAATCTCTTATTCTAGGAGCAAATTTAAATCCTAATAAATGAGTCAGTCCGAATATTTGGTCTGTGTAACCGGCCGTGTCTGTATAATGCTCTTCTATATTTAGATCCGTCTCATGGTGCAACAATCCATCCAAAACATGAATCGCATCCCTTGAATTTGTATGAATAATCTTTGTGTAGTAAGAAGAGAATTGATCACTAGTAAAACGGTAGATGGTGGCTCCTTTTCCAGTCCCGTAATGTGGGTTTGCATCTGCATGAAGTGATGAAACACCTAGCTGCATTCTCATACCATCTGATGAGGATGTTGTACCGTCGCCCCAATTGGAGGACAACTGTAATTTATGATGGAAATTTACTAATATGGCTTGGGCTTTATTCATTGCATCTTCATACATACGCCATTGAGATACATTGGCTAGTTGCTTATATGTAAGTCCGGGTGTGGCCTCGGCCATCTTGCTCAAGCCAATATTCATACCCATTCCTAAAAGGGCAGCCATGATAATGATTGTTTCTTCCTTATCTGGTTTTCGATTATTGGAAGCATGAGTGAATTGCTCATGAAATCCTGTTATATGAGCCACATCCATGAGTAAATCAGTTAACTTTATTCTTGGTAGTATCTGATAGAGGCTTGCGCTAAATTTTTTTGCTTCTTCTGGAACATCTTTTTCTAAGCGTGCAAGTGACAGTTTTCCTTTTTCAAGAGAAACTCCATCTAGCTTGTTGAAATTGGCAGCTAACCACTTTAACCTTTCATTAAGGCTTCTAGTTCTCTCTGTTATATAATCTTCAAATGATAAACTAACTGATAATCTCGTATTCCCCTTCGATTGATTCCATGTATCTTCCGAAAACAAATATTCCTCAAAATCCCTATATTGTCTGCTGCCCACAATGGAAACATCTCCTGCCCGAACATGCTCCCGAAGTTCTGTTAAAACAGCCATTTCATAGTAATGACGATTAATTGTTGTACCATCATCCTCGTATAAATGCTTTTTCCATCGTTTTGAAATAAAATCCACAGGTGAGTCGTCAGGCACTTTTCGCTTTCCGGATTCGTTCATTCCTCGGATAATCTCAACAGCCTGTAAAAGTGGCTCATTTGCTTTTGTAGAATGAAATTCCAATACTCTTAATAGCGTTGGCGTATATTTTCTTAGTGAATAAAACCGTTTTTGCAGTAAGTCCAAATAATCATAGTCGGCAGGACGTGCAAGCTCCTGAGCCTCTTCTACTGAAGAGACAAAGGTATTCCATTCAATAACCGATTCTAAAACCTTAAAAACATCTAATTTTTCCTCTTTTGCTTTAATTAATGCTTGTCCGATGTTCGTAAAGTGTATAACTTTCTCATTTAGCTTTTTACCATTTTGTTTCTGGATTTCCTCTTGAGCCTTACGACCTTTTGATAACAAACTAAGTATTTGCCTATCATGAATTTCAAACGCTTTATCCGTTAGCTCCTGAGTAAGTTGTAATAAATAGACGGTTAATATCGAATAACGTTTATTTTTTTGAAAGTCACGGAATGCATACGGCTCGTATCTTGAACCTAAGCGAGACAGCTGCAACAGGCGGTTGCGGTGCAAATGACTAATTTGTACCGTTTCCAATTCCATTCCTCGTATATATTCGAGTCGTTCTATTACTTTTAGAAATGTTTCGGGTGAAGGATGACCCGGTGGTTCCTTTAACCAACCCAATATCGTTTTATTAGATTCAGATGGATGCTGCGAAGTAATAATCTCTTCAAGCTTTTCTTTTTGCTCATTTGTAAGAGATTTACTAACTGTATTAAATAGCTTCTTTTCAGCCATCGCCCTTGCTTCCCACACCATTCTTTCAAGTGTAGTGATAGCAGGCAGTATAATTTTGTTTTTTCTTAGAAAATCTATGCATTCATGCAGTAGATGAATGGGATCACCATTTTCCAAAGCTAATTGATGAAGGTACTTAAATGTCATTCGATATTCACTCAGGGTAAAAGTTACAAAGTCGTATTCACTTCGAATTTCTTTCAAATGATCCCAAAGTGTATTTTCCCTTTGAGGATAATGACCAAGCGAGGATGGACTAGCACCAATCTGTTTCGATATATATTGTATGACCGAATCTGGGATGCTTTTGATATGAGTGTATGGCCAACCGGGATACCGAAGAACAGCTAATTGAACGGCAAACCCTAAACGGTTTTCTTCCCTCCTTCGCTTATTAACTATTTCTAAATCACGTTTGGAAAAAGTGAAGTAGGTCCCCAATATCCATTCATCTTCAGGGATTTGCATAAAAGACTGTCTCTGTTCCGGTGTAAGCAATTCTCTACCTCTCGCAATTTTCATTCAGTATCATCCCATTTCTGTATTTTTCAATTTATTAGTTCAATTATATATCAATAGAGTGTACTCTATTGATACAAGTGTAGTAGACAGATAAAATCATAGTAGGGAGTGTCTCATAAGACTTGTATCAAAAACGAGGTGGTATGATGCGAAAAATCGGTTATATACGTGTCAGTTCAACTAGCCAGAATCCTTCAAGGCAATTTCAGCAATTGAACGAAATCGGAATGGATATCATTTTTGAAGAAAAAGTTTCTGGAGCAACAAAGGATCGTGAGCAACTTCAAAAAATGTTAGAGGATTTACAGGAAGGTGACATTATTTATGTTACAGACTTAACTCGGATCACTCGAAGTACGCAGAATTTATTTGAAATGATTGATTTAATACGCAGTAAAATGGCAAACTTAAAATCACTCAAGGATACATGGTTAGATTTATCAGAAGATAATCCATACAGCCAATTCTTAATTACGGTAATGGCTGGCGTTAACCAATTAGAGCGAGATCTTATTCGTATGCGTCAGCGTGAAGGGATTGAGCTAGCAAAGAAAGAAGGAAAGTTTAAAGGTCGATTAAAGAAATATCATAAAAATCACGCAGGTATGAATTATGCAGTTAAACTATATAAAGAAGGAGGAATGACTGTAAATCAAATTTGTGAAATTACAAATGTATCTAGAGCTTCTTTATATAGAAAATTATCTGAAACATGAAAAGGATTAAAGAATTAAAGGATTATAGGAGTATTAAGGGCTTTACCTTATGGTAAGCCCTTAATTTGAAGAATTACTTCTTAACAATCAAGACAGGAATTTCGGACCGGTGTAACACCCCTTGAGCAACACTGCCCACCAATACTCGATCAAAAACACCTCTTCCATGACTACCCAATATAATAAGATCTACTTCCTCTGTTTGGGCAACATGACAAATGGTTTGACTTTGGTGACTTATTTGATGATTATATTCAAGACGATCCTTCCAAGGTTGAAGGACTCCTTCCATAATTTTCTTTTCAATATGTTTACTAAGTTCTTTTTCGTATCGATCCACTGCTTCAGTTGCAAAATCATAGGCGTAATTTTCTTTAACCGTGACGTAAAGCACAACACCTGTTGCATTTGGCCAAGCTTCCAAGAACTCCCCTGTCATTCTTGCGGCATGTTCAGAATAAGCCGAACCATCAGTAGGAAATAATATTTTATTCATTTAAGAAACCTCCTGATTTACAATTAATTACATTGTGAAGTATGTGATAACAGATAACAAAACAGATGTAATAGCCATTGCTAGAAGTGGTCTTAACGCTTTCGTTCTAAGGTCTTTTAGACTAACATTTAAACCTAATCCAATCATAGCCATAGTTAGGATAAAGGAAGTGAAGAAAGAGATGCTATTCATGACACTAGTTGGGACGGTAATCAAATGACCAAGGACATAACTTCCAAATAAGCTCATGATAATAAAACCTATGAGAAACCATGGAAATTCAATTTTAGCATCAGAATCTGATTCAACTTTATTTTTTCGTTTCATCCAGTACATAAGAATAAAACTAAGTGGAACGAGTAAGAAAACACGACCTAGTTTCGCTAACAAAGCAATAGCAAGTGCATCTGGACCAGCAGGCGCTCCTGCTAAGGCAACATGAGCAATTTCGTGTAGACCTACACCTGACCAAACACCGTATTGAAGGTCTGTCAAAGGGAGAAACGGACGTAAGATAGTGTATGTTATGGCGAAAATGGTACCAACTAAAGCAATTATACCTGCCCCAATAGCAGTATCTTCATCCTTTGCTTTCAAAATGGGTGAAACGGCTGCAATTGCAGCAGCGCCACACACCCCTGTTCCAATTCCTAATAACAAGGATAAGGAAGAATTCGCTTTGAATAGTTTTGCAAGCAACATTGTAAGAAGGATTGAAAAAACGATGGTTCCGACATCTCTTGCAAGCAAACCTAACCCTTGATGAAAAACAACATCAATGTTTAGTTTTAACCCAAAAAGGATAATAGCAAGCCTTAACAACCTTTTGGCAGAGAATTGGATTCCAGTACGGAATTTCTCAGGATATCCCCAAATTTGTCGATAAACTACTGCAATGATGATTGCACAGGCGAGCTGACCAACATGATCTAACCCGGGTATTTGTGATAATCCAAAACCAACTAATGCAATAATAAAGGTAAATCCAACACCACCGAACCAAAGTCCTCTCGAGGATGATTTTTTATGTTTTGCTAATGATGTATTCATTTTAACAACTCCTATATTTGCTTCCTTGTATTAAGAGTATATTTGTTTTGATAATAAGTAAAATAGATTATAATTATAGCTGTAATATAAAATTACTTATCATTGAAGTTTCTTAGACCCCATTTTATTCTAAGGAGGAAGACTCATAATGGATCAATCTTTACTTGTATTTACTACAGTTGCAGAACAAAAGAACTTTACTCGAGCAGCTGAACTTCTCCATATGACACAACCAGCAGTCAGCAATTATATACAAACGTTAGAAAAAAACATGGGGATAAAATTGTTAGAGAGGACAAACAAATATGTTCGACTTACCAAGGCTGGAGAAATAGTATTTCATCACGCCAAGGACATCTTAGGTCTCTATACTCGAATGGAAAGACTCATTGATGATTTAAAACATACTGCAAGTGGTCCTCTTTCTATTGGTGCAAGTTATACTTTCGGAGAATACATTCTTCCTCATAAAATTGCCAGTTTGCTTAAATCCTATCCATTATTAAATCCAATCATTACTATAAAAAATTCTAATGAAATTATAGATTTAATAAAGAAACACGAGGTAGATGTTGGGATAATCGAAGGAGAGGCTAATAATGAAAATATAAAGGTTATACCATTTTCTCTTGACGAGTTATCAATTACAGTCCCTTCAAATCACCATTTAGCAGAACAAAAGGAAATAGACCCCTTGTTATTAAACCTAGAGACTTGGTTAGTTCGTGAAGAAGGTTCTGGAACGAGAGAAATGCAAGAAAAGGGATTTAAACAATTGGGGTTTTCTCCGAAGAAGTATATGACATTTGGGAGTACGCAAGTTATTAAGGAATCTATTGAAGCTGGTCTAGGAATTTCTATACTCTCACACGCGTCAATAAAAAACGAACTAGAACTTGGTAAAGTGAAGTTACTTGATATAAATGGGTTTCCAATCTCACGAAATTTTTCACTTATAACTCCAAGAGTTGAATTTTATACAAAAGCAATCGAGATATTTATTGAATCCTTAGTTATAGAATGAAATCCAGTCAATTGTGAATAACGAGGTGAAAAGCAAGCCCTATCAACGTGGAACAAGTTCATCCAATGTCAGATAAAATAAATACCAATCCTCCACGTATCGTTGTTAAAATCGGGTTATTAATCTTGGGAGTGATCTTAGCGTTGTAAATCCGCATTTTCCTGACGCTACCCCAACTATGAATAATTCTAGACATGTATTTGTAACAGCAGCTGGTTCATTTGCTGTTACGATCGAATCAGTTATAGGCGCCATTGTTTCTGGGGGATCTGCAGCTGGTGCAGCTGGAACTTTGTATGACGCATACAAAGATGCTAATTCTGACCTTGCTCAAGCTGCCTCATATATTGATAGAATCTAAACAAATAAAAGATTTAAAGAACGAATAGCTTTAACTATAAGAGTTAAAGTTATTCGTTCTAATCTTAGTGAAAGGTGTAGATAGATGTGCTTATTATTCTTATATGTTCATTTTTGATTTTAGCTGGTATGATTTATCACTTTTTTTATTACAAATCTAAACCTCACATTATGAATACAGTACTAGCTCTATTAGGAATAAGCTTTCTCTTTATACAAGAAGAATTCAAAAAAGAATTTACTTCATTATTTTATATATTATTAACTCTCTACATTATTCTTGGGATAATCCCTTTAATACAATTTGCACTTAGAGCTTCAAAAAGGTAAATCGTATTTTGTATAAGTAGTTCTACTTAGTGATCATATAGTTAAGAAACAAATGCTTATTGATAATTACAGTCCATATTAAAGTATACACTTTCATTTTTAATTATTTTTCTTCTTAAGATGGTTACTTGAAAGTGTATAAATACATAGTACTATTTAGAATTGTTGACTACGGTTCTGAGAAAAGATTATCCAGTGCTTGTTTACTTTCCTCGCTGCTTGGTTTAGTACAGGAGTAAAATTAGGAATCCCAGTCTTTTGCTTAATGATCTGTACAAATACTCAACACCTGGCTTCGTTAATCTCCCCTGTCCTCTTGTCAAAATAAACAACTTTTTGGTGTTAAGATTTCCTCGTTCTTCAAGCCATTCTATGTAATGCTTTTCTCAAGTTTCTGTTCATTTCTATACGCCTTGCTTTGCCACCTCGAACGAAAATATCCGGTTTCAAAAGATATATCCTCGACTTATAAATCTGTCACTTCACTCCCTCTTAGTCCAGCAAACAACTGAAAATATAGAACGTCTGAGTCCATAGGTAGGTTTAAGGTCTTCTGACTCTCTCAGGCTTTTGTTTTACACCGGTTGAATAGCCTAATCGCGGACATATCTCATTTGCGATTCTTTCATTCAATTTTCTACTTGGGCCATTTACTTGAACAAATAGGTCAGGTAGATTTGTAGATTTGAAAAAAACCGCTTCATGAAAAGAAGCGGTTAGACTTTGAGCGATTTTGCTTTTAAAAATTTAATTCCAGTATTAATAAACACCGGTAAGGAGAGTAAAACAATTGCAAACAACTTACTGTCCCATGATTTAATAACATCGGAAAATATAGTGAATATCATCATTCCAAAAATCATGAATTTTGTAATAAGTCCTAACAAATTATTCATTGAATAAAGTACAGTAGCTACTAACACTACAATAAGTCCTTGAATCATATTTATACCTCCTTCAAATGAAATCACCCTAATTATAACATTACATATAATTTTTGATTTTTTAATATACATGAAATATTAAAAATTATTTAGAAATTAATCCTTTACCATATCCAATAGGTATTACGTAATAGGTAGCAGAACCATCTTTATAAGTTCGCTCTTTACCATCGTATACTGCATCCTTAAAAGCTGATTGGAAATTGGATCCCGCATACATTCCGAGAGCTGCCATGGCTTTTTTTATTGCATTGACGTATCCGGAGTTCCACTCTGTAGCACCCACATCAGCTAAATGGTCGTATACAATCACCGAATCACCACCACTATTCTTAGCGTAAGAAAAGAAGTTTTTCCCCGTTTTTGAATCCTTGATAGCTACTCGACCAGAGTCACTATTTGCCACTACCATAAAGCCAGTTCCTTTGAGAGCTTGGGCTACTGTATTACCTCGGTTAATGATAACTGGGTCAGTAGTATTACCAACTGGTGTTACTCCTGTGACAGAAGACGAAGTAGTGGGCCGAGTCACTAGAGAAATTGGCAAATCATCAATTTCAGCCGGATCACTTGGAGTGTTTGGACGAGTGCCGAGCTTCTTGCTTGAACTATTGTTCAAAACGTTTTTAATGAAAGCAGCGGCTTCTGCACGGGTCAGAGAATCTTGACCTTTATATCCAGGATTTACAACACTTTGCTCATTAGTCCATTCAAGGGTTTTATATGCCCAGTGAGTAGATACTACGTCTTTAAAGGAAGTGGCTTCAGCGAATGATCCTATTACAAGAGATATTGATAAGACAGGAATAAAATTACAAACTCTTTTTTCATTTTAATTATCCTTTCTTTGTATCAGTTAATTTAAAATTATAGGTTCTCTTCTATCTATCCTTTTATTAGTACACCATTTTTTAAATGATGCAATAAGAAAGAGGGATGCTCTATATATACAAATGTATTACAGACTCCATTTTTAAAAGATTTAAGTAATCCAGGACGAGAATTTAGTAATGCTTTTTTCAAAAACGAACTTTGTCTAAGCAGCAAGTTTTGTTTTATCAAAATAATATAGCAGACGAAATGTGTATTATAAAAAAAGGGTCACTCCAAATTTATAGGCAAGATTAAGAACGAATTATCATTCTAGGTCATCAATTTGCTGAACAAACGATCGGCGAATTGGAAGCTATTCATCGCGACAACAGACGCTAAGCGTCTGTTTCGGCACTAGAAAATACGACTCCATAGATGATTAAAATTAAACAGTTAGATGAACTTATTGAAATGTATCCAACGATTTTGCGACGGATGTTTTATGTGGTTAGTGATCGTTTGTTTCAAGCAGATCACAAGATTGAATATCTCGATTTTTTAGATGTTCGAATACGCATTGCCAATTTTCTACTCGATTTATACACGAATTTTGGCGAGTCGCTTAAAGAAAGGGGATTAATCATTTGGAAAGTTGCACAATAGCATCTTGCTGATATGGTTGGTATTGGACGAGAGTCAGCCACTAAATCATTAGAAGAATTCCAACAAGATGGTATAATCCAAATTCAACGAAGAATGATTGCGATTTTAGACTTTAAGAATTTATACAGTCTTGCTGGTGAAGCAGCTACTGGAGATCGCCAGTGGCATTAATACTATACTTATCATACCCATACAAATGATTGTAAGCATACTTAAATCTTAAAACCTTTATATTAATTACTCTCATTACTATCATATTAATTCAATCCGAAAAAAACGTAAATGTATACGTACACGTATACATTTACGTTTTTTTTATCAACCAAAATATTTTTCTAAAGCCTCATTAATTATTCTAGTTTTATCACCACGATCAACACAACTATCATCTAACATCTCTTTGAGATCATTCCTTATCCAAACAGTATCTCTCTTATGAGTATCTTCAAATTTCGGCTTCTTACTCTTTAGAGGTTTTTTTGTATCTATCAGATCCGCATGAACGCTTTTAACCGGCTGTTCTACAATAGGCTGGCTTAAAGCAGTATCCGGTATATTTGAATTAGTCTTTTTCAATTGCTGTTTAATCCTATCAATATTAGACTGTGACTTTGACACGTTGCATCAGCTCCTCCATAAACTCTCTATACGGGTTTAAAGCATTGTTCAATTCATAACCTTTATTAAATCCGTTAATCCCTAAACGGCCAATTGCAGCTGTACGAGTTAATACAGTTTTAAAACAAACATCTTCATAGTCAGCTTCAATTAGCTCAATAAAAGCTTTATTATCATATCTACGTGCATCGATCAGGGATCTCAAAATACCAGCGATCTCTAATTTATCATTAACTGTACTTTGAATATGAATACAGGTTTCCAAAAAACGACCAATTGCTGAATAACAGAATTTACTCGCTTCAAACATAGCTACTACAGCATTAGAAGCAGCCAACGCATTGATTGTTTGATCTCCCAAAGCCGGTGGTGTATCTATAATAATATAATCATAATCATCTTGGACACTATCCAACGTTTGTTTTAATACCAGTGCGCGATTGCCTTTATAACCATCATAGAGCCATGAAGGAAATGCTGCTAAATGATCTTCTGCAGTAAGTATATCTAACCGATCATTACCTGGAATCTTTTGAACATACTTTCTTGCATTTTGTTCTTTCATAGCTTCAAATACTGTTTGACCTTGATAATCATATATATCAACATCCGGCCCCATCAACAATTCCGTCATATTCCCCTGAGAATCTAAATCTACAGCTAAAACTCTTTTCCCTAATTCTGCACTTAATAAATATGCCGCAATTGCAGATGTAGTAGTCTTACTCGATCCACCTTTTTGAATACCAAATGATATTACGGTTGCCATAAACTAACCTCCATTTAATATAAGTTTAGCACTACTATAACATATTAATACGTATACGTAAACGTAAATATATACGTAAGTGTAGACTGAATAGTTGTTGTTCCTCAGGTGCAGAAACAAGTGTACCTACAGGTGATACACTATTGTGAAATATTCATACTATGATAAATTATAAATAGTAATGATCTAAACTGTACTCCCTTCTACTATAGAGCACCTGTGGACAATCCTACTAATAACATCTTTTTATCCACAACCCGTTAAAAAGGAAACCATGCTACGCATGCCAAAAAGATTTTAAACATTCTCCCCACGCCCACCCCTACATTTGCGGCTCAATTTTTATTGTTGACAAAAGGTTTAAATTATGGGCGGTGAGAGGGGAGGAGTGAGAGAGCCGCAGCCCCCTATATTTAGGGGGAAACTGCAGCTAATTGAATAGATAATCGGCGTATGAGCCGGGTTATCGTTTCGCTTCGCTTTTCGGGGGTTGATCGCGTCCAGGTCGTGCTTTACCGCGCATAGTCTAATACTTGCTACTAACTCCCCCCGGCAGCCTGCGCTGGTTAAAGCGCACACGGACGGGACGTTGGTCGATGGAGTCACATCGCCAATCTGGATGGTGGGGTTACAGATAGACTTTTCCCCATCAACGGAAGACACCTACAGCCATCTAGTCTCCAGACAACTGTACCGAACTTCGCCGGCTCTGCTGGAGGGACACTACGCAGGGGGTGGGACGACAGGAACCATCACCATCAACGCTACAGCTGCAGCGAGTTTATTTAGTGTCGTTTTAGGTGGCATTGATCGCCCAATATTGAGTTTAACTAGCTTTTCACGCTTATGTCGATGTAATTTGAGATGGATTCATAAAAAAGACAGCAAGAAAGTAGGCCTTTACCCGCTAATTTTTTTGAATTAGAAGTAAAAGCTTGATGTATAGTCCAACATTTAGCTTCATATGTAATAAAAAACTCTCTGTTTCAGTACTACCTTTAAAAAAGGGCAGTAGGAAATAGAGAGTCATGTCTTTACTTTAAATTTGTAGGTAGTATAATAACCTTATTATTTAAGTAAAGTCCATGCTCTTCAGGTGCTACAGAATGCCAGTCGCCAAACTTAGCCATTCTGTAATGCACGTAGTGTGGGCTTTTCTCATTCACAAGCCGATACGAGTTTATTACTTATCTCATCATACGTAAAAACCATAACTCCAGCAAATTGGCTGCTAGAGCTTTTTCCGTAGTTAAAGGGATGTTCTAAGACCCGTTTCCGTAGTTAAAGAGATGTTTTAAGACCTTTTTCCGTAGTTAAAGGGATGTTTTAGACTATATTTCAAAATTATTCATACTTTTTAATTTTTTTTTTGTCTTTTCCGTAGTTAAAGGGATGTTTTATAACCTTTTTCCGTAGTTAAAGGGATGTTTTTAAATTTTCCGTAGTTAAAGGGATGTTTTAACCAGTGGCGATATATTAGATCATTGCCCTTTAAAATCATTTTCCGTAGTTAAAAGGATGTTTTAAGTTTCGCTATTAAACTTACATAGGAATGCATGACATTATGGCAAATGAAGCTATGTGTAAAGGCGAAAGAAAAGGGGGTAGGATTCTCTTCTTTCGCCTTTAGCTCAACCTTATGATCTATCTTCTTCAAACAGTTCTAGTTGTTCGGGAATTTCTATAGTTTTTTCATTGGAGTTCAAAAACATCGAGTTTTTTGAAAGCGTTAAATATCGGTTCTCTAATCCTTGCTTTTTACCAGTTATTTCGTACCGATCTATAAAGCCTACAGACCTTAATTCCTCACACGCTTCTTTGATCCGCTCTATGATTTTATAGACTTGCATAATTGGCTGTGCGTTATCGAGAAAATGAAAATGCCCCGCTAAGGTAGACAGCTCAAGCTTTACTTCTTTTTGATCCGGATAAGAGGATACCAACCAATATAGCCCCTGTGCTAAGTACGATTTTAAATCGTTCATCAGTATAAGAGAAACATCAAATAGGTTGCCTTCTCTATTTGCTTCTACAAGCCAATCCGGAAGCTTAATTTCAAATTTATACTGATAGTGACTTGTAGTACCCACTTTTCGTCTGAAGGTGATTTGATCCAGTAAGCGAGTAAATGCTATTTCTTCATATTCAGCATTTTTAGAACGCTGGAATTGAGTTAATGTTACTTCTACATCTTTTAAGCGCAGCAATGACTCCTGGATGCGTTTATAGTTAGCTGATCCGTCAGATAGTCCTAGTTCACTTATAATATCTGCATATTTAAGTGACAGGGTCGCTTTCCCGTTATCATTTTGTTTATACCATAATGACTGAATAGCTCCCATGACACGCGCTTCATACGTCGTCAGAGCGCTTCCAGTAGCACTTTTAATATGGACAGCCTTTACCCCATGAGCAGTTGTTAAAACCTGCTTAGAGCGTGGATTGGCTGAAAATAAAGCATGCTGCGCAATGTTAGTATTGATAGGAACAACATCACGTAAATAATCTACGGCCTTCATCCTCATCGCATTTTCTAAAATATCTATTTTAGTTTTAATGAGCTGTTTATCATTTGCTTCATCTTCAAGATCAGCTCTTAAACATTCTCCAGCCTGATTACCAAACATAAATAATGCTTTAGAAGGTACATCCTTTATAAGTTGACTGCTTAACTCATCTAATGTCTCCTGCTGAATCGTTGATGCTTTTAGCGGATCAGTATGCCGCTTAGTAGATTTTAAAAATTGAAAAGCAGCAGCTTCCAATTTTATATTTAATTGCTCGGATAACTCACTCAATATTATCACTCCGTTCTTGTATACATTTACGTTTACGTTTACGTATTATTTTATATTACATTGTTATAGCAGTCAATCAAAACCAGTATACGCAACTGATAACATCAATTAAACTCTACTATTTTAAAGATCAACTAAGCTAGCTAATTATCATTTAAATGCATCCGATATAATAGTTATAAACTAAAAACGTAATCATTGGGTAATATTATTATAGAAGGGGCGTGAGCAAAATGATGATTATTTCTGTGTTTGCAATAGTATCTTTTATTGCTTGGATTCATGCAACAACTCTTAGACTGAAAAGAAAAAATTCTAAATATGATAAATATGTATTTTTTACAGGAGTTCTAAGCTTTTTGTTTTTGAACATAATTCAGTCTCAAACATTTGAATACAAAACCGCATATAATCTATTTTTTATAGCATATTCAGCTTTTGCAGTTCCATTCCATATCAAACTCATCGTGAACAATTTAAATAATAAAAAAACAAAGAAAGTATAGGAACGACTTATACCAATATTTATAGTTTCATATCATACAAGTTTTAGTAGTGTTCCTCAGTGTCATATTATGTATTCTAATACTACAACTCAATTATACTATTATAAAAAAGTGGCATTTCCAAGTTTAGAAAAGGCCACTTTTTTATAATAAGTAGTCAGGCATTTACGGATTCAATAAATACTATATTTGTTCGTTATCTTTTTTGAGATTTGCTGCTCCAATTAAGTCCAGTATACACGAACATCAGCGGACGCTTATCCAGTATAATCAATTTCTGTAGGGTTTCCTTGTTCATCAAAGGTTACTTCAACTTTCTTACCATCGGGATACTCTCGAATGACTTTATCCTGGATCATATAACTAAATGCGACACCTGCTGCGTGTGCTTCTTCTCTTGCTTGCTTTGCAGCAAGAATACCGATTTTCTTCCATTTCTTGGATGACATATACATAAAATCGCCTACCCTTTCTTGATATAGTATATCTTATTTTGAAATCACATAAAAAGCTTAAATCAATCCTACTGCTATTCATAGGAAGCTCCCTTCCTATGAATACCCTGAATAGGTGCGGTACCCACCAAACTCGAATTAGATCGATTGAAGATTTGAAAAATTTTCGATTTAGCACTTTTCGGAATTTGTTAGCGGTCTATGCACCGGATTTACCCGGCGCTGCATTTTTTATAGTGTGTTTGTATATAGGCTTGCGCTAAATGTTTAGAAAGTCGGTAACATCCCCGTTTGTAAAATCAATGAGGGTAATCATCGTGCGGCTTTTTTTCTGTTCCGCAGCAGATGCAATATTGAGAATAATATTTATTAGAAAATTCATATTAACGATATGGGTTGTATGGTTATGAATGATAGTAAAGGATTATAATACTGTTCGCTCATCTACGTTATCCGCCTCCATTTGAATAATTAATGTCAGTTATTAGGACTATTTTTGTATTGAAGGACAACCGATATTATCGCAAGAATCAAGCTGGTAATTTGTAATAACACAAGCGTTTAAATCATGGTTGTTATCTTCCTTCTATCATGGTAATATGGCAGGGTAAAGGATATTTCACCTTTACCCTGCCTTTGGCTAGGCAACTGAATTTACCACTTAGCGAATATTTCGCTTATTAGGCTTCGACCGTTTGCGGTAAACTGTACCCTACAAGATGG
>NZ_AOIG01000043.1:0-12157 GCF_000346635.1 Paenibacillus shenyangensis
CATCTTGTAGGGTACAGTTTATTCTGCTGCAGCCTTTTTGTTTTAAGACACTAATTTTTATTCCTTCTGATTAAATTTAAGATTTAAATAATATAAACAATCATCCATATCAGGATTTCTTTCACTAATTTGAATATGGTATAACATTTTAAAGCATTTTACTGAATCAGGACTATAATTAAGAAGTGCTTTTCATAATCTTTTTTATTCCATCTTCAATACCATTTCTTCTATATCATCAAATACAGAACATAAGTTTTTAATCGTCTCATTTGTAGCGTGACAAGCAATATCATTTAACATTTGAGGTTACTCTAAATTCATAATGTAACTCTCATTCATATGCCTCTAAATTAGATTTTATATAATTTTCCCAGAGTTTATTAGCTTGGAAAGAAATACTCCTCCGGTTTTTTAGATTAAACTTAGGTATAGCAAATAATTCATTTTTTTCGAAAGAATTCATTGTCCGAGTCCAATTTTGAAGTAAATCATCCTTGCTAACTTCCCAGGGTTTTTCTACAATATCAATACAAATTCCATCCCATTTTAATTTACTAACTATCACAGGCGTATTTTTTAGAATTTCTTGATCAATAAGAGCAAGAATGTCAGATCCAAAATACGTTCTTGTTGACAAACCTAGTGGTCCACTAACTCCTAGATTTACAGGTGCTGGTTGTGAACAGAAATTCATCCATCGCTGCAACTTTTCCATTTCTGTCTCCCAAGGGATAACCGAAGGCCAAAATATATGAGCTATACCATAACGTGGTTTAAGAATGTCGGCACATTGATCAGAAATTTCAAAAAAAGAGTGCCAGTATTCAACCGCAATTTTTTTGAAATCAAAGTCAAAGAAAGATCGGAAAGATAAATCTAAATTGAAACGTCCTGAATATTCTATGGGTGATTGATTACGATATAAATATATCTCTGAAATCCTAACATCTTCTGCAGACATTGTATTCAAAATATCATTACGATTATAAGCTGATCGCATTAATTCATTACTTCCCTAATGTGTTGGAGTAAATTTTTCATCCTGCTCAAATATATCTAAAAGATTGTTAAGTAAATCCATTTCTCTCAACTGTACAGAAGGAAACATTGTGATCGTAAATAAATTAGGTAACTGTGCTGAACTCAAAACATAACCTCCTTCAATAACTAATCAAGGATTATAAGATATCTTGCTTAATATTTTAGAGATTTCGTTTGATTTAATATCTTGCCATCCTATATTTTCGGCTTTTGATGGTTTAGCCCACGCCAATTCTTTTGCTTTTTCAAAATCATGGATTGCTTGTTTCAATAGCTATCCGAGATAACCTGGATTACTGATTCATGTATGAAAAATGATGGGCAAATACCCTTTTAGAGTTAGTATTTGGCCATCATTTTTCATAGTTGTATTCAATTAAAAATCAATATTAATTTTATTTTCTATGATCGTTCTAAAATTAGACGGATTTCGCATCATATTATTCCCATACGCACTTACAGCATCTTCATCTGCCATCATACTCACATAATTGTCTCTGAACTCTTTTTGTACAGAAGCTTTCAAATGATCATAATATCTTTTAGCTGCTTCTTCTGCTAATTCACGTGAACCTTCATTCAGGACAAAATCAATATCAACAATGTAACCTAACAAAGGATAAAACCCCTCTGCTACAACTTGTTTTACAAATTGATCTGGATTATTAATGCAATTTTCTGCAATTGGAATACACGTCTCATCCAACCACTTCTTACATTCATAAAGAGCTGAATGCTGTTGTTGTTCGTTAGCTAGATTCCAATATAACTGACCTGCAGGTATATTACATTGACGGGTATCGAGATGAAATATCTTTCTTTTTGAATTAGAATTGATGATCGCAAATTCACTATAGAATGCTACATTTTTGTCCGATATATTGTTCCAACTGGTATAAAAAAACACTTTGTAGGTATACTTTTTATCTTTTTTAGTCATCCAATGACTTGATTTAGAATATTTCCAACCTCGCTCTGAATAATTGCTTGCTATCAAGCCACATACCTTATCAAATACTTCATTTGCTTTCAAATTGCCACCTTCATTCTAAGCTTTATTAAGATTCATGAATTCTAAATTCTACTGCTAAATCTTTTGTACTGCTTTTGAATACATCTAGCAATTTATAAAAATTTAAAGAAGGTTTGTACTTAAATCTTAAATCAATTATATATCCTTCTATTACTTTTATATCTTCATATATATTATAAGCCTGACCACTTTCTATGAATGATATATAAGCATTAATCTTGTCCTGGATTAATGTTAAATGTTCAATTTCATTATCCCAATTTAAATGATCAGCAATCAATAAAGCAATTTTATTCTCTTCTTCATTTTTTCCAATCCCGTCTACTTTATCTCTATCTAATATCGACATTTTTATCCCACCTTATTTAGTCATCAAAATAGCTTGTTCCTTCAGGTCGAACAGTTTGAACTCTTGTACCAGGTGGTACTTCATACCCTTCTGTAAAATCACCTTTTCCTTCTCCTACAACTTTACCTCCAGAATCTCTTAATTCCGGGAATCCTTTTTCCTGATTATCGGTGTAAGGAGCGACTTCCGAGCTCTTATACTCTTGTATGATAACGTTCCCTTGGTCATCAGTAGCTATTGCATCAACTCTAATTTTAGTTCCCTCATTTGTTACAATGGTTATTTCTTTCTGTGCATTACTGTACTCTTGTGAGAAATCATTGAATTTCTCATCAGAGAATATTTGACCTTGCTCTTTTAAAGAAGCCCATTTTTCACTAGCTTCTTTCCAGTCTAACGGGTCCTTAGGATTTTCACCAATTTTAGACTTTCTCTGACAATATTCTTCATATTTAGACTGTATATTTTTATCCTTAAATTTACCTGCCTCATCCAATATACTTGAGTTTCTTTGTAATGTTGCTTCTTCCATTTCTTTCATAGCCTGATTATAATTTCGCTGCACTTCTGTCTGAGGAATACTTCTGCTCTCCATTCGAGTTGGTTCGTTCATACGAATACGAGTACCATCAGGAGTAACATAAACAGGGCTTGTCATATCATCCAGACCGTTCTTTATCTTCTGACCCAGCTTGCTGCCCGATTCATTCAGCTTACTAAGAGAGCTTTGAAATGCTTCCCCAGAAGCTTTCACTCCGTTTTTGACGAATTGCGGCGTTACTTTGCTGGCACCTTTGACTATTGCATTTCCTAGTGCCTTGCCTGCTTTGGAATTAACAACGCCCACAGTCGCCACACCGAGTCCTGCACTCATTCCGACCGACTTCCAGTCAATTTCGGAGAACTTTTTCCCTTGCATCATCTGACTAGCGATATCGGATACGGCATTTTCAGCACCGCCCAGGGCCATTTTACCAGCGATAGATCCTCCAACCCCGAGTGGGCCAAATATCGCTCCGGTGACGGCTCCAATCAACGACTCCCGCAAAGCAGTCGTCGCATATTCCCCGAAGTCGCTCACTTCCCCTCGAGCGATATCGGAAGCGGCCTGAACACCCACTGCAATCCCGCCTGCAGCCATTGCTCCAACAGCTACTGCCCCTACAATTACCGGTCCAGCTCCCAGCGTCGCTACGGTAAATGCCGCCAGCGCAGCCACACCTACCACAATGGCCAGTCCACCCAGCACGTTGCGACCGAGCTTGCCCCAGTCAAACGGCTTTGGCGGATCGGGTGGTGGGGGTGGTGTACCTTTTTGCGGTTCATCCTGATAGGCTGCATAGGCTGTCCGGTCGCTACCATCCGCCCAGACCTTTTCGCCGAGCAGATGATATTCCCCTTCTATAGCAATGCCCGATGTGCCGCCTGTTTTGTAGGCCATGATTTGCTCACCGGCCTGGATGATTACTTTCTTTTTGCTGAACAGCACAATATCTTCTTTACCCGTTATAGTCAGCTTTTTGGGACTACGGATCGTGACGCCTATGCCGTCTTCCAGGCTAATCGCCATAGTGCCTACCGGATTCCCCTGGATATGCACATGATCCGGGGCCATTTTCAGTTCGCTGCCATGTTCACTACCATAATACCGGATATTGGGGTCGCTTGTCTTGGGCGCACTCGCTCCATTGGTACGCACTGAGCCAATGATCTGCGCCCTGGTTCCGGTACCATCCGGGTGGTACAGACTGGCTTTGGTACCAACCTGTGGCATGCTGTACATTGGGCCGCCCGTTGGCGGTGCGAACGGATACCAGTGCGGATCAGCTTTGCCGTCGTCTTTATCTACATCGAGTTTGAGCTTCACTTCTTCACCGCGCACGGCGAGTACAGTTCCTTCCAGCGATATACCGATCGCTTTGGGATTGGTGATCAGCAGGCTGCGGACACCCGGCTCACGAGAGAGCACATAGTTGAACAGCAGCTGGCCTTTATCCATAGTGGCATGGACTTCGCGTACCACCAGCTTTTTATCTCGAAAGGTTACCCGATCTCCAATCGCAAATGGCTCGATATGCTGCAGCTCATAGCGAAAGAAATCCGTATCATGCAGGCCGGCTTCCGAACCGCCTGCCTGCTGATAGGCTTTGAGATCTTTGCGCGCTGTATAAGGGACGTCATCCGGTACAGTCACAGTTCTACCTTCCGGCAGCCCAAAATGCAGCCTAGGCTTTACAGATTCCAGCATATCACAGACCACAACAGTCTGTAACCGACTGGCCAGACGCTTGGTTAACGCCCAGTCCGTCTCTTCATATTGCAAGATCGCTTCGCCTATTTCCTGATCGCTTCCTTTATGAAAAGCAACCGAGCTGCCCGGATAATCCGTATTGATTTTACTTATTAATTCTTCATACGTCTGGGTCTGCTCAGGGAACGTACGTTTACGTTTTTGGATATCCCATAATGATGAGGCGCTGATGCCCTCAATGACAATCTCATGCCTGTTATTCTGACGAATCGCTTCTACTTTGTTAACCAGACCGCGGAACAGCGGCTGTTCGGCTCCAAAGGAACCATATGTAACTTCGATTTGATCCTGTACCGAAGCGGCAAGCGGCATTTGCATCTGAATGTCTTCGTCCATCCAGCCGGTCAACTGCAGCTTGGCATGTTCTCCAGGCTTCCATTCGATCTCAAGCCCATGAATGTGTTGAAGCGGATACGGACATTTTACTTTGAGCTGGTCGTAGCCAATGACTTCCGGACTGCCGATTCCCAGTGCATCCATAATCGTCTCTATCATCTCGGTTCCTCTCATCATTCCTGTCCACTCGTTTCGAATTTGATACTTCCCTTGTACATGCATAAATGGCAGGAAGATGTGGTTAGCGCAGGCTTGCCCTCGACCCGTGTCTTTTCCTTGGTCATCATCCATGGCTGGCACAATTGCGGCAGACATGGCTTGCCCTGCACCTGCCCGCCGCCTTCAGCTACCAAATATATTGTCTCCGAACTGGGATTAAGTGAGCTGCTGCATACGCCAAAGCTGGCTACATTTTCGGGTTTATAATCATCTTCATTCATCATCGGCTGAGTTTTGACAAAAGATCCGTGACTGGCCGACAGGTTGATCTTCCGCGGATGGGATCCATAACTGCAACGCATGGACGCACCGCGGACAACATAGTATTCATCTGCCACGTAATTTCCCTCCTTTACTGCAAATCCTGTTTCAGATTAGTGTAGTTGGTTCAATAAACCGAAGGTGTGTCTGTATTTGATGGGTAGGCTGTTCCTGCTTTCTATATACAATTGAGTGTGGAATCCTTATTTCTGGTGTGTTACCGATACTGGGCAGCATGAACAGGAAGACGCTCTAGGCGTATGCCCGTCATATCGCGACGCAGCATGCTCTCTGCCATATCCAGTCGGACCACAATTTCGGGACGGGCACTGCCCGCAATACGGAATATCCGGCGCTGCTGCAGTTTGGCTTCGTCCAGCACAATTTGTTTGAGCATACTATGATCCTGATTCCACTCACTGTCTGGATGCAGCACATCCGCTACAGTTGGAAAAGGAATATAATATGGCAACTGCAGCATCTGCTCCCGATCAAGCAGTACCGTTATGCGAAAAGCCATGGCCGGATCATACATCGCCCAAAGCTTCATCATTCGCTCGGATAACAGCGGTACCGCTTCTTCCATATAATCGAGAAATTCCGTATCTTCCCCGGAACGCATATATAATCCGAGCGGCTCACTGATATCATCCGGCTGCAGATGCGGGAGCTTCCATACCGGAATCTGCTGGGTAATCGGCTCAAGCCGCGGAATATCGGTATAACGCATATCCTGCTTCAGGAGAAAATAGTCCATTGCTCTGCTGCCTCCTTTTGCTCTGCTGATGCCTGATGATCAGGAGATTCCGTAGAATCCTCCAGCTGACAGAGCAGCTCGCTCTCGTCCCGGAACTCCCCGGCCAGAATAGCACAGCCAGCTGCTTTGCTCAGTTTGGTCCAATCGGGATGTTCTACCCAGACCGGCATCATCGATTTGATAAATTCCACAGTCAGCGTATGATACTTCACCGCTTCGATCTGCTGTATTTTCTCGATATCCATTACTGTAATCCGGCGGCCATACGGACGACGAAGCTCATCCAGTTGCTTCATCCGGTCAAATAATGGTCGGAACGTGAAAGCGGCATCCCAGTGTACAGTACATTCGACGGGGTCAAGAAACCAGCGTTCATCATAACAATCGATTCGATAAGTGGGCTGGTTGTTCATAATGGCGGTGCGTAATAGTGAAATATACATATAGCGAATAGGACCTTTTTGTCCGGTGGACTGTAGTTCCTGGGCACGCTGACATGCTTTGTGCAACGCGTCAATCAGGCTTTGCTCAATATCCTCTTTGTCGTCTTCGTAATTTTTCTCGATGATGGGCAGATCGCCGAGCCAGCCTTCCAGCACATGCTCCTGCAGGAATTCATCCAGCGCGCTGTCACGATCCGGCAGCCTCATTCGATATTCACCTTGCCCCCGGTCAATTTCACATCGTCCTTGATATTGACGGTAGCTCCAGCCTGAATGAAATCAACGCCCTCTTGACCTTCGATGGTAATCTTGGTTTTGCCGGTAATCTGGATATCCTCGTCTGCAGTCATGATGATCTTTTTGTTGCTGTTGATTTCTATACCACCTTCGTCCGTCAGACGGATCAGCAGCTGTCCATTGGCGATAATCTCTACCGCCCCCGGCTTGAAGACGACCTGTTTGCCGTATTTGGTGCTGATGCTTTTGATCGCCGGATCGCTGCGTTTGACCGGATCAGACGATTTCAGATCCACCGAACTTGCCACAAAAGCATTCTTCTCACGTTCATCGGGGAAATACAGACGAATCTGGTCGCCTGCTTCCGGCATCGCATACCAACCGCTGCCGTCTGGAGAAGAATAGACGGTAGAGTATGCGAACCACTTGGCGCCACTCTCGTTCGAACCCTGGTCGATATCCAATTTGATTTTCACCTGGTCTTTCATAATCTCGGTGACTTTACCGAACAACGAAGCACCTGACAATTCATGTGCCCATATCGTACGCAAGCGGAAGCTCGGACGATCACGCAGAATATAGCGTCCAACCAGAAGCTCACCTTCGGTTACAATCTCGGCGGATGCGATGTATAGCGTCTTGTCCTGAAAGCGAACCGGACTGCCCAATTCCAGCAATTCATAGCTGTTCACTTCGTAGCTGATACTGGATTCTTCCCGATCGTCAGGAATACCGTTGTTGGCTTTGAGCTTATGCTCCATCAGATCTTTTTTGACGGTATAATTATGCTCATTCAGCAGAATCGGAGAATTCCCCTCCGGTACACCCACCATCAGCTTCATTCCCGTCTGAGTAGATGTAGGAATCAGCGGTGCATTCAATCTGGAAGCAAGCCGCTTAGCAAATACCCAATCGGTCTCGTTGTATTGCACAAACAGTTCTTCCAGATACTTGCCATGGGAAGCTTCGTCCCGGATCTCTGCCTGGGGATAGCTGCTCGCCAGGTGATTAAATAGATCCCGGTAGGTCTCCTCGATCTTCTGAAAAGAGCGCTGCTTTTTCTTGATATCCATCAGGAAAGTCATGCTCTGCGCTTCGATATGGAGTTCACGCACGTCGTTAATTGCTTTTACCGAAATATCAGTGACTACGCCCTGGAATAACAGAATCTCCTCATACGGATTGCTGATAAATACACGGATTCGTTCATCTTCATCTGCGCGTTCTACATACTGGTCCATCAGTTCTTCCGGCACAATTCCCTGAAGCGTAAAGGTCACATGTTCATTGAGTTTTTTGACGATACCTAGTTTGAGGACACGTTCGAATTGATACGGTTCAATACGGATATCTGCCTTGGTGAAGATCGTCGGCAGCAGAGGACGGCCGGCTAAGATATCCGACATGGATTGCGTACGGGTAGATGCAAAAGTCATTCGTATTATTCTCCTTTCAAGGAACCGGTCTGAATAGTATGTATCATCTGCAGCACAAGATCGCGCCACTGTTGGTAACTCTTGTATGGACAGGTGAAGCCTCCAATAATCGTCTCCCCATTTAACTCCAGGAAAAATTGTAGCCGATAAGCAGGCTGATCCAGTGCAGGGCTTTTGAAATCAAAATAGCCGATCGTTTTGCCATGAACGCTGATAATCTTCTCATCATAGAATACGTTGGTCGGCTGCATGTTTTTGATCATTTGCTTCATGCCGGCTGTAAGCTCCTGTACCCAGCTGTCTTGCAGTGGCTGATCCACATGCTGGAGGGTAATATCCACTTCGGCTCTGGCATTGGTGAGAATAACTGCCGGACGATCCTCGTATGGATATTTGACCCGCTGCATGTCCCTGGACATCGGCTTGAAGCTGGAAGGAATATGTATATGCAACTGATCACCAAAAAAGGATCTCTGCTCAAAAGTGTACTCCTGTCCTTCCGCTTCTACCGTTCCTGCAAGGATATCATTGTTCTTCTGGGCCAGCTCGGCCTGGTTTAGCAGTTCCATAATTTTCTCATCATCGTATTTCATCATGTTCCCCCTTTGTTCGAATTACTGATTAGTAAGCCTAATGAACCATATGGATATTGAATTGTCGTTTATTGTAGGTTGTTACTTTATGAACTGGGAAGTCATTTTCATAGTGAAATTAGAACCGTATTGAGGGCTTAGCTCGTTGATAACTGCTATCTATGCCTGTATGCTGGATTGCCGATTTCGTATGTATGCTGTATATGCAGTAGCGTTACCAGCTAGACTTTCTATGATAAATAACAAATGTTATCGTTTTATTACAATACTGGTTATACTCCAATAATTTTATACAAATTAACCATGGAATTGATCTCTATTTTACCATGTTTTAGGATAGATCGCAGTCCGCATCCGGTCCTATATTTTGATTTTGAAAGTTCATGTTGATGATACCAGAAATATATTATTCTGTTTGGTGACTGATTAACCAGAAGCTACATTCGTACAATTAATTTAAATAAGCCTGATACAGAATATTATGTCTGTATCAAGCTTATTAGATTATTAAGTATATACTGTAATACTTATTATGAAGTTGAATTTAGCAGCTTCATATACTCTACTGGATTTAAAGTTGATAATGCCATTCTCTTTTATTTACAACAAGTGTGCTAAAAATTAGATCATGCAGGTCCTGCTTATACATTATCAAATCACATAAATCCAATAATCAAAAGACTATTTAACTTTTCAACTCGATAATGCTTAGTAGCATCGCCAAAAAGTGACGGCAAAAAATAATAACTACAGCAATACTTTTTATTGAAATTTTACTTAAAGTATCTTGAAGTCCTGAAAAATTAAATAAACTAAATATAGCTATGAAAAAGTTGATTCAATATTAACTAGGGATCTGATAAGAATTTGTCCCTTATATGCTTAAATGTATAATTAAACAAACATAATATAGCGATTCAACTGAATTATGACATTACATTATCTAACAATAGTATAATTGTTCGATAATTCAAATTAATCTATGAATTAATTAACATGCTCATTGTCGACTTTCTCTAACACTTCATCACTTATATCTAATGGTTCCCTTTCAACTCGATTTGCAAGTGAAAGAAGGTCTGTAGATCCAGCTACATTTAAATAGCCAGCTCTTATAAAGAAATGTCCGCCTCTTTCATATAACTTGATTACTGGTTCAAATAAATCTTTATTATCAATAGCAATTTCATTTCCTTCATCGACAAGTGCATTTAATTCTAAATAACTGGTAACAATTTCTCCAACATAATTATTATCAATCTTTTTTAGTATAGGTAATTCATTGACATGAGTTTGTGACTTAGTTATAGCATTTGAAATGATAATAAAAGGATATCTACAAGATCCTGGATAATCACGAAAAAACATTGATGCTCTTCTTAGATATTCTTTGCTCAGATAAACATGTGATTTTGCTTGCTTATTTCCAATATTACTCCAATCTATTATAGAAATACGTTTGATTGCCTGATTAAGATCTTCCATCAATTACTCGCTCCATTTTTTCATTTTTTATGACCCAAAACCTTTTTTCGAGTAGTATTCATATGCTCCTGGGAGCTCAAATGACGGTTGACTGGAAGCTACATCATGTGTCTGAACCAAAGTCGTCACTACCTTTTTGATATGCATTAGGATTTTTATATGGATAGCCTTGTTTTATTTATTCAGTTTCAGTTAATTCATGTTCAGCCAACTCTTGAAACCATTGTTTTTGTTTTGATCCAACTCAATTTTCTAATCCTTTTTCCATATGAATCCATTTTTTCTTTCTATGTTTATTGCTCACTCTTAAATTCTTTTGTCCCTACTCATTCACTTCTCCTCATTCGTTTCATAATTTTGATTGTCAACATGCAAAAAAGCTCGTTCCTACTCATAAAAAGTTGGAAAAAGCTTTGGCATTTTATCTGTTTTTAGATTTGTTGATACTATTGTATAGTTTTGTTTTGGGTTATAAATTTACTTTCCTAAACTGTTTTATAGCCTTCAAATTATACTAAATAAATAGAATTATTACTGATTATTATCAAGATCAATTCTCTCCAAATTAGGATCGCTAATATCAGTTTCTAATCTATCGCTATGAAAATTAATCCAATTGTTGAGGACAAAAGCAGCACTACCACAACTTAACGCCTTGTCACTATCAAATCTTAACTTCCCACCTCTTTCAAAAAATTTAATGATAGGTTCATACATATTTGCTACTTTTAAAGCTTTTGAAAATCCCTTCTCAATAATATATGCTAGTTCTAAATAATTTCTACATATTTTATAGTGTATTGGGTTGTTAATGTTAGGCAAACTTTCCTCTACAACCGTACTAACTTCCACCAACAAATCATTATTCTCAATATTTAAAATTTTTAACGGACTTTCTAAGGGACTTTGGATAGCAAAACCTGTATTTGCAAAAACAGCCATTCTTCTCAAGTATTCAGCCAGTAGAACTGAATGGGATTGTTTAGGATCTCTTGCAATATTCCAGTCTATTTCGTGTACTCTTTTTACCACACTATTAAAAGACAATATCATACTCATCACCTTTTTTAATTTTATAAAATGCCGAACTTTCTTGTTTATATCCAGGGAATGTTCCAAATTCAGGTTGTGGTGGAGCATTATCATGTGCACCTGGAGGCTTTGATTTCCAGCTTTTCGAATCAAAATCCCAAGATTCTGGGTGTCTGTAGTATTCTGTTCCTGAATCCATTCGTGCTTTTTCATCTAGTTCATGTGCTTTTAACTGTTGAAACCATTTTTTTTGATCAGGAGTTAATTCTCCTTCCAAAGCTTTATGAAAAGCGTATACTACTTCAGGATCGGGTGTTAATTTAGTTTTGTAAAAATATAGACCAGTTTCATCATAAGCTGGGAGGTCATATTTATTAAGATAAAGATGCGATTTTAAATCTATTGCCTCTTGTAACTCTAAACCTGTATTCTTAGCAAGAAGATCTATATTTTCTAATCCTGTATTTCTTATTTCTTCCGCTTTTTTCTCAGTAGCAATATCAATCTTAAATTTAATCTCTTCTTCAGGAGGATTACCATACCTCTTCGTACTTTTACCTGTTCCCTCAGATCGCATATACCCATTCTTCTCCGGACCCGGTAAATCCTTCTCCGCAATCC
>NZ_AOIG01000044.1:0-8137 GCF_000346635.1 Paenibacillus shenyangensis
GACATAAAGAAAAGCTGTCGAGAGTTTCTCGACAGCCTGAGCATGTTTCCCGCTGCGGGAAACATGCTTTTTGTTTCAAAGTAAAGATGGAAATTCTACCTACCCGTCCAAACCCAAACTCGTTTACTCGGCGGACCAGTCGGGAATTTGTTCTTCCCGGTGACGGCCTCCCGCTGCAATACCTTTAGGCGAAACCTCTTCGATACGCGCCATTTCGGAAGGGGTCAGTTGGATTTCGGCGGAAGCTGCGTTTTCTTCCAAATACTTGACTCTTTTGGTACCTGGAATCGGCGTTACGCCTTGCGCGATCATCCAGGCCAAGGCAAGTTGGGAAGCAGATACGCCTTTTTCACCGGCCAAAGATTCAATATGCTGAACCAGATCCACGTTGCGTTGAAAATTCTCGCCCGTGAAGCGGGGCAGATAACGTCGGGCATCGTCTGGTGCGAGATCTTCGAAACGCTTGATCTGGCCGGTCAGAAACCCCCGTCCGAGTGGACTGTACGCGACAAATTCGATCCCAAGCTGCTCACATAACGGGAAAAGCTCATCTTCGGCCTCGCGGCTCCATAACGAATATTCGGTCTGAAGCGCAGTAATGGGATGGACGTCGTGAGCCCGCTTGATTTGATGGATCGAAGCTTCGGAAAGACCGAGATAACGGACTTTGCCTTCCTTGACCAGTTCACTCATAGCGCCTACCGTTTCTTCGATCGGAACGTTCGGATCAACCCGATGCTGGTAGTACAGATCGATATGATCTGTTCCCAAGCGCTTGAGGCTGGCTTCGCAAGCTTCCCTAACATACTCGGGCCGTCCGCTGATTCCGAGAAACGAACCGTCTTCCCCGCGCACGGAGCCAAATTTGGTTGCCAGTACGATTTCGGAACGACGTCCTTTAAACGCTTTTCCAATCAATTCTTCATTGGCGCCCACGCCATACGTATCCGCGGTGTCCAGAAAGTTCACGCCAAGATCGGCGGCACGGTGAAGGGTACGAATCGATTCCGAATCTTCCCGGCCACCATAGTATTCTGACATTCCCATACAGCCAAGACCCAGTACGGAGATTTCAAGTTCACTGTTCTTTAAGCGTTTGGTCTTCATTTAAGCTCACTCCTCGAGTCGATTCAATTAAATGTTTGAAGTTATTGACTTTGTAATTCAGTAAATCGAGAGTCTTCTGCATCTCTTCGATTTCTTTCTCAAACTGCTGCTGCTGATTGTAAAGAATCCGGTAGCAATGTTCGTATTGTCGGGTATCCGAGTAAGTTAAATACTCTTTGATCTCTTGAAGGGTCATGCTCGTTTTTTTGAGCTGCACAATAAACTGAAGCCGATGCAGATCTTTTTCGCTATAAATACGATGTCCGTTTGCCTTTTTGCTCGGTGCGGGCATCACTTTCGCTTTCTCATAAAAACGGATGGTATCGGAGGTTACTCCCGTAAGCTCACCCAGCTGTTTGATCGAATAAGTGGGGTTTGGATTCATTTTCGTTCACTACTTTCCGGAAAATATGGAGGGTATAACTCCCTGCGCATCGGGATATCCTCATCCTACTACTTGGAGAACACTCCAAGTCAAGCCGTGTTTTTCGGATTTTTTAAACACTCAAGTTCGCGGCATTTCGGTAGCTTTTTGGCGTCAGTCCCGTCAGCGTCTTGAACACCCGGTAGAAATGCGCCGGGGTCTCGTAGCCGCAGCTTCGGGACACTTCTTCGACCGTCAGTTCCGTGGCCCGCAGCAGTTCTTTGGCGCGGATCATCCGTTTGGCGTTAACGTATTGGGTCAGATTCATGGTCGTCAGCCGTTTGAATACGCGAGAGAAATGCGGAGCCGATACGTTGGCCTGCTGCGCCAGTGCGGCCAGACCGTTCTGCGCTTCGGGAGATTCGTCGATTCTGCGCAGCACGTCGTTCATCCAGACGGGGCCGACGGAAGCTTCGGCGGCGAGATCGAAGTCTTTTTCCGCCCAAATCAAACGATTGATCGCAAGCAGCAGCCGGGAAGTGATCCCTCTGACCGCTTCCCGAAAACCGGGCTGCCGCTCCCGCAGTTCGTTCCCGATCTGCTCCAGTGCCGATTCGACAACAGAAATCAACGACTCGGTCAGCTCGATCCGGTACGTTCTGCGCTGCCGCGCAAACTCGAACGCCAGCAGCGGATCGTACCCGTCTCCAAGCGAAGGTGCCGCAAGCAGCGACGGAGCGAAGAACAGCGCGGACGATACGATCGGATCTTCGTCGCGGGGCAGGGACCGGTGAATCGTATTGCCGGGAATGAGGAACAAGTCCCCGCGCTTTTTCTCATACCAATCCTGATCGATAAAAAACACGCCCTGACCCCGGTGGATATAGACCAACTCATAGCGGTCGTGCAGATGATCGGGCAGTTCGTCGTTTTGCTTTTTGGTGGTGAGATGGATCAATTCGAAAGGAAATAACGGTTCGCCTTCAAAAGGCTTGCGAATAGGCGGCATCGGCAGTTCTCCTCGGCAACAAAATCAAAAAAAGTTATAAAGATGCGGGAATCGGATATTTTCTAGCTCATTTTCTTACTATACACTGTTTATAGAACGCTTTCATTAGAAAGGGGGAGACTTGATGCGTATTGACGCCCATCAGCATTATTGGAAAATAACGCGCGGCGATTACGGATGGATTACGCCGGAGCTGCCGATTCTGTACCGCGACTTTCTGCCCGGCGATCTGGAACCGCTGCTGCGGGAAGAACGATTGGACGGCAGCATTCTGGTGCAGGCGGCGCCGACGATCGACGAATCGCGCTATCTGCTTGAACTTGCGGATCAGGATCCGTCCGTGCTTGGCGTCGTCGGCTGGCTGGATCTGCTGGACCCCGAGCACCGTACCCATTACGACGAACTGAGCGGGCACGCCAAATTCGCCGGATTCCGCCTGATGATCCAGGACATGCCGGATGTCTCCCGCATTCTGGAACCGGCGTTTGTGGAAGCTCTGCGAGGTTACGCCGACGAAGAGGTGCCGGTCGATCTGCTGCTGACGGCGGATCAGATGGAGACCGTGCTGGAGCTGCTGCGGCAGGTTCCACATCTGCGCGGCGTAATCGACCATCTGGCCAAGCCCGGTATCCGGCAGCGGCAGTTCGAACCGTGGGCAAGCCGGTTGAGCGCTCTGGCGCAGTTCCCGAATCTGTATTGCAAAGTATCGGGGCTCGTCACCGAAGGAGATGCCGAACAGTGGCAGATGGACGACTTCGTTCCCTATATCCGCCATGCGCTGCGGGTCTTCGGCCCGGAGCGCGTCTTGTTCGGCAGCGATTGGCCGGTCTGCCTGCTGGCGGCCTCGTATGGACAGGTCGCAGACATTCTGCTTCGCGCTCTTCCGGAAGAATGGGGCGAGCGGGAGAAGGCGCTGCTGTTTGGCGGGAACGCCAAAACTTTTTATAAGCTGAAATAAGGCCGTTTATCTGGTATCCGACAACAGGGAGGACCCTTCTTATGAAAACACGCAAACTCGGTTCGACCGGACTCGAAGTCTCGGCGTTAAGCTTCGGCGCGTCTTCGCTCGGTTCGGTATTCCGCGAGACGGAAGACCAAGAAAGTATCCGCACCGTGCACAGCGCGATCGACGCGGGGATCAATTACATCGACGTGTCGCCTTACTACGGCCTGACCAAAGCCGAGACGGTGCTCGGGCAGGCGATCCGCGAACTGCCGCGGGGCAAGTTCCTGCTCTCTTCCAAAGCCGGGCGCTACGGCGAGTCGGAATTCGATTTTACGGCGGAGCGGATCATGCGCAGCGTCGAAGAAAGCCTGAAGCGGCTGCATACGGACTATCTGGATGTCCTGTTCCTGCACGATATCGAATTCGTTCCGGCGGACGTGATCGTCGAAGAAGCGGTACCGGCCATGAATATGCTGAAAAAGCAGGGCAAGATCCGCTTCTCCGGTATCAGCGGGCTTCCGCTTGCGCTGTTCGAGCAGATGCTTCCGCAGATTGAAGTCGACGCGATCTTGTCATACTGCCATTATTCGCTGAATGACGATTCGCTGCTGGGACTGCTGCCGCTGCTTGAAGACCGGGGCGTCGGGGTCGTCAATGCGTCGCCGCTGTCCATGGGTCTGCTCGGTACCCGGGACGTGGCCGACTGGCATCCGGCAGGCGAGGACTTAAGAGCCGCCTGCCGCAGGGCAGCGGAGCACTGCGCGGCAAGAGGCGGCGATATCGCCAAGCTTGCGATCCAGTACTCGACGCGCAATGAAGAGATCCCCACGACGCTCGTCAGCACGGCGACACCGGCCAATATCGTCAAGAACGCGGCCTGGGTCGACGAACCGTTGGACGAAGAGCTGCTGCTTGAAGTGCTGGATATTCTGAAGCCGGTGCACAATAAATCCTGGACCAGCGGACGCCCGGAATACAACGGTGCTGCCGGAACGTCGGCAAACGAAGAAGGCCGCCGATGATCCGGGGCATCGTCTGCGAAGAGATCGGAAGTTTGGTCTGGCGCGAAGATCTGCCGGAGCCGAACCTTAAGCCGGGTTATGCGATCGTCCGTATTCGCCGGATCGGCATCTGCGGCACGGATCTGCATGCGTACCGGGGAAGACAGCCCTTTTTCGAGTATCCGCGTATTCTGGGACATGAACTTTCGGGAGTGATCGAAGAGATCGGCGAGAACGGGGCGGATCTGCGCGCCGGCGATCAGGTGAGTCTGATTCCGTATCTGCACTGCGGACAATGCGGGGCCTGCCGAAGCGGAAAGACCAACTGCTGCCGGCAGATGCAGGTATTCGGCGTCCATCTGGACGGCGGGATGCGGGAAGTTGTCTCGATTCCGGTGAGCCATCTGATCCGCACGGAAGGGCTGACGCTGGACCAGTCCGCGATACTGGAGCCGCTTGCAATCGGCGCGCATGGGATTCGGCGCGCCGGCGTGAAGGCGGGCGACACGGTGCTTGTCATCGGTGCAGGGCCGATCGGTCTCGGGGTCATGATCTTGGCCCGGCATGCCGGAGCGAACGTGATCGCAATGGATATCAACGAAGAAAGGCTCGATTTCTGCCGCTCCTGGGCGGGCGTGGAAAAGACGCTGACGGCGTCGGAAGATTCGCTCGCCCGGCTGGAAGAATGGACGAACGGCGAACTCGCTCCGATCGTGATCGACGCGACAGGCAGTGCGGAATCGATGAAACAGGCATTCCGCTTTGTTTCGCACGGCGGCTCGCTTGTATACGTAGGTTTGGTCAAAGGCGAGATCGCTTTCGATGATCCGCATTTCCACAGCCGCGAGATCACGCTGTCGGCCAGCCGCAACGCTACGCGGGAAGACTTTGATTTCGTGTTGGACGCCATGGCCGCGGGTATGATCGACACGGATCGATATATTACGCACCGGGCGTCTCTGGAAGAAGCGGCAGGGCAGTTCGATTATTGGCTGCAGCCGGAATCCAAAGTCATCAAGGCGATGATTGAAGTTGGCGGTTGAAAGAGGAACACGAGGTAAAGGAGGGGGAAATCGTATGAATCGAAACGGTTATACCCTGCATCGTCCGGCTTCGCGCTGGGAAGACGGGATGCTGTGCGGCAACGGCACGGTTGGCGTCATCGTCATGGGCGAGCCGGAACGCGAGCGGCTGATCTTGTCCCATGAGCAGCTGTTCATCCCGATGAACCGGCATGAACGGCCTATCGAAATGGGCGGCCGGCTGCCGGATATCCGGAGCCTGATCGCCGAAGGACGGGAAGACGAAGCAGCCGAGCTGCCCGTCGAGCTGTTCCGCCAATCGCACGGCGGCGCTTACGACCTGCTGTGGACCGATCCTTTTTTCCCGGCGGTCGAACTGACGATCCACACCCGGATGCCGGATATTGCCGTATCCGGCGGCGTGGGCGACTACGCGCGTTCGCTGAATTACGCAAACGGCGAAGCGGTCGTTGGCTTCCGCTTGGAAGGACGGAGCTGCGAGCGCCGCGTCTTCGTATCAAGGCAAGACAGCGTATGCGTGGTTCGGCTGAATACGGAAGACACATCGGCCGACTATGAGCTGTCGCTTGGACTGCCGCAGATTACGCAGGAAGGGCGGGACTTCTATGCGGAGTATTTCGGCATGGAACCCGTGTTCATTACCCACCCACAGGCTTACACGGATGCAGCGGTTTGCATCTGCGAATTCGGCGGTACCGGCAGCGGTTACGCCGCCGTCGCCACGGTTGCTTCCGGCGACGGCAAGGCGGTGGCCGGAGACGGAACCCTGTCGATCCACTCGACAGGTCCGGTCAGGGTGCTGCTGTCCCTGATTCCGGTGGAAGAGATACACTCGTTCTCCGCGCAGGAAGAAATCTCCAGGCTGCGTGCGCTGCCTGCTGATTACAGCGAACTGCTGCTGCGGCACGAATCGGTGCACAAAGAACGGTACACCCGGATCGATCTGCGCCTGGATAGCGATTCTTACGATTTGCGGACGCCGGAAGAGGCAGAGGCCGGAACTGCAAGCAGGGGGGACAGCGACAGCCGGAGCGATACAGGCGGAAGCGACGAGTCGCTGTGGATCGAAGCCCGGGCTTCGGCCGAAGCGCCGCCTGCTTTTCTGGAGAAAATGTTCCATGCGGGACGTTACGAGACCCTGTCGAGCTGCGGCGAATGGCCGCCGAATCTGCAGGGCGTCTGGGCGGGCAGTCATAACGTGCCGTGGTGCAGCGATTATACGCAGGACGGCAATCTGCCGACCGTGATTTCCGGACTGCTGCCAAGCGGGGATTTCGAGAGCCTGCTCTCGTATTTCGATTATCAAGAGAGCATGCTGGACCATTACCGCGAGAACAGCCGGGCGCTGTACGGCTGCCGGGGCATTCATATTCCGACCCGATCGAGCAGCACCGGCTACGATATCCATTTCAGCCCGGAATATCCGATGACATTCTGGACAGCCGGCGCGGCGTGGGCCTCCCATTTCTACTACGACTATTGGCTGTATACGGGAGACGATACTTTTTTCCGCGATCGGGCTCTGCCTTTTATGCGGGAAGCCGCGCTTTTCTACGAAGATTTCCTGATCGAGGACGGAGACGGACGCTGGCTGTTCAGTCCTTCGTATTCGCCGGAAAATACGCCGCTCGGCAGGAGCAATTCGACGGCGCTTAACGCCACGATGGATATCGCGGCCGCCAAAGAGCTGCTGCACCATCTGATTACCGGCTGCCGGACGCTTGGGATCGAAGACGACTCACTTTCCAAGTGGACCCAGATGCTCGCGAAAATGCCGGATTACCGAATCAACGCCGACGGCGCGCTGACGGAATGGGCTTCGCCTCTGTATGAAGATCGGTACGACCACCGTCACGCTTCGCATTTGTATATGCTGTATGCCGATATTCCGGAAGAGATCCGGCGTGATCCAATCTTGTACGCGGCCTGCGAGCAGGCATACCGATTGAAGCGGGAACTTAAAAAGAACGAGCAGGGCACAATGTCGTTCGGTCTCGTCCAGACCGGCATGGCGGCGGCTCACCTGCGCGACGCCGAGATGGTGGAAGCCATGCTCCAGTCGATGGCGCTCAATAATTATTACGTCACGTTCGCGTCTTCCCACGATTACGGTCCGACGCTGTTCAATGCGGATATCAGCGGCGGCGTACCGGCGCTCATGCTCGAAGCGATCGCGCAGGCCAGTCCGCGGACCGACGGGCACTCGGTCATCTGCGGGTATGAGATTCGCCTGCTGCCTGCCATTCCCAAAAGTATGCGCAGCGGGCAGGTGACCGGCCTGCGTCTTCGCGGCGGCTTCTCGCTGGACATGACATGGCAAAGCGGACAAGTGACGGATTACCGAATCCATAATCCGCTTGAGCGGGAGTACGAGGTGCAGTAAGGAACTTTGACGGAGCGATCCGATCTTTTAACCCGGACGAAATCCGCAAGAAGCCTGGCAAATGCCAGGCTTCAGGTTGTCGAGAAAGTCCTATTCGTTGTAGAAGCTTGTCGGCTGCGGGAGAAATTCGTTCCGGTCGCGTGTTGAAATCGGGAAAAAGGATTGGATTTTAGAGGAATTTTCCCGATTTTAAAGGCGAACACTATCGTTCCTTCACTGAATTTCTCCCTCCGCCTCCTCGCTTCACTTGGATTCAGACTTTCTCGACAGCTTTTCTTTATGTC
>NZ_AOIG01000045.1:0-5865 GCF_000346635.1 Paenibacillus shenyangensis
GAGACCTGTATATACAGGTCTCTGATAACTGCATTTGATTATACTTTACTGATTTCGATTTGACTTTTATTATTACCCCTTCGTTGCACCCGCTGTCAGTCCATGCACCAGGAAGCGCTGCAGGAACATGTACAGCAGCGTGATTGGCAGGGCAACCAATACCGAACCGGCTGCAAACAGTGTGAACTCTGTGCTGGAGTAACTGCTAACCAACTCATACAACCCTACCGCCAGCGTCCAGTTCTCACGGGAGCGCAGGATCAACCGGGCGAAAATAAAATCAACCCAGGCAGCGGTAAAAGTCGTAATCGCGATATACGTCATAATCGGTGTCGACAGTGGCAGAATAATCAGCCTAAAAATCTGTGAATGGCTTGCCCCATCCAGCAGAGCGGATTCCTCAAGTGCCCGTGGAATCGTATCAAAGAACCCTTTGGCTACGAACATTCCCAGCGCTGCTCCGGATGTATACACCAGTATAAGTGCCCAAGGCGAATTGAGCAGATTCATCTGCAGCAAAATAACATACACAGCGATCATGCTCATAAAGCCCGGGAACATGCCCAGAATCAGAATAACCGACATCATCGTCTGTCTGCCTTTGAAGCGGAAACGGGACATGGCATAAGCTGTAAGCACCTGCAGCAGCGTCCCCAGTACCATACTGGTTACAGCGATTTTGAGCGTGTTCCAGTACCATTGCAGATAAGGAAGATCTTTGTCTGACTGTGAACGGAATAGATCTTTATAATGCTCCAGTGTCAACTGTGTCGGAATCAGCGTCTCACTATACAACGAATCCCCTACTTTAAAGGAGGATAAAATAATCCACAGTGCCGGATAGATACATACGAGCGCAATCAGTACAAGCATGACGTAACTGAGCACCAGATTGAGGCGTCTTTTTTGCTTCATTGGATCATATCCTCCTCTTTGAAGGAACGGCTTCGTCGGTAATTATACAGAGAGAATGCCGCAATAATAATGAAAATAATAATTCCGATGGCCGAGGCAAAGTTATAACGCTGATTATCAAGCGTCAGCTTATACAGCCAGGTAACGAGCAGATCTGTACTGCCTGCATACGCATAATCGCCATTGGCCGGAAGACCATTGGTGAGCAGGAAGATCACGTTAAAGTTATTGATATTCCCTGCAAACTGCATAATCAGAATAGGTGCAGTCTGGAACAGGACAAACGGCATCGTAATATTGCGGAATTTCTGGAAGCCAGTCGCTCCATCCACTTCTGCTGCTTCATACAGATCGCGCGGAATAGCAGTCAGTACACCCAGTACCAGAATCATCGATACCGGAATACCGATCCACATATTGACCATAATAACGGTTACTTTGGCCCAGAACGGATCATTTAGCCACGGTACGCCGCCAAATCCCATCAGGCGCAAATATTGATTCACCGGTCCAAATTGATAATTGAGCAAATTGCGCATAACCAGCAGTGAAATAAACTGAGGGATTGCATAAGGCAGAATAAACAACGTACGCCAGAATCCCTTGAATTTGATACCGCGCTGTTCAATAAGCAGCGCTACCAGAATCCCGCCAAAGTAAGTGGTTACGGTCGCTACAACTGCCCAGATAATGGTCCAGGTAAATACCCCTACGAACGTATGGCTCCAGGCTTCCAGTGTGACCAGATTCGTAAAGGTACGCAGTCCCACCCAATCGACCAGACTTTTCGGCGGGATATGATCCGGTGCCGAATAGTTGGTAAATGCCATCAACACCATAAAGATAATCGGCAGAATCGTAAATACGAGTACACCAATTGCAGGCAGTGTCAGCAGCACATACGGGAATCCCTGATTACCAAGCAGACGCCAGGTTTCACGGAACGTATTGACCTTTTCTCCGCGTTCACGGCGTTTACCAATCCGATAAGCATCCTTGATATTGGCAATATAAAAACATACCAATAGTCCAATATACAGCAGTGCCACCAGACCATAAATCATCATAAAAATCGAATGATCTCCTGGAACATTGCGGTATAAGCGTCCTATTTTCTCCATATGGGCAGGCTGTTCACCGAGTGTGATCAGCCCCCATAGGTTATACGCCAGACTGGTAACAATCAGATACAGACTAACCAGCTCGGCTAGTAAAAAGATAATGCCTTTCGCCCATTGGCGATTGTACATCTGACCCAGACCCATGAATATAGCGGACAACAAAGCCGCTATGCCGGCATTTCCCATACCTGCAGCTCGATTATGATCGGCGATAGCTTTATTCATTCTTATTGCCCTGTCTGGATATTACTCTTCATTTGCTTAACCATATTATCCAGAGCTGCTTTTGGATCTTTGTTATCATTCCAGATCGAGGACATCGCTGCTTCCATCGGTGACCAGAATTGAGCAGTTGCAGGAATCGATGGCATCGGGACGGAATTATCGAACTGCTTCAAGAATACAGATGCAATCGGATCGCTCTGTATCGTTTCGCTCGCAGCAGCCTTGGTATTCGCTGGAAGTGCACCGTTCATTTCAAAGTTCTTGACTTGCCATTCTTCCGAAGTGATAAAGTCTGCGAACATTTTAGATGCATTTGGATATTTGGTATATGCATTAACAAAGTAGGCTTTGACACCCGAGAATGGCGTCATTGGCTTGCCATTAGGCAGGTTAGGATACATACCCACACCCAGGTTCTTCACCGCTTCCTTCAGTGAACCTGTATCCCACGGTCCGCTGATATTCATAGCCAGCTTGTTGGAAGTGAACAGGGATTTCTTGATATCTGCATTAATATCGGATGTTTTGAGCGGCAGAATTTTATTCAGACTTTGGATGAATTTGGCACCCTCTACCGCCTGCTCATTGTTCATACCGATATCTGTTGCATCCGTACCTTCTTTACCGAACAGGTAGGCACCATATCCACCCAGGAACGGGAATACGTAGTAGCCATTGCCGACTTCCCACATAATCGCGAACTTGTTGGCCTTTGTATCATTGAATGTATTAGCAAAATCTACTACGCCTTTCCAATCCTGCGGTACGTCCTTGATCAGATCCTTATTGTAAAAAACAGCTGTAGTTTCTACAGATTTGGGATATCCATACAATATATTCTCATAGGTCAGCGCCTTCACTGCCAGCTCGCTGTTGCGACCGCGTGTATCTTCCTCAAACCAGTCATTTGGCATCAGTACGCCTGCAGATACACCCTGACCAATCTGGTCATGTACACCTGCAAATACGTCAGCGCCTACGCCTGCCGGGCCGTCTGTAACCATCTGTACCATCGATTTATCCGGTCCCAACTCGGCAAAAGTAACATCAACATTATATTTTTCCTTGAATGCTTTGGCTGCTTCTTCGATAAATGCTTTCTGGTCTCCACTATCCCATACTGTCAGCTTGGCACCATCTTCGGGTTTCATCTCCTGCATTTCTTCTCCAGCGCTAGCGGCAGGATCAGCTGTCTGTCCTGCTCCTGTACCACTTGGTCCTCCACATGCCGATACCAGCAGCATCATGATCAGAATAGAGCTTAGTATTCCCCAGTTCCGTTTACGTGACATATCTTCTTCATCCTTCCGCTCCGTATTAGCTTGTTAGCGCTTTCTGATGCACTGTTCATAAGAGGATTATGCAAATAATAATACGGTTCCATTTGGCTGCCTGTCTGGCTACAGCCCAGGAAAGTGCCTGCCGGTGTGCATAATAATACTATGTATGTGCAAACGTTTGTTCAAGTTACAGCGTTTCTCCCCTTATTCAGCTGTATCTATGTACTGCAATCTGTAATTTACTACATATTGCCTTTAGAAAGCGCTTTATTAAGCAAATTCATCATAACTCAAATCTTTTATTAGTTAAAACGTTTGCACAGATGATTTCAGGCTATTTTCAGCCATTTATGATACATTATATAGAGTATGCTTAATATTTCTTCTTCTCATGCATTTTATTGGAATTTTACAACTACTGCCTGTTCTGTTAATTTTACAGTTTACATGATGGCGCGATTTCGATTACCATAGATACACATCGGTTAGACGAAATCTATCCTATTGATTTATGCTTTTTTACTCCTGTATTTCCGCTTGGCGGATTCATTCTCCTGACCAGTACGGCGTGCTTGCCGCTGAAATTAAGGGTATTGCTCATTATTTGCTTTGTTAGACAGATTGATTCTGTCTGATCATAAATTTTAATCTTGGAGGTACATATGTCAGTTACGATCAAAGATGTCGCCAAAAAGGCGGGCGTATCTCCTTCCACCGTTTCGCGCGTACTATCGAATCATCCGCGAATCAGCCATGCCACTTCCGAAAAAGTAAAAGCCATTATGCTGGAAATGGGCTATCACCCCAATATTATGGCTAAAAGCCTCGTATCCAAAACAACCCACAGTCTGGGTGTTATTCTGCCCAAGCCTGCAGAAGAGTTATTCCTGAACACCTTTTTCATGGAACTGATCCGCGGTATTGTCGCTCAAGCCAATCGCAGCGGCTATGATGTGGTCCTCAGTTCCGGCTCCAGTGAGCAGGAAGAAGTCGAGGCGGTGTCGCGTCTGGTATACGGTGGACGGATTGATGGAGCAATCCTGCTCTACTCCCGCAAAAATGATCCGGTTGTTGAGTTTCTGAGCCGCAATCAATTCCCTGCTGTTCTCGTTGGACGCAGTGAGCAGCATCATAATATTATTTCGGTTGATACAGACAATGTACAGGCTGCTGCCGATGCTACCCGACACCTGATTCAGATGGGTCATCAGCGTATTGGCTTTGTCAGTGGCCCACCGGAGCTGGTCGTATCACTCGACCGGATGCAGGGTTTCAAAATGGCGCTTCAGGAAGCCAACCTCGAATTTCACAAGGATTGGATCGTCGAGGGTGAGTTCCTGCAGGAAAGCGGATATCGGGCGATGTCCTTTTTCATGAATCTGCCGGAACGTCCGACTGCACTCGTCGTTGTCGATGATATTGTCAGCTTTGGCATTCTGCGCGGTCTGCATGAACTCGGTTACCGCGTACCCGAGGATATCGCAATTGTCAGCTTCAACAATATCGCACTGTCCGAGCTATCCACGCCTCCGCTGAGCAGTGTGGATATCGGTATTTATCATCTGGGATATAGTGCTTCGCAGGCGCTCATTCAGGCTATCCAGGACAAGGATCCGGATAAACCAGCTCATCAACGTCATATTGTGCCGCATCGTCTGATTCTGCGTCAATCTTCAATGTTCTCGCCTCCGCGCGATTAATTCGGTTTAGTTGCCGCCTTTCCCTATAATTTTGATGCATCAAACGCATTATAGGTACACAAACAAGCCATGTTCCCTACATTATCCAGCTTATGGACAGTGTAGGAGACACGGCTTTTTTATTATATTGTGGATTAAGCTATTTTGCCTGTACGCTCTTTCTCTTAAGCGTATGTATAATTTTCTGAATTTAATGTAATTTTAAGGTGAACATCACATTTTATTAAACAAAGGACGATACAATAGGTATACAGATCAGGCAAGCAGGCTTAGCCGAATCTGCAGTTATCATTTTCGTTTATTATTGATCAAAAAGTCTGGTTAATGCTTATACTCTATATTGAGGAGGGTTACATCATGAAAAAGGATACTGATCTATCCCTGTGGATGACCCAATTTCTATGCAGTTCCGATTCTATCAAAGAAGTACGTATGGAAGAAGCCGAACAGGAACATAACCCGCGGCTCTTGGAAAGCATCCGCTTCCATCTGGAACTGCGCAATCGTCACGATTTGCTTGAACATCATTCACTGAAATAATTTGAATCTCGTACTATTCCCTCATCTGCACTGCAGATGGGGGTATTTGCCGTAAAGGGACACTAGGGCGTGTTTTAAAACTAA
>NZ_AOIG01000046.1:0-4834 GCF_000346635.1 Paenibacillus shenyangensis
CATTTTAAGGGGTGCAGTTCAATCCTCAAGGATCGGCGGATAGGGCTTTTTGCTATAAGAAAGCCGAATTCAGGTTTAAGCGGTTGACGTACTAGACACCGTGCTCGAACTTCAAGGCAGGTCGGATGTCCGAATGAAGGATTGCCGGAACAAGGGAACCTTTTTCGCAAAAATCATAAAAACCTCAAAAGACTACTGACATCACGCTGTCAGTAGCGATTCGTTATGATTAAACATGCGAACGGATAACCCATCGATACAAACAGGTTATAAAGCGGTGACGCCAAACAGCCGAACTTATCCTCGAATCGCAGAAAGGATGATTATTTATGAATTTCGCGTCAGTACGCATCATCACGGACGATGTAGATCGTCTGGTTGAGTTTTACGAAAAGGTTACGGGGATCGTGGCGCAGCGGCCGGCGCCTGTATTTGCTGAAATCGTCATGGGGGCGGGCACGCTTGCCATCGGCCACTCTCAGACTGCGCAGCTATTCGGGGTCGATTCCGTGGTAGCCGCATCGAATCGCACAATGATCATCGAGCTTCGCGTGAAGAACCTTGAAGCGGAGCATGAGCGTCTAAAGCAGTGGGTCGATAAATGGGTACAAGAGCCGACCCTGATGCCATGGGGGAATCGTTCGATGCTGTTCCGTGATCCCGACGGCAATCTGGTTAATCTGTTCGAACCGGTGAGCGAGGCCGCAATCGAACGGTTCAGAGATCGGTAGACGAATCGCCTACAACTATAATCCCTTAAATAGAATAGCCCCACACTCTGCAGCAAACGCTGATGCAGCGGATGCTGAATGTAATCCCGGTGCTGAGATCCACGATGCCCCGGGTTTCCTTTTTGCTTGTTCGCAGTATGCGAAAAGACGAATCGTTAAATCTCCAACTCCGCCTTTTCCTCCAACCGTCTTTCCCCGAGGAGCTTTTCCGCAACATGCACATTGAAGAAATGAATGATCGGCCCCAAACCGAACATGGACACCAGTGTCCCGAGCCCGATTATCCCTCCAAAAATAAAACAAATCAACGCACAGAACGCGTCAGTAAACATTCGGTGCCAGAAATAGCTAACTTGCGGAAAGCGATCCCTCATCAGCAGGGAGAGACAGTCGTAAGGAGCGATACCGACATTGGAAGTCTGATACAAGGATACGCCGAAGCTGCATACCACGACGCCGATGGCTACCGTAATCACGCGCTGCCACAGCAGTTGGGGCTCGCCCAGTACATCTAACCAAATATTATAGAAGAAGGTAACGAAGTAGCCTAGAAATACGGCATTTACGATGGTCCCCATTCCGATAAATCGGCGTCCCGCGATAAGCTGTACCACAAACAAGGACAGGTTCAACAAGATCAGAAAGCGGGCATACGTGATCCCGCTCGTATCCGCAAGTGCCATCACCATACCGCTGAAGGGGTCGTTCCCCAAACCAGACAATTTGAAAATACTAATTCCCATACCCAAAAAAATATTGCCGACCAGCATAATAATTAATCGCTTTGGATCTGTTAATGCAGTGATGAATCCTCTCATATGAACCGTCCTATCGTCAGATTATCATTCCGCTCGTTAAGAATAACGATGGCATTATAGCACAGTCTCTGTAGTCGGGCTGTACCGTCTTTTACTTCATGAATTGCTTTGGAATAGTGACAACGACATGCTTCGTATTCAATAAAGCCGGGTGAATTTTCACTTATAATCCTTCAGACTAACGTGTCTATACAGTTACTAATAGTTGTAAATCTTTTTTTGCTTTAGAGCGCCTATCATGTATATCCAACCGATTAATCCGAATAAAACAAATCCAAACGCATGCAGCGCCCCATAAATAGGGATGAAATCAAGGATCGTTAAGTCAAACTTTCTTTTCAGTAATGGATAGAACATGGAAACAACGACGATGGTGTAGAAAGCCAGGCATGAAAGAATTAAAAAAACCGCTGCCTTTTTGTATAATGGATTTCGCTTCAAGTACGTAAGCAGATACGTGGTATAAATTGCAATATTACAAGCAAACAATGTCACACCGATGTACTCGATGGGCTTGGAGAAAATCATCCCGATCGCGATCAAGACCGGTCCAATAATATCGATAGCAACGACCCACGGATACCAGTTTTTCTTTGTCATGATCCGTCCTAGCATACCAATAAAAATCGGGACGATCGCAGAGGAGAAATGAAAGTGGACCGAACTTAATGCATGGGTAGCAGGAGTCGCTTGAAAGAATGTCCATTGATACTGATACAAGGTGAACCAGATGCCTCCGATAAAAAAGTAAATGAGTCCTGCACCAATCGCCATGTCTGCTGCCTTACCCTTATGTATCATTATCGTGGTTACCCCATATATACCAAGCAGCAAGGTGAGCAATAGCCAGCCAAGCGAGAGCATGCCGGGTATCGACGTACCTGCTAATCCCCACATGTTACTGCTCATCACAGACGCCAGCGCAAGCAGCGCTGCAGGGAATTGGAACCACTTCATAGCGGTATAGATGATGCGTTGAGAAGGACTTTTTTCGTCAAATTTTAATAGTAAAATGACAAGAGGAACAATAATGAAAGCTGCAAATAGTAGAAATTTTTCAACAAGTTCTAATTGGAAGTAATCAAGGGAGAATATTAGAATGATCAGGATTGCACTTGGAATTACTGGTACGAATAATGATTTCGTTAGTTGTTTCTGGAAATGATACATAGTGGCTCCTTTCTAACTAGACTCAGTGTTATATTTACAATCTCCGGTTGTAAGATATTGTTTTTCATAGATAGGCGATGTTTTAAATAGTTTAACACAGTTATTTGCCGATAGATTTGTCATACCGAGCGTAGTTTTTGTGTAGAATAAAGATGTCTTTGCACAGGGATCCACCTTCCAAAATCGGGTTTAGTCACTTTTATTTTGGACATTTTTCTGGGCAAAGGCTATTTTTATTTTTCAACTAGCCCACGGGTTACTTATATTAAAAGTATCAAATTGAATTTCTAATTAAACTTAATTTATATGTAACTTTATCTTTACGTTTGGCATGATCTATACGTCAAGAATGTAACATAATAGATGAATGTTAATGTTATCATTTAGAAAAAGCCATAGTCTTTCTCTAGTTATCTTTAGACCAAAAAGGAGACCAGATAATGAATCAACAACGCCTAGTAAAATGTTTATTATCGCTATCCCTCATAGGCATTGCAGCTGGATGCGAGAATAGTGATGTAGCGATTTCCCCTTCTACAAAAACAGAAGAAACGAAAGCAGTTCAACAGCAGAATAAACCTTCTGAATCTATTAGTGAAAAATCACAAAGCGATAATGTAGCTAAATCAAAAACAGAACCTTCGCAAAGTGTGCCTTCTGAATCGACTCCATCCAAAGATAAAGTAAAAAGTAATTCTTGGGTCTTTGCGGATACGCGTTCTCATCCATATGAAGGCAAACTAAAATCTTATGAGTTAAAAGATGACGAGCTTATAAGTATTGATTTTGAAGCAATAACAGCTATTATCACTCCTACTAATCCAACTGACATCATTTCAATTGGGTCGCAATTGGGGCAGAAATCTAATTATCCAGTTCGTAATGATGAGGAGCAATCTAGTAAATTGACTCAAGAAGAATTGAAGCATTTAAAAAATGGCGAGGATTTTTTAGTTCTTATTGATGATTGGAGAGATGGAGAAGACAACCCTGTAAAAGCAACAGAAGTAAAATCTATCTTTTATAAAGAAAATGGGAAATACTTTAGCGTTAGAGATAACAAGTTGTTTGATACATGCTCTTATGGTGGGGCTAATAAATGCAAGAGAATTAGTAACTGATTCACTAAAAGCTAATAAAACATCTAGAATTCATTTTTTTCAATCATTCAACTTTAAGCATTCTCAAAAGTCAATTTCATCTATCCTATTTGGCATATTTAGTTAACTGTTATTTGTCGGAATAATAATCGTTATCATAGAACAGTAGAAAGTGTCCACTTAGCTTTGTTAAGTGGACATTTTCTACTTATTTACGTTCTGATGAAATTTTCATGAAGCTTTAAAAGCCTACTGCAGAAGGATCTTTATAATCTGATACATTTAAATCAAGGAGAAGATTATATCCTTGTACTGCGACAACAGCATTTTCCTGATACTGCCAAGTTGTTGCAAATGAATGCCCACTGCCTGTAGGTGTTAATCCTGAGTATTTATTTGCAACAGCAGGATCGTATCTGGCAATGATAAATCGTGGACGTGTTCTACCATTGAAAAGATTGTAAATATGACTAGCAGATGTACTAGAACAATAAATACCTGCTGTAAAAGCACTATCTTCGAGACCACCATAAAAGCCCAGGATATAGTTATCCATTCCTCTATCTGCTTTAACATCGCCTTCCACGTCGAGGTAGATAATTCCTCCTCGGAATCCAACAGCTTTTGCTTTAGCGATAGCATCTGTTGCATCTTTAGCGCCTTGCGCACTTGTTTTAAGTGTTGCAGAATCAGTTGTTTGTCTTCCTACGTAGTAGATCATGAATCCCATACCCAAGTTCGCGATTGTTTGTCGAGCAGCACTCGTATAACCGGTACCGCCATAATGTGGAGAAGTGAGATAGAAACCAGAATAAGAAAACTTACCTAATGCATAAATCTTCTGCATATTTGTCGCCCCTACATAATCCCGTTTATCAAAACCATAATAAGCCATTGGACATTCTCCTTTTTGTTTTGTTTTGAAGAGCTCTTCACTTATAAAGGAGATTTCTACTCCCTTCTTACAACTTCAATTCGAATTTTTTTTGATTTTAGGGCGTGTTTTAAAACCCGA
>NZ_AOIG01000047.1:0-3609 GCF_000346635.1 Paenibacillus shenyangensis
CATTTTAAGGGGTGCAGTTCAATACAAACAGGGGGTTTTTGTTCAAGCTAATTGTCTACAGACGTACTTATACTTATTTTTATTTATAATGGCTGTTTTACTTGGCAGCTGCCACATCTTTGACAGCTACAGTCATAGAAGCGCGCTTGCCACCAAAATCAGCTTTAATGGAAGAAGAGCCTTTACCTACTGCTGTAATATTGCCTTCTTTTACTGTTGCTACAGTTACTTTGCTGGTTGTCCAGATCGCGCCTTTGGTAACATCAACGATTTCGCCAGTGTCATACTCGGCTGTCACTGTTACAGTCTTCGCATCACCGGTAGTCAGCTTCAGGGATTTCTCGGAAATCGTCAGCTTTTTCAGCTTGGATGTTACATTGACTTTGACCGTTGCAGTAAGACCCTGATAGGAACCTGTAAGTGTCGCAGAACCTACACCCACTGCTTTTACGCTTGCTCCTTTGACAGTTGCTACAGTCGGATTGGAGGATACCCAGTTCATTTTGGTAGATAGAGTTGCTTTTTTGCCATCCACATATACGCCTTTGACGTTAATGGATTTGCTTTTGTTCAGGTTCAGATCAATAATCGCTGGTGTAGCGGTAATGGAATTGATTTTACTCTCCATTTTTACACTTACACGTACGTTTTTGTTCAGGTAGGTTCCTTTGAGGGAAGTGCTGCCTTTAACCAGGGCTTTGATTTTGCCTTCCTGGATCAATGCTTTATCAGAGCTGAGTGTCCATTCCACTTCATCGGTTACATCAATAGTGTTGCCATCTGCTGTTACCGCTTCTACTTTGGGAAGATTCACTGTAGAGCCAACTACAATACTCAGACTGGATACACTTGGTGTCAGCGTCAGCGCTTTGGTCTTGACACTTACCGGGACGGTTACCGTCATATCGCCGATTTTGCCGACCAGATTAGTATCACCTTCGCCTTCCGCTTCCAGCTTGGTGCTGGTTACCGATGCGATAGAGCTGTCGATTGTCCAATCCACCAGTTTGGACAGATCTTTGGTTGTACCATCTACTGCTGTACCGGTTACTTTTGGCAGTGCTGCCGAGCCGCCGGTAATAAGATCAATTGAATCTACATTGGCTTGTACTTTGGTCATCGTTTTGTAGACCGTTACTTTGAATGTCTTGGTGAAATCTTCATATTGAGCTTTGATTGTAGAAGTACCTTCTACCCATGGAGTCAATACGCCATTCTCAACAGTGGCATTCAGTGGGTTGGAAGAGGTCCATGTGACCTTGGACGTTACATTGGTAGGCACACGGCTGGCATCTCCAACTTCAGCCACGATTTGTTTGGGATGCTGACCGATGAACATAACTTGATCATCTTCCGGTGTCAGCATCAGTCCCTGGAACGAAGAGCGAACATAAAGATCGCTTGTTGCTACCAGGCCTGCATATTTGGCTGTAAGAGAAGTTGTTCCCTGGGATACTCCGGTGACGGTTCCTTCGACTACTTTGGCTACTTTAATATCATATGTAGACCATGTAACGCTATCCGTTACGTCTACTGTGCTTCCGTCTTGCTTGGTAGCTGTTGCTGTAAATTCAACAGGTTCGCCAATGGTTACATTGGTTCCAGCTGTCGGAGACAGTGTGAGCGCGGTATAAGGTGATGTTACTGTCACTTTCTTGGTTGCAGCAAGGTCGCCATATTTGGCAGTAATCGTTGTTGTACCTACACTTAATGGTGTAACTTCGCCATTTTTTACTGTAGCTACAGCAGCACTGCTGGTAGACCATGTTGCTTTGTCGGATACATCTGTAGTGTCTCCCGAACCGTCCACAGTGTATACATTCAATTCCTGTCCATCATCTTCAAGTGACAAAGTCAGCGTATTATTATCATCAAACTTTAGTGATACCGCAGCAGTATCCGCTGCGAATACTCCGCTTGGAAAGAGCATGGTGCTGACCAATACCAGTGCAAGCATCCAATTTCCCAGTTTAGCAGTACGTGTCATTTATTTCTCCCCTTAGTATAGTATCGTCTGTATCCATTCCTTTACTAATATCGGAGGAAGGACCGCCAGATTGAAGGTTTGGCTGTAAAAAAAGCCATTTAATTTCCAAAATAAGACTATCGTCCTGTATAGCGAACGATAGTCTTGTATTGATATGTTCTATTATCCAATCAAACAGGTTAGCATCCTCTGCGTGATCGTACGACAAATTGATGATCGGCTTTGGTAAATGTACGATGGTCATCGAGTATGACCCGTTCCCGATTATGACGCACCAATCGGGCAAACGGCTCGATCAACTGGTCATCTTTCCAGATCATGACTTTGGAGCTGAACAAAATGGCATTATCAAATTGAACGGGCTGCTTCATTAGATAACCGACCGAATTCAGTTCCCATGCTGCTGAATTGAGATCCTGTGGCAGCATTTTAAGCTCCTTGATATGCAGAATATCATTCAGCAAAATGTGAATCGAACCTGGCTGCAGCACCAATCGGTTTTTCTCAATATCCCAGTGTTGTATGGTACCATATAATCGGGAATGATATTCATCATCCCGTGTAATCACGACTTTTTTGCCTTCCCAGTGCTTCATCATCTCCACCTCCATCTGCTGTCCTCCTCAGGATAACTGCGGAATCGTCCAGTCGATTGGCTCGAGCTGATGCTTTTCCAGGAATTGATTGGTCTGTGAAAAAGGACGACTGCCAAAAAATCCTTTGCGTGCGGCAAATGGACTTGGATGCGCCGAGCGGATTATCAAATGATGATCCGTATTGATAATCACCTGCTTTTCTGCTGCATGATTGCCCCACAGCAGGAATACCATCGGTTCCTTGCGCTCGTTCAGCAGCCGGATCACTGCATCGGTGAATCGTTCCCAGCCCTTGCCACGATGAGAAGCAGGCTGGCCAGCGCGTACAGTGAGCGCTGTGTTGAGCAGCAGTACACCATGCTGACCCCAGCTCACCAGCGAACCATGATTGGGAGCCTCGACTCCAACATCTTCCTTTAACTCTATGTAGATATTGCGCAGTGAAGGTGGCACCTTGACTCCCGGCTGCACAGAAAAGCTGAGTCCCTCGGCTTGACCGGCTCCGTGATAAGGGTCCTGACCCAGAATTACCGCTTTGACTTCTGCATATGGTGTCAGACGAAACGCCTGAAACAGTAAATCTCTAGGTGGATAAATCGTATGCTCCTCATATTCCGTATCCAGCCAGTTCATCAGTTCCTGGAAATAGGGTTGCTTCATTTCCTCCTCCAGAATATCATCCCAATCGTTACCAAACATACATCGACATCCTTTCTGTATCGGCCATCCTGCCGATCAATAATTTCTGTATCCAGCCTGCCCGCTGATACCTGTCTCAGTTATTACCCCAAATTCATCATAATGCAATTCGATTATGGTTTCAGCTTTTTTTTGGACGATAGACTATGGCTGGATTGAAAGCTATATATAATGAAACGAATAAACGTCCCTTTTGGATGACCCGATCTGATCAGACAGAAAATCCGCACTGTTTATAATATAGAAAAACAGTTGCACAGCTGCTGCATATAACCATTACACAACAAAAAGCGACCACCTCTATGTAAACTGTACCCTTTGTAAAGG
>NZ_AOIG01000048.1:0-1789 GCF_000346635.1 Paenibacillus shenyangensis
AGAGCAAATCTCTTTCAAGTTGATCCTTGAAAACTGGATACCGAAACGAAACATCGCGTTTTAGAAACTGTTCTTGCTGAGACTGTGCAAACAGGCGAAAGTAAAGAAGAGATATAGCGACGAGATGGACGGATAATAAGGAAAGGTCTTTTGCTTTGCAAAAACCACTCTTTATTGGAAGAAGATCGAGTCGTGGTTTTGTAACCAAAACCACTAGGTTAAGCTACTAAGAGCACACGGTGGATGCCTAGGCGCTAGGAGCCGACGAAGGACGTGGCGAACAACGATAAGGCCTCGGGGAGCTGTAAGCAAGCATTGATCCGGGGATGTCCGAATGGGGAAACCCAGCTGGATTCATCTCCAGTTACTCACATCTGAATACATAGGGTGTGTAGAGGCAGACGAGGGGAACTGAAACATCTAAGTACCCTCAGGAAGAGAAAACAAGAGTGATTCCGTCAGTAGCGGCGAGCGAACGCGGAACAGCCTAAACCAAGAAGCTTGCTTCTTGGGGTTGTGGGACGTCTCTTTGGAGTTACAAAGGAACTGGGTAAGCGAAGAGGTCTGGAAAGGCCCGCCATAGTAGGTGAAAGCCCTGTAGCTGAAAGTCAGTTCTCTCCGAGACGGATCCCGAGTAGTGCGGGGCACGTGAAACCCCGTATGAATCTGCCAGGACCATCTGGTAAGGCTAAATACTCCCTAGCGACCGATAGTGAAGCAGTACCGTGAGGGAAAGGTGAAAAGGACCCCGGAAGGGGAGTGAAATAGAACCTGAAACCGTGTGCTTACAAAAAGTCAGAGCCCGATATAGGGGTGATGGCGTGCCTTTTGTAGAATGAACCGGCGAGTTACGTTCCCGTGCAAGGTTAAGGTGAAAAGCCGGAGCCGCAGCGAAAGCGAGTCTGAATAGGGCGACATAGTACGTGGACGTAGACCCGAAACCGGGTGATCTACCCCTGTCCAGGATGAAGGTACGGTAACACGTACTGGAGGTCCGAACCCACGCACGTTGAAAAGTGCGGGGATGAGGTGGGGGTAGCGGAGAAATTCCAATCGAACCCGGAGATAGCTGGTTCTCCCCGAAATAGCTTTAGGGCTAGCCTCGGAAGGTGAGTCGCGGAGGTAGAGCACTGATTGGATGCGGGGCCCGCAAGGGTTACCAAGTTCAGTCAAACTCCGAATGCCGCAGACTTTATTCCGGGAGTCAGACAGTGGGTGCTAAGGTCCATTGTCAAAAGGGAAACAGCCCAGACCATCAGCTAAGGTCCCCAAGTGTGTGTTAAGTGGGAAAGGATGTGGAGTTGCTTAGACAACCAGGATGTTGGCTTAGAAGCAGCCACCATTGAAAGAGTGCGTAATAGCTCACTGGTCGAGTGACTCTGCGCCGAAAATGTAACGGGGCTAAACACACCACCGAAGCTATGGCTTGATGCTTGCATCAGGGGTAGGGGAGCGTTGAATTTAGGTTGAAGGTGTACCGTAAGGAGCGCTGGACAGAATTCAAGTGAGAATGCCGGTATGAGTAACGAAAAGATCAGTGAGAATCTGATCCGCCGAAAGCCCAAGGGTTCCTGAGGAAGGCTCGTCCTCTCAGGGTAAGTCGGGACCTAAGGCGAGGCCGAAAGGCGTAGTCGACGGACAACAGGTTGAAATTCCTGTACCACCGAAAGCCGTTATGAGCAATGGGGTGACGCAGGAGGGTAGTGACGCGGACTGATGGATGTCCGTCTAAGCAGTGAGGCTTGCATGTAGGTAAATCCGCATGCTCCAAGGCCAGGCTGTGATGGGG
>NZ_AOIG01000049.1:0-1350 GCF_000346635.1 Paenibacillus shenyangensis
GAGCGAAAATTACAGTAGCGAAGGTCATGATCTCACACTGCCAAGAAAAGCCTCTAGCCAGGAAGCAGGTGCCCGTACCGCAAACCGACACAGGTGGGCGAGAAGAGAATTCTAAGGCGCGCGGAAGAACTCTCGTTAAGGAACTCGGCAAAATGACCCCGTAACTTCGGGAGAAGGGGTGCCCCGGTAGTGTGAATAGCACGAGGGGGCCGCAGTGAAAAGGCCCAAGCGACTGTTTAGCAAAAACACAGGTCTGTGCGAAGCCGCAAGGCGAAGTATACGGGCTGACGCCTGCCCGGTGCTGGAAGGTTAAGGGGAGTGGTTAGCGCAAGCGAAGCTATGAACCGAAGCCCCAGTAAACGGCGGCCGTAACTATAACGGTCCTAAGGTAGCGAAATTCCTTGTCAGGTAAATTCTGACCCGCACGAATGGCGTAACGATTTGGGCGCTGTCTCAACGAGAGATCCGGTGAAATTTTAATACCTGTGAAGATGCAGGTTACCCGCGACAAGACGGAAAGACCCCATGGAGCTTTACTGCAGCTTGATATTGAACTGGGGTGCGATTTGTACAGGATAGGTGGGAGCCTTTGAAGAGGGAGCGCAAGCTTCCTTGGAGGCGCCGTTGGGATACCACCCTGATCGCATCTGAGTTCTAACCTGGTACCGTGATCCGGTACAGGGACCGTGTCAGGTGGGCAGTTTGACTGGGGCGGTCGCCTCCTAAAATGTAACGGAGGCGCCCTAAGGTTCCCTCAGAATGGTTGGAAATCATTCGAAGAGTGTAAAGGCATAAGGGAGCTTGACTGCGAGACCTACAAGTCGAGCAGGGACGAAAGTCGGGCTTAGTGATCCGGTGGTACCGCATGGAAGGGCCATCGCTCAACGGATAAAAGCTACCCTGGGGATAACAGGCTTATCTCCCCCAAGAGTCCACATCGACGGGGAGGTTTGGCACCTCGATGTCGGCTCATCGCATCCTGGGGCTGAAGTAGGTCCCAAGGGTTGGGCTGTTCGCCCATTAAAGCGGTACGCGAGCTGGGTTCAGAACGTCGTGAGACAGTTCGGTCCCTATCTGTCGTGGGCGCAGGAAATTTGAGAGGAGCTGTCCTTAGTACGAGAGGACCGGGATGGACGCACCGCTGGTGTACCAGTTGTTCCGCCAGGAGCATCGCTGGGTAGCTACGTGCGGACGGGATAAGCGCTGAAAGCATCTAAGCGTGAAGCCCCCCTCAAGATGAGATTTCCCAATTAGTAAGACCCCTTGAAGACGACGAGGTAGATAGGTTGGGGGTGGAAGTGCAGCAATGCATGGAGCTGACCAATACTAATCGGTCGAGGGCTTATCCAA
>NZ_AOIG01000050.1:0-1561 GCF_000346635.1 Paenibacillus shenyangensis
TCTCGACAGCTTTTCTTTATGTCTATTCTGTTTATGACGACACCGCGTTAATGTTGTATAATAGAAGTAACTTTTAACGAACGGATGGTGTTCTCATGTTGCGTCCAAATCGAGAAAAACAACAAACCTACGAACTCGTTTCGATTGAAGATCTTGTGCCCGAAAACCATATGCTGCGCAAGATTGATCGGTATATCGATTTCTCCTTCATCGATGAAAAGGTCCGTCCTCTTTATTGCGAAAACAACGGTCGTCCGGCCATTGACCCGACGGTCCTCTTCAAGATGATTTTCCTGGGTTATTTTTATGGCATTCGTTCCGAACGCCAACTGGAACGCGAAGTCCAAACGAATCTGGCTTACCGTTGGTTTCTCGGACTTGGCTTAACCGAAAAAGTGCCGGACCATTCCACGATTAGCTGGAATCGCCGAACACGCTTTAAGGGGACGACAATCTTCCAGGACATTTTCGATGAGATTGTACTGCAAGCCATTTCGCACAAGATGGTGGGCGGACGCGTCTTATTCTCGGACTCGACTCACGTTAAAGCCAGCGCCAACAAACACAAATATACCAAGCAAGAAGTGCTGCAAAACACAAAAGACTACTTGGACGAGCTGAACACTACTGTCGAAGCCGACCGAAAGGCGCATGGAAAAAAGCGCTAAAACCACGAGAGGAGGTGGAAGAAACCAAAGAAGTGAAAGTGAGCACGACCGACCCGGACAGTGGCTACATGGTGCGTGACGGAAAGCCGGAAGGCTTTTTCTACCTGGACCACCGAACGGTTGACGGGAAGTACAATGTGATTACCGATGTGCATGTGACGGCCGGAAATGTGCATGATTCCGTGCCTTATTTGACGCGCCTGGACCGGCAGCGTGAGCGATTCTCGTTTCAAGTGGAAGCCGTGGCGCTGGACGCCGGTTATTTGACGAATCCGATTTGCCGAGGACTTGAAGAACGACAGATTTATGGCGTGATTGCCCACCGAAGATTCCATCCTGTGAAAGGTCTCTTTCCGAAAGCCAAATTCCGCTACAATGCCGAGGAGGACCACTACACCTGTCCAAATGGGCAAGAGTTACCGTACCGAACCACCGACCGACAAGGTTACCGCCAGTATGCCTCCGACCCCAAACTCTGCCAAGACTGTCCATGGCTCCAGAGCTGTACACGCTCGGCGAACCGACGAAAAGTGGTGACCCGGCACGTCTGGGAAGACAGCAAGGAAAAGATGCGGGAAAACCGGCTAAGCCGCTCGGGCAAGCAACTGTACCGCAAACGAAAAGAGACGATTGAACGAAGCTTTGCAGATGCGAAAGAACTGCATGGGTTTCGTTATTTCAGGTTGCGCGGACTTGCGAATGTGACGGAGCAGGCACTCCTGACCGCCGCCGTGCAGAACCTGAAGAAGGTGGCGAACCACCTGGACCGGCAGGCTAAGCAGGCCTAACCGGCCTTCTTGGCCTGCCGGCCGAGGAAAAAAGAGTCACGCGACGCAAAAGAAACCCAACTCTCTATTAGGAGAGCTGGGTTTCTCGACATTCTGAGCCCCTAA
>NZ_AOIG01000051.1:0-1323 GCF_000346635.1 Paenibacillus shenyangensis
GTTCGAGTCCTCTCGACCGCATATGTAATATAATAAAGAGTCCCTGTTATGTTAAGATAACAGGGACTCTTTATTTGTGATAAATTGTAGTTAAATGAAGTCTGGATGAATATGGTTATTGAATTCAGAAGCAAAGCATACTATATTATAATTCATAATTATATTTATTCTTCTTGTGCTGAGCTGTTGCTAATGGTCTCACTGAATGACAGAACATGGTAATAGGCAATACATAGAGGAATACGTGGTGCTGCCAACTGTTATACCGCTTCAAACAGTATAGCTTGTATGTATGTTGCATGCCGATCAGTGATAATATTCGGTAATGTCTAGCAGCTCGGCGACTTGTTTGCGATAGCGTGCAGCTTTGCGTGTACCGTTAATCAAATTGGATAAACGTGACGGTGGTATCCCATAACACTCACAAAACGTCTTTTGATCCATCTGCAATTCCGCCAGCCGCTGCTTAATCGCCCAGCCAAAAGAGGTAACGGGCTGCTTGCGGTTCAACAATATCACCCCTTGCTTAAAAAAGTAACCTACCTTACCGTCCAATCGGTACGTAGAGGCTTCTGCCTTAAAGCCTATGGTATAATGATTCAGGAAAAGAAGTAAAAAAATGTCGTTAAAGTTAGTATATACTTAAATACGTTTTTAATCAACAATTAAATACTTATATAAGTGTTGTTAGATGACAAGGTCGGGAGTGGAACTATATGCAGCCTCAATCTATTTATGAACGTATCGAATTACTGATCAAAAACAAGGGAATTACCAAAAAGTCATTTTGCGAACAACTCAAAATCAGTACAGGTAACTTTGGCGACTGGAAAAGGGGTAAATCTACGCCGGGTACCCATAAGTTGATCGAAATCGCTGCTTACTTTGATGTGAGTCTGGACTGGCTTCTGATTGGTAAGGAACGCCAGGCCGAAATGATCAAAGAACAAAGCAGTCCTTATTTTTTTGAGCTTATGGGGCAATTGAATTGCCAGGAAGATGTATTGAACGAAAATGAGAAGGAATTTATCAAAGAATACATCGAATTTACAGCATATCGTAAATCAAAACAGCAGGAAGAATAAATGACAATACTTAATTCACTCAAAATGAACTGTATATTTCGATAAATAGAATACGTGCTTATTTAGAATCAAAGAGTCCGCAGTCATGCAGGGCTCTTTTCAAAGCTATGATTCAATGTAAGTTCTCTATCAGGATGATCCTTAAGGAAATTTAAGGGTTTACAACTACTCATAATAATGATACACTGATACAGTTGTTATGTTTTCTGCAATATTGTGCGGTCGTGGTGGAATGGCA
>NZ_AOIG01000052.1:0-1217 GCF_000346635.1 Paenibacillus shenyangensis
ACTAATGAACATTTGGGGGTGCATTTTTCATGACAGAAAAAGGACAGAAGTTTAAAAAGTATTCGTTGGAACTCAAGAAAGAAGCCATTCGTTTACATATCGAGGAGGCCTGGACGTATCGTCAAATCACAGCTCATTTGCAGATTCACGACGCAGACCGGGTCAAAAAATGGATGCGGAAATATCGGGAGCAAGGCGAGTTTGGATTACTCGATCAGCGAGGACGAAGAGAGACGTACATCGATTCAGATCGACAGATGAACCAATTAAAACGAGAGAATGAACTGCTAAAAAAGTGCTTGAAAATCTGGAAGGAGGAGGAACGAAGACGCGGTATTCGCTCATTCGACTAGTAAACGAACGGGGACAGATTCAGCGGCTCTGCCAGCTGTTTGGTGTCTCCAAAAGCGGTTATTACGCCTGGTTGAAGCGGCAATCCATCGACCGGGATGTGGAGGATAAGCAAGTCGTAAGCAAAATCTACACCAAATACAAGGGAATCTACGGCTACAGACAATTACAATTGTTCCTGTGGCACGACGAAGGCGTGTGGATGAATCACAAAAAAGTGCTTCGACTCATGCAGAACCTTGGCATTCAGTCTCGTATTCGTAAAAAACGTCAGTATAGGTACACGACCAACAAGGCGGAACGAATCGCTGAGAATGTATTCAACCAGAATTTTGTCGCTCACCGACCGAACGAAAAATGGGTCACGGACATCACGCAAGTTCTCATCGGCGAGCGCTGGTTATATCTGTCTGCCGTCAAAGATCTTTTCAACAACGAAATTGTGGCATACGCCATCGGCGAACATCCCAACAAAGAACTGGTGCAACGTACGTTTCAAAAGGCGTTTCGCAAACGAAAAGACGTGACAGGCGTGGTCGTTCATAGCGACCGCGGAGCCCCGTACACGTCTCATCTGTATCACGACATGCTGCCCAAGGTTGGCGCCCAAATCAGCATGTCTCGTGGAGGGAATTGTTATGACAATGCCTCCATTGAGAGTTTCTTCTCCTCGTTAAAGACCGAAGGACTCTCCCTCTATTCTATCCGAAGCTGGAAAGAAGCGCAAAAGCGAATGGAAACCTATATCCGCTTTTACAACACCAAACGACCACAACGAAAACTAAATAAACTGACGCCGGTAGAGTACCGACGCCAGTTTGCTTGATGGGGCTTTTTTAACTGTCTACAAAATAGGGGCTTGACCA
>NZ_AOIG01000054.1:0-906 GCF_000346635.1 Paenibacillus shenyangensis
CAGAAGTTTGAATGGATTCAGCAGATCACGAATCGTTCCCCGTTCAAACGTAAGGTACGGTGGCTGTGCCGGCTCGCTGGGGTCTCCCGTTCCGGTTACTATGCGTACCTTAGCGAGCAGGCTATTTCAGGCAGGCAGAAACAGCAAGAACAAGACGAACAAGCCTACAATATCCTGCTGCGCGCTTACCGGTATAAAAGAAGGAAGAAAGGCGCTCGCCAGATTCAAATGACGCTGCAGCTTCATTTTGGTCTCACGTACAACCTCAAACGCATTCGTCGTCTCATGAAAAAATTCAACCTCGTATGCCCGATCCGGCGAGCTCATCCCATGCGCCGGATCGCCAAAGCGACGCAGGAACACCGCACGTGTCCTAACACCTTGCAACGAGCGTTTAAACCTGGAGTCGCTGGCCAAGTCCTCCTGACGGACATCACCTATTTACGGTATGGAGCAAGCCGACGGGCGTATTTGTCGACGATTAAAGATGCCCAAACCAACGAAATTCTCGCCTACAAGGTCTCGGATTCGCTGGGATTGGATCTCGCGCTGGACACGCTCAAGCAATTGAAGAAACATCGTCATCTCACGCCGGAAGCGTTGATTCATTCCGATCAAGGATTTCACTACACCCACCCAAAGTTTCAAAAACTCGTGAAGAAGATGAAACTCGGGCAATCCATGTCGCGAAGAGGAAATTGCTGGGACAACGCGCCACAGGAATCTTTCTTTGGCCATTTTAAAGATGAAACCAATTTGAAAGCGTGCCAAACCCTCCAGCAAGTGAAGCAAGAGGTCAAGCGTTATATGACGTATTACAATCTGGAACGTGGGCAGTGGAACTTAAAAAAGCTGCCGCCTGCAACATACAGGCAACAGCTTCTTCACGTGTCCTAACCTTTTTTT
>NZ_AOIG01000055.1:0-894 GCF_000346635.1 Paenibacillus shenyangensis
TAGGGCGTGTTTTAAAACCCGATTCCGCCCAACTATTTCAATAAAATCATCGTCGAAGCCAAATAAACGAAGCTCAAGAAATGCCGAGAAAGCTTTTCGTAACGCGTGGCGACTCCACGGAATTGCTTCAGTTGATTGAAGAAGCATTCGACAACATGACGCTCTTTGTACCGATGGAAATCGCAAGCCCAAGGCTCAGATGCGTTCGCTCTCGGCGGGATACAAAAGGTCGCTTGTTGCGATTCGATAAAGCTCCGAATCGCCAACGATCCGTACGCTTTATCGGCTAATACGACGCTTTGCACAAGCGGGACCTTAGACAATACGTTCACAGCCACCGCCGAATCATGCGTGTTTCCCGGTGTCAAAAACAGGTGCACAGGATTACCAAGCGCGTCGACTACGGCATGGATTTTCGTATTGCGTCCGCCTCGGGAACATCCGATTTCTTGGTTATTTTCGGCATTTTCCGCCCCTTTTTAGCCCCTGCCGCGTGTTGATGGACTTTGCAGGAAGTACTGTCGAGCGACACTTCTTGCAGATCCGCCTCCTGCGTCAGCGCTTCAAAAATAACAGAAAACACTTCATTTTGGCTCCATAAACGAAAACGACCATAGATGGTTTCCCAAGGCCCAAACCGTTCAGGTAAATCTCGCCAAGGTGCACCCGTTTTCACTTTCCACAGCATCCCGTCAAGCATGAGGCGATTGGATTTCGAAGGTCGTCCTTCTCCTGTATTTTCGGGTGGGAAAAGGGATTCAATTCGTTCCCAATCCGAGTCTTTAATGGCATGACGTCTTTGCATATTCGTGAAAACCACCTTTGGATTTATTCTGTTCTTATCCTAAACCCAAATCGGTTTATCTTCCATCTTTAGTTTTAAAACACGCCCTA
>NZ_AOIG01000056.1:0-591 GCF_000346635.1 Paenibacillus shenyangensis
GGCTGGTGGTGCTGCCGCAGGCCCTGCGCAAGGTGATCGCGCCGCTCACCAATACCGCCATCGTGATGATCAAGAACACCAGCCTGGTGCTGATCGTGGGCCTGTTCGACCTGCTCAGCTCCGGGCGCGCGGCGCTGACCGACCCGGCCTGGCCCACGCCCTACGTCGAGACCTATCTCTTCATCGCATCGATCTATTTCTGCATCTGCTTCGGCCTGTCGCGCTATTCGATGTGGCTGGAGCACCGCTACAAAAAAGGGGAACTCCGATGACCACGCCTTCCGCCGCCACGCCGCCCGCCATCGCCATCGCCGGCATGCACAAGTGGTATGGCGACTTCCATGTTTTGCAGGACATCAACCTGCAGGTCCGGGCGGGCGAGCGCCTGGTGATCTGCGGGCCGTCCGGCTCGGGCAAGTCCACCATGATCCGCTGCATCAACCGGCTCGAACGCCACCAGCAGGGCTCCATCGTGGTCAACGGCGTCGAGTTGAGCGACGACCTGCGCGCCGTGGACGGCGTGCGCACCGACGCCGGCATGGTGTTCCAGCACTTCAACCTGTTCCCGCACCTGACGGTGCTGGAGAACTG
>NZ_AOIG01000057.1:0-603 GCF_000346635.1 Paenibacillus shenyangensis
GCCGACCTCCTCGGTGCTGTAGCCGTCCAGCACGAAGGACATGACGCTGGCCTTGTCCGCCGCCGTGCCGATCAGCCGCACGCCGGGGATGGCGCCCAGCCCGCGCATGCCATGGACCAGCAGGTCATGCTCGTAGCGGCCGATGTTCTCGATGCCCAGGCGCGTCACGTAGTCCAGCGCCGCGCCCAGCCCGACCGCATCGGCGATATTGCCGGTGCCGGCCTCGAACTTGTTCGGAATGGGCTGGAACACCGTCTTTTCGAAGGTCACGTCGGCGATCATGTTGCCGCCGCCCTGCCAGGGCGGCATGTCCTCCAGCACCTCGCGCCGGCCCCAGACCACGCCGATGCCGGTGGGCCCGAAGATCTTGTGGCCGGAAAACACGAAGAAGTCCGCGCCCAGCGCCTGCACGTCCACCCGCAGGTGCGACACCGACTGCGCGCCGTCCACCAGTACGCGGGCGCCGGCCCGGTGCGCCAGCTCGATGATGCGCGCGACCGGCGTGACGGTGCCGAGCGCGTTCGACACCTGGGTCACCGCGACAATGCGGGTGCGGTCGTTGAGCAGCTTCTGGTATTCATCCAGCAGGATCTGGCCGGAATC
>NZ_AOIG01000058.1:0-586 GCF_000346635.1 Paenibacillus shenyangensis
CATGGAGCCCAAGCCGTTCTCGCTGGGTTTCCGCATCGAACACCCGCAATCCGTGATCGACCGGGCCCGCTTCGGTCCCAGCGCCGGCCATCCGGTGCTCGGCGCGGCCGACTACAAGCTGGTGCATCACGCCGGCAACGGCCGCGCGGTCTACAGCTTCTGCATGTGCCCGGGCGGCACCGTGGTCGCCGCCGCCTCGGAGCCGGGCGGCGTGGTCACCAACGGCATGAGCCAGTACTCGCGCAACGAACGCAACGCCAACGCCGGCATCGTGGTGGGCATCGAACCCAAGGACTTCCCCGGCATCGAACAGTCGCCCCTGGCCGGGCTCGACTTCCAGCGCCACTGGGAGGCGCGCGCCTACGAACTGGGCGGCGGCGACTACAGCGCGCCGGCGCAACTGGTGGGCGACTTCCTGGCCGGCCGGCCCTCGACCGCGCTGGGCAGCGTCACGCCGTCGTACAAACCGGGCGTGACGCTCACCGACCTGTCGTCCAGCCTGCCGGACTACGCCATCGCCGCCATCCGCGAAGCGCTGCCGGCGTTCGAGCGCCAGATCAAGGGCTTCTCGATGCATGACGCGGTG
>NZ_AOIG01000059.1:0-203 GCF_000346635.1 Paenibacillus shenyangensis
CGCCGTATTGCGTCTTCTTCTTGATTCCGTGGGGCATGGGGCCTACCGAGAGCGGATCAGGAGCAGAAGCTGTGGTTCACAAGAAAATGGGACAAGGCGCGCCGGTGGGTGCGCGCCTGACGATGGCCGCGATGGCGGCATTGCTGGCGTTCGGCCCGGGGATGGCCAGCGCCCAGATGACGGCGCCCGTCGTCATCGACATG
>NZ_AOIG01000060.1:0-417 GCF_000346635.1 Paenibacillus shenyangensis
GCACCACCCGTTCGATGATCGCCGCGGGCGCCGCCGCCATGCAGATCGAGGACCAGGCCGGCGCCAAGCGTTGCGGCCATCGCCCCAACAAGGAAGTGGTGACCCTGCCGGAGATGGTCGACCGCATCAAGGCGGCCGTCGACGCCCGCACCGATCCGCATTTCGTCATCATCGCCCGCACCGATGCGCTGGCCAGCGAAGGCCGCCAGAGCGCGCTGGACCGGCTGTCCGCCTGCGTCGAGGCCGGCGCCGACATCGCCTTTCCCGAAGCGGTGCATGACCTGGAGGGCTTTCGCGATTTCGCCCGCGCGCTGCCGGCGCCCATCCTGGCCAACATCACCGAATTCGGCCAGACGCCGCTGCTGACGGTGCAGGAACTGGCCGCCGCGCAGGTCGGCATGGTGCTCTATCCGCTGT
>NZ_AOIG01000062.1:0-395 GCF_000346635.1 Paenibacillus shenyangensis
AGAGGCGGAGATTGCTCAGCAGGAAGCAGAGGAAGCGGAGCGGAACAACCATTCGACAGCCTGGATTATCTGGGATGAAGTAGGTGTCTTGCAGAAGGTGGTGTATCGCTGTTTGTTGATCTGGTGGAATGCAAACCGGAAGTGCTCAAGCAGCGGGCCAATGAAGTAGCAGATGGAATGGCTGGTCTGATAGGAATGGCGGTTCATCCTGTTGACACTTATCATCAGATTAGCGTTGCTTCTTCCGGACAAAAGACACGGATGCTGACAGAGTTGGCACTGGATTTCCTGCCGATCAAAACCAAAGTGCCTAAGCTACCGTTTGATATGCCGAAGCTGAATCCAGGGATGGAAGTGGCTGGAGCCGACGGGATGGTGTACCGGATTGCGGAGAA
>NZ_AOIG01000063.1:0-328 GCF_000346635.1 Paenibacillus shenyangensis
GTCCAGCGAGTCGAACACCACGGTGGAGGCGCGCTGCACCGAGGGCGAGAGACTGGCGAAATCTCTATTAGTCTGATTGATAGCTTTCATCTAATCTATTTGCTGAGCTTAGGAGTGATCGGGAACAGCGCCAGTGTCTGCCTTTCTCCCCATTGCCTCAACAATCGAAAAAACTTAGTCAATAAGCGGGACTTATAGATGGACATGCGCGAGATCCAGGTCTTCCGGGCCGTGATGCAGGCCGGCACCACCAGCAAGGCTGCCACCCTGCTGGGCATTTCGCAGCCGGCGGTGAGCCAGGCCATCCGCAAGCTGGAAACCTCGTCGG
>NZ_AOIG01000064.1:0-376 GCF_000346635.1 Paenibacillus shenyangensis
GAGACTTAGCGGCGGACGGGTGAGTAACACGTAGGCAACCTGCCCCTCAGACTGGGATAACTACCGGAAACGGTAGCTAATACCGGATAATCGTTTTCTTCTCCTGAAGAGACCGGGAAAGACGGAGCAATCTGTCACTGAGGGATGGGCCTGCGGCGCATTAGCTAGTTGGTGGGGTAACGGCTCACCAAGGCGACGATGCGTAGCCGACCTGAGAGGGTGATCGGCCACACTGGGACTGAGACACGGCCCAGACTCCTACGGGAGGCAGCAGTAGGGAATCTTCCGCAATGGACGAAAGTCTGACGGAGCAACGCCGCGTGAGTGATGAAGGTTTTCGGATCGTAAAGCTCTGTTGCCAGGGAAGAACGTCGGA
>NZ_AOIG01000065.1:0-371 GCF_000346635.1 Paenibacillus shenyangensis
ATCGCATCGGTCAGCTGGATCTCGCCACCTGCTCCGGCATCCTGGTTACCCAGAATATCGAAGATTTCCGGTGTCAGGATATAACGCCCCATGATCGCCAGGTTGGATGGAGCATCTTCTCGTTTTGGTTTCTCCACAAGACCTGTCGCTTTGTACAGGCGGCCGGAGTCATCACCAGGCATCTGATCACCAGCGACCAGACCATAGCGGGATACGTGCTCCCAAGGTACTTCTTTCACCCCTACTACAGAGGACTCATGCTTCTCGTATACATCCATCATCTGCTTGAGACAAGGAGTATCCGACTCTACAATATCATCACCGAGCAGTACAGCAAATGGCTCATTGCCGATAAACTTGCGGGCACACCA
>NZ_AOIG01000066.1:0-242 GCF_000346635.1 Paenibacillus shenyangensis
GCGTGTTGACCAGCCCCACCAGGAAGGCGCGGCCGTAGCTGTCGGTGGGCTGGTAGGCCAGCAAGCTTTCGGCGATGGGGAAACGGGCCGCCTCGCCGAGGTAGTCGAAGCCCATGGCGATGCCGCGCTGGGTCAGGTTGGCGTGGGCGTTCCAGGCCAGCCAGCCCACCGCGCCGACGAAGGCGCCGGCGATCAGCAGCTGCGCCAGGACGGCCCGGGCCCGGCCGTCGAACCAGAGTCGC
>NZ_AOIG01000067.1:0-223 GCF_000346635.1 Paenibacillus shenyangensis
CCATCTCGAAGACGCCGGCCGGGATGCCGGCCTGGCGCGCGTAGTCGAGCATTCTGTAGGCCGTCAAAGGCGTCAGCTCGGACGGCTTGATGATCATGGTGCAGCCGGCCGCCAGCGCGGTGGCGATCTTGCGGGCGATCATCATGAACGGGAAATTCCAGGGCGTGATGGCCGCGGTCGGGCCGGCGGGCTCCTTGAACACCAGGACTTCGGCATGCGCGGC